>DATJUC010000142.1:0-19929 GCA_035502675.1 Candidatus Acidiferrales bacterium | reverse complement strand
ATCGTGGGTGTTGAAAAACGTGATGTTGGTGAAGTCGTTGCCGCCGGCCGGCAACGTGAAGCGCGCGAACTGGCCGACCGAGCTCGCGTCGTTGTGCGGAGAGTTCCAGTCCGGCGGATCGAGCCCGCGCGTCGTACCCAGGCCGCTGAACGCGACGTCGAAGCCGCCGCCGCCGGCGATCGGCGCGTGGTAGCCGATCGTCGACTGGGCGTCGGTGTAGGAGCCGAACGAGCCGTATCCGCTGAAGCCGGCCGGTCCGGTTCCGGCCAGCGTCGACATGTTGAAGACCGCCCCGAAGCGCAGGCCGTATTGGGCCGGATACGCGCCTTCGATGACGTCAACGAACGACAGATTGTTGATGTTGATCTCGCTGCCGATGTCGCGGTTGAGCTCCTGCGGCAGCGGTACGCCGTCGATCGTGTAGTTGATGACCCCGTGGTCGCCGTTGATGTGGACGACGCCGTTGGCACCTTGGGCTGCGCCCGGCATCTGCGTCTCCATTTGCGTGAAGCTATTGTCGAAGGGCGATCGCGTCAGGGCCGTCTGGTTCAGAACGACGTCGCTCCCGCTGCCGTGAACGGTCAACGACTGGGCTTGGCCAACGACGGTGTGCGCGATCTCGGCAAGTTGGGTAACTGCGATGGTCACGGTCGCGCCTCCGCCGGCGAGATCGACGCGCACGATGCCGTGCAGGTCGCCGCGACGGGCCTCGACGTCGTACGTGCCGGTCGCCAACGGGGGAAACGAGAAGCGCCCCTTCGCGTCGGTGGTCGTTTTGACCGTAAGGTTGTTTCCGGACGCCGTTACCTCTGCGCGGGCGACGGGGGCGCCTTTGCTGGTAACCGTGCCGGTCAGAAACGTGCTCGCGCTCGCCCGGCCGGCAGCCAGGAAAAGCAAGAGAAGGGCAATCGCTAGAAGTTGCGGCGCCTTATGGCGGCCATGGCGCGCGTATGCGCGTGCCAAACGAGCAGGCATGATTGATCCTCGCTGAACGGCGTGGGGAAGTTAGGATAAGGTCGTTGAGCGAGAAAACGGCGGCGCGCGCATGCCGAACGCATGCGCGGCGTCGACGGCATAGCGAGACAGAACGGGTTTCAGCCACGAGCGTATCCGACCCGTTGCGGCCGCGATGGGGTGAACGCGTCGCAGAAATTGGATTGCAAAAACGAGCGTAGCGTGCGCGCACGCGAGCCACCGGCAAAACGCGCGCAATGCGCAGACGGTCGCGGCGCTCAACGCGGCGATAAGGCCGATTCCCGCGGCTGGCACGCCGCTAAACGCGCTCAGGAAGCCGTCGAAGCGTCCGCACGCGAGCTGCTCGCTACTTTCCATAGCGACGAGCAGGAGTGCAGCACCGGCCGCAATCGTCGTTGCGGCGCGCCAATCCAGCGACGCGTGAAACTGCCGAGCGAGCGAAGGAAGGGAGCGCGTGCCGAGACCGGCGAGATGGGCGGCGTAAAGGAAGAGTGCGGCGGCACCGATCGTTAGGGCACCCAGTGCCACGGGCGCAAGTAGTCCGTGGGCATGCCGGCCGTAGTCTCCAGGTAACACGCCGATTGCCTGCGTCCACTCTAGGGCGGCATGAGTGCCGAGCGCAGCAGCACACGTTGCAAACAGCATCGCGGTGCCGGCAATGCCGCCACGGAGCAGACGCGCGCTCATTCCCAGTTCATTCCGTTCCAGGTGCTCCGAGACCCGGTTCCAGCCCCGCGAAATTGGGCTTTTCATATTGTCGATAATACGTTATCATTATCATTAAAGTCAAGCTCGCGGCTGCAGGCGCATGCCCGGGACGAAGGAGAAGCTCCATTATAAGGAATACGGACACGATGCACGCGAGTCGCAAGACGAAACAGCGCGAAGCCTTGCAGGAAGTGCTTACGCGCGCCGACCGGCCGTTGAGCATCGCCGAACTGCACGAGGCCGCTTCGAAGCGTATCGACGGGTTAGGCGTTGCGACGGTCTATCGAGCCGTCGGCGCGCTGCTCGACGAGGGCTGGATCGAGGGCGTCGAGATTCCGGGCGAGCCGGTGCGTTACGAACGATCCGACAAAGGCCACCATCACCACTTTCAATGCGAGAAGTGCGATCGCGTCTTCGACGTCGCCGGCTGCTTGGAAAATTTGCGTACGCTCGTGCCGCCGAAGTTTCGCGTCAACGCGCACGCCGTGACGCTGTACGGTGTCTGCGCGAGCTGTGCACGTTAGCCGCCTCTAGCCGCCGTTCGCCGCCCGCTTCAGCACCGTTCGCGCCGCGATGAACTCGGGACAATCGCAGCGGCGCGCCGAGCAGCGCCCGTCTTCGGGGCGGTGAACGCCGAACGCGTGATCGCATCGCGTGCACGGACCGATTCTTTCGCTCCGGTTCAGCGCGCGTTCCATTTTCCGCAGAATGGCCAGAAATGAGTCGATCGTAATGCCCACGCCCGTTACTCCTCTCGGTGTCGACCCGACGATCACGAAGATGAGCCGAGTTCATGAGTTACCGGCATACGATGGTGTTACCCTGCCTCCGGCACCAGCGATTTCGGAATCGCCTCGTTGCCAACTTTTTTTGGGCTTCGAGGCCCTCGCCCGCACCGGCTGTAATAGTCCGATCGTGCGAACGATCTTCGCCGTCCATCAGTTCGCCGGATTCGTCTTCGGAGCGTACTTGATCGTGGTGTGCGGGACGGGCGCGGCGATCCTGATGTTGGAAAATCAGATCGCCGGCTATCGGGACTACCCAATGCTGCCCGTGCCGATTCGGGCGCACCAGGCCACGCTCGCGCGGATGGTGCAAACCGTGCAACGAGCGAATCCTCGAACGCCCGTTTACCACATTCTCGAGTCCTGCGCGCGCGGATGCACGTACGACCTCAGCATGCACGCGGAACGCGGCCGGCTGGACGCCCTTGTCGATCCGTTCACCGGCGCGATCGTGAAGACGGTGCAGTGGGACCGGACCCCAATCGGCGTGCTTTACCGCCTGCACGGCAGTCTGATGGCCGGCGATATTGGGGAGACGGTCAACGCGATCGCCGGTCTGAGCGCCGTGCTGCTCGGCGCCACCGGTCTTGCGTTATGGCCGGGATGGCGGTCGCCCCGGCGCGGCTTCACGATCGCGTGGCGCGGGACGCCCTTTCGGATCAACTACGATTTGCACAAGCTCGCCGGCATCACCGCGGTTTTATTCCTTTTCATGTGGGCGTTGACCGCGGCTGGTCAGGTGTTCTGGCCGGAGCCGCCCGAGCCGATTCCCGAATCGCGGGAGGCCGGACGCGCGCTCGGCCTGGATCGGCTCGCCGAAATCGGCAACGCCGCGCTGCCCGGCGAGTTGACGTTCGTGTATACCGCAGCCGGCGGGACCGTCGTGGTTCGCAAGCGTGTGCCCGGCGATCCGGATCCGTACGGGTACAGCTACGTGGCCGTCGACGCTCGCACCGGCACCATTCGGCGAGTCTACGACATCCGGAAGTTTCCGTTGCCGTGGCGGATTCGGGCAGCGCTCTACGCCGTCCATATTGGATCGCCGGGGGGCACGGTTTTGCGGTCGATCTACGCCGTCGCCGGCCTCGCCCCGGCACTGCTGTTCACCACGGCCCTGCTCATGTGGCTGAACCAAGTCCGGCCCCCGGTTGCACCATCGCCGAAAAACTAGAGCAGCAAAAATGCGGCGGCGTCGGAGGCGAAGTGGGCGATCATCGTGGTTGCCAGATCCCGGCGGAGCACATACACACCGGTGAGCACCGCGCCCTGAAAGGCGACGACGACGAGCGCCGCCCAACCCCAGTAGCCGAGATGTGCGTAGGTAAACGCGGCCAGCGAGACGACTGCTGCCAACCCTCGAGACTTGGTAATCTCGCTCAGTCGCTCGATGGCAAAGCCCCGATAGAAGATCTCTTCGAAGACGGCGGCGCGCGTTATCAGCAGGAGCTGGAACCAAGCCGGCGTCGACTGCACCGCGGAGAGGCCCGCAGCTGCGTTACCGAACGAAACTCCGAACCTCGGGAAGATGACGGTGTAGAACGCTACCGCTCCGCCCACACTGACGGCCGCTGCCGGAAGTCCCCATGCCAGGCTCTTCCAGCTGGGCTTGCGCAGGCCGATGGAAGAGAGCGGCCGGCGCTCTACGAAGGCCACGTAGAGCAGAACGACCGCCGTCATCGCCCAAAAAACGCCCTCGCCGGCCAGCAGCGCACCGAAGCTCTTCCCCGGAACCAGCCAGCCGACGATGGGCAACTGAAAAACGACGAGGAGCGCGATCGTACTTGACTGTAACGATCGTTTCATGTAACGATCGTAACATGGCGCCTCGGAAAAAGCAATTGCTGGAAGCGGCGCTCGCGTACGCGCTCGCCCACGGGATCGCGAAGTTGTCGTTGCGTCCGCTGGCTGCCGAGCTCGGAACGAGCCCGCGGATGCTGATGTTTTACTTCAAGTCCAAAGAGGGGCTGTTGCGCGAGCTGCTTGCCGAGCTGCACGCCCGTCTGCTCGTTTCGTTCAGAAAGATGGCGTCGGTCGAGCCCCGCCGGCCCGAACCACTTTTGAAGCGATTTTGGCGTTGGGGCTCGAGCGAAAAAAACTTTCCGCTCTTGCGGCTGCTCTATGAGGCGCAGGTGGTGGCGGCGCAGAACCCCGCGGAATTCGGTTCCTACCTAAAGGATGCGTCTGCGGCATGGCAGGCGGCCACGCTCGAGTTCTTGTCGCCGTCGCTTCGCAGCGAGTCGATGGCGACCTTGTGCGTAGCCGTTTTCGACGGACTTTTTTTGGAACTGATGAGCACGGGCGAGCGCGATCGCTTGACGCGCGCGCTCGACCGGTTCATCGGGCTTACTGCGCCGTAACCATCCACTCGTTGCCGAAGCGGTCGATCACGTTGCCGAACTTGCCGCCCCAGAAGGCGTCGCCGAAGGGCATGTTGATCTTGCCGCCGTCGGCCAGCGACTTGCAGATGCGCTCGCCGTCGGCGGCATTCTTGGCCTCGACGCAGAGCGCAATGTTGCCGGCGTCCGGATCGATGGTTTTCGACTCTCGTCCGTCCGAGGCCAAGAAGCTTACGCCCGGGGAGGTAAACGATGCGTGCATGACTTTGTTTCGCCAGTCTTGCGGCACCCGATCGGCCATCGGGCCGTCGGCGTTGCGCGAGATTTCGTAGCTTCCGTCGAAGATCGGCTTGTAGAACTCGAGCGCTTCTTCGCAACGCCCGTAGAGGAAAATATAGGGCTTCAGTTCCACCGTTGGTTCCTTTCGCTGTGGTGCAGCCGGTGAGATGTCAGGAGTTGTAAACCCGGCGCAGCTCGTCGATGTCGAGCTTGGACATTTGCAGCATCGCGGTCATGGCGCGCTGCGAACGCTCCTCGTCATCGCCGCTGATCACGTCGCGTAAGCCGGCGGGCACCAAGTTCCATCCGAAGCCGAATCGGTCGGCCACCCAACCGCACGGCAGCTGCTTGCCGCCCTCGGATAGACGCTCCCACAGCCGGTCGAGTTCGGCCTGCGTGTCACAGGTGACGAAAAGCGCGATTTTTCCTTGGGTGAAGCCGTCGTCTTCCGGGGGAGCGCCGGAAGGCGACGGTGCGTTGATGGCCATGAACTCCTGGCCGTCGAGTTCGAAATCCATCGTCATGACGGAGCCGCTCGGACCGGGCCCGGCTTCACCGTAGCGGCTCTCGCCGGTAATCTTCGAGTTCTTGAAGACGGAGACGTAGAAGTTCACGGCTTCTTCGGCTTGACCGGTGAACCACAGAAAGGGCGTGATGCTCGCCATGAGGGAAGTCCTTTCGAAGCGGGAATGACTGGCATCATAGCAAAGTAGACTTGTAAAAAGCAAGTATATTGCGAAAAAAAATCTCCGGTGCTACAATGCGGGAGTGATCAAGCGGAGCTACGGGCAGTATTGCGGCTTTGCCCGGGCGCTCGAATTCGTGGGCGAGCGATGGGCGTTGATGATCGTGCGCGATCTCATGGTCGGTCCGAAACGCTTCAGCGAGCTCCAGCGCGGTCTGCCCGGGATCCCCACCAACATTCTCACCAGCCGCCTCAACGAGTTGGAGGATTCGGGACTCGTCCGCCGTCGCGTGCTCCCCCGGCCCGCCAAAGGCGTCGCCTACGAACTGACCGAGGCGGGGCGCGAGCTCGAAGACGTGGTGATTTCGCTCGGCCGCTGGGGCGCGGTGCGCTTGGGCGATCCGCAGGCCGGCGAGGTCGTCACCGAAGATTCGATCGCGACGGCGCTGATGACGACGTTCCGCCCTGAAGCCGCCGGAAAGGCGAACCTTACGTTCTTGCTGCGCCTGGGCGACATCGCCGTGCACGCACGCGTACGCGACGGCGCCGTTACCGTGGAGCGCGGTGCGGTCGCCAAGCCCGACCTTACGATCGACACGGGCCCGGCGCTGCGCGCCCTGCTCGCGCGCGAGATTTCGCCATCGGAAGCGATGAAGAAGAAGCTCGTACGCCTGAGCGGCGATCCGCGTCACTTCGGCCGCTTTCTCAGAATGTTCCGCATTTAGCAGCGCGGAACGTCACGACGTCGCAGCAAGCGCGGCGTCAAAGGCTTCGTTCGAAGGATACCAGTCCTCGCCGCGACCCTCCGGGGTCAAGTCGAGGAGATGCCACGTCGGACAGAGCAGATCGATGCCGCGTTCGCGGTCTTCCAGCATCGGGTGCGCCGTATAGACGTGGCGCACCCGGTCGCGGTCCTTGGCAAAGACCGCGACGGTCGAATCCGGACGCCCCTGCGCGTCTTCGGCGTCGAGGTCGCATGCGAAGGCGGGTCCGTCGTCGGACAGCACGCGCAGACGATTCCACCCGCGGTGCGACGCCCATTCGCGCAGGCGCGCACTCGGCGCGCGCGACGCGATGACGAAGTTCGCGCGCTGCGTCAAATGCGGCGCGATCCCGTTGAATCCGTCGATCCACATCGAGCACATCGGACAGAACGAATCGTCCTGCGCCCAGTACATCAAGTGGTAGACGATCAGGTACCGTTTGCCCGGCGAAAAGAGCTCGGACAGGCCTATGCGGTTTCCGTTTTCGAGGAACGCGTAGTCCGGCACGACCGGCCCCGGCGGCAGTTGACGGCGCATCGCGGCCACGGATTCGATGCGGTCGCGCAACTCGATCTCGGCGGCGCGCAAGCGGTCGCGCGATTGGCGATACGCGTGGTCGGCGCCCGGCATGACGAGACTAGAATCCGCCATTTCACTCTCCTTTAAAAACGAGCACGGTAGCGGCGACGGCGCCGGCCGGCAGCGCGACGTTGGCGACTCCGATGATGCCGACGTTGAATATCCAGCTGTGAACGAAGGCCGGCAGCGCAAAGCATGTTTGCGAGATCATGAGACCGAGCGGGAGCGGTAAGAGGAAGTATGCTCTCGAGCCCGTTCCCCCTGTCGAGCGCACGGCTGCAAGCGCACACGCCAGGCGCCCCAAGGACGACGAAGAGGCTCGGATCGACCATGATCCCGACCAGACACACGAGGACCCACGCTACCGGTCGCGCGTAGCGATTTCCGAACCGCCGCAGTACGAGGAAAGCGGCGCACGCGGTGAAGACCAGATTTGCGAGCAGACGCGACACCATCGGCTGCAGCTTCCAAAACGATGCGGCGCTCCACGCCGTGCTGCCCACTACGGCGACCGTTACGCGAGCGCCCGCGCGAGTTACGGTCAGAACCGTCGGGCGTGTGGCCGGAAGTTGATACGTCAGGGCGACTCGCGCGTCTGCCGTTTGATTTCGCAGATCCACCCGGTCGCCGTCGATCAAACCCGCTTGGGCCGCCGCGCCGTTGGGCCGAGGCGCGATGCGCAGCAGAAACGGACCCGCGACGACGATGTTCGCATCCCACCAGCCGAACCACGGACGCGCTCCCGAACTCGTCGGCGGCGATCGTTCCCGTTAGCAGCAGCGCCGCCGCGCATGCCACCGGCAGCGCCCAGCGATACGCGCTCGAAACGTCAGCGTACAAAATCGATCGCAAGGGCCGGCGTGGTGCTGGGCAGCGCGTTGTGGCCCTTTGGAACGATCCGCGTCCCGAGCAGTACTCCCCAGGTGGCCGCCCAGTTGTACTCGATCGCCGGCGCGAAGGCGTACGCGGCGCTCGAGCCAAGGCCGGTCGCGAGGCCGCCTGCGTTCACCACCCGCGTGTTCGCGGCGTAGCGGTAGGTAACGTCGAGTGCGGGAACCCAGTTTCGCGTGGCGCTGTATTCGCCGGCGAGATCGACGTAGCTCGACGCACCCGGGTACGCAGCGCCTTGAAAGGCCGTATCGGTGCCGTAGACGCTGGCGCCCTGCACTGCAACGCGGCGCGAAAACGACTGCAGCAGGTCGAAGCGGGCGCGGACAATCCGGCCATTCGGCAGCCAAAAATACTTCTGCGTGTAGATTCCCAGCGACGTGGTGTACGCCCCGGCTCCGGTGGCGTCATTCGGCCGATCCCCCAAATCGTCGTACCGGCCGGTCGGAATCGTCTCCTCGAAGACCAGCGCGGTCGCCGGCACCGGATTCCCTTCGCGAAACTGCGTCAGGCCGTACTGCACGATCGCCGTCGTGTCGCCGAACGCCATGCCGGCGCTGCCGGTGCCTCGCGCGGTCGCGATATAGCCGCTCGTGACCGTCACGCCCGCCGTAAAACGGTTCGTGACGCCGTAGAGCAGATAGGTCAGCGTTCCGTAATCGTTCGTAGTGGACGATACGGTATCGAGGAGATACGGCTCGACGAGGATGTGCCCGCCGGGCAGCGTGGCGGCCGAAGCCGCCAGCATCGGACCCGTCCACCATGCGTCGGAAAGCGCCTGACGCGCGGGCGCAACCGTCGACTGCTGGGCGATTGCCGGTAGGGTGCAGAACGCCACGCAGACGACTGCTAGGCCAAAGCGCCTCATGGGGACGCCTATCGCGCGAAACGAGCGTACCAGTTATCGTTCCAGATTCTCCCGCCGTCGCTCGAAAAGGCTTGCGTGAGATCGAATGTCCGCGGCGTGACGTCCGAAAAGACGAAGCGCACGCGAACCGTCCTTCCCGCGACGTTTTCGGTCGCGTAGAACAGGCCGCGACCGCCCTCGAAGCGCCCCACCATCGGCGTCGGATCCAGGCTGCCGCTTTTAGCATTGGCGAAGTAGACGTTCCACGTCTGCGAGCGACGATCGAAGATGCGAAGCGTCAGCGCTTCGATGTGCGACGTCGCGTTGGCGACTTCGAGCTCGCCCAAGTTGGCGCGTCCGTCCCAGACCTTACGGACCACCGACGTGCCCGTAAAAGTCTTCCAATCGCGGGTGTCGCCAAACGGGTTCGGCAACATTCGCAGGCTCGCCGTCCAACGCCCGAACTCGAAATCGAAGTCGTGCTGGTGCCCGAGAGCTGCGGGGCTTTGTGCGAACCCACTTGCAGCCCCGATGAGACAGAGACACGCTGCCGGCAACAACGCCCGTGACGCGGCGCGTGCGAACGAGTTGAACACGAACTCACGATAGCAAGCCCCATGGTGCCGGAAAAGAACCACCTTGGCTCAATTCCATGGGGCCACTGTATTCGGCCGAATCGCGGGCTTTCGTGCCGGCCGGGGCCACGACCGCCGTTGGCGCCAATGCTATCGGATTTCAACGCTGCGACGGCGTATCTCGTCCCGCGTTCACGTAGAGGGCACGGCCGGGGATGTCGAACGTGACGACGTCGTTTTTCCAGAATTCGTTGCCGACGTTGCAGTCGTAGATGAGGTTCGCGAACATGACCGGCGGTTTTTCTTTGGCCGTCGCAGGCGCGCCGTGGAGGACGAGCTGAGGGATCGGCGCGACGATGCTGTCCGTCGACGAGCCGTGCACGTGCTTGAGGCTCGGGTCGGCTAAATCGACGCCCAGCGGCGTCGCAAACCGCGGGTCGAGGAAGTACCCTTGCGAGCCGGTGTCGATCTCGCAGAGCCCTTGCTGGCCGTCGCCGAAGTCGAACGGCGCGAAGAGGCCGAGCGAGATTCCGCGATCGTCCTGCAACACCAGCGGAGCCCGCGCCCCGTGACGGATACGCTCCGCGAGCGACGCCGGATCCTCGAGAATGAGGACGTCGTTCGCAAAATCGAAGGTGACCGGAACGTTCCGAAACGCCGTCGCCGAGATCAGCCCGCCGATGCCGGTGCCGTTGAGTCCGTCCCACGTTCCCACCACCGGATCGTCGATGCGAAACGAGCCGACGGTAATCGAGGACAATCTCGCCGTCGGCGTATCGACGCGTTCGCCCGACATTCGCCAGCTCGTGAACCGTCCCGTCGGCGCGAGTCCCAAACGTTTGGCCACGTCGGTCGCGAGCACGTCGATACCCCCGCCGAGATCGACCAGCATCGGAACCGTGAGGCGTCCGTCGAGAGTCGCCTGGACCTGCACCAGGCCGCCGTCGACGTCGGTGAATGGGATTCGGGTCTCGGCGTGGGCCGAGAGCGGAAGCAGCGCGAACGCAGCGGCCGCAATCGCGCCGAGCATCGTGCCGGCCGTAAGCGCGCGACGCACCGCTAGCCGTCCAGCCGTTTGCGGTACACGATGAATCCCGAGCGCTCGGCGATGCTCTCGTAGAGCCGCTGCGCGACCGCGTTGGTCTCGTGCGTCTGCCAGTAGACGCGATTGCAGCCGGACGATGCCGCCCACTCGTAGACCGCTAGGATCAGCGCTCGGCCGACTCCTTTCCCGCGCGACGCTTCGGCCGCGAACAGGTCTTGGAGATAACACGTAGGCACGATCGACGTCGTGCTGCGATGCAAGAGGTAGTGCGTCAGCCCCACGAGCTGGGCGCCGTCGTCGGCGACGAACGCGTGCACCGGCTCGTAGGGATCGAAGAAGCGCGACCACGTCGCGGCGGTAATCGCCGGATCGAGGGCGGTGGCGCCGGAACGCCCGTAGAATGCGTTGTAACCGTCCCAAAGCGGCAGCCACTGCTCGTAATCGCTTTGCCTAATCGGGCGAACTTCCATTCCGGTGGCTTCAACGTGCCGGCGGGAAATCCGTGACGCCCATCGCTTGTCGCGCCGCCAATTGCACGATCTCGGAAGGGTCGGTCCGCGCAACGTAGGCGATGTCGGGAATCGCCGCGCTGCCGAGCATGCCGAGCCCGTCGAGCGCTGCGACGCGCGTCGTCACCAGCGGATCGTCGTCGGCGATCGTCGCCAGCGTGCGCCGGGCGGAGCTGGTTTCGCCGACGCGTAGCGACAGTTGGGCGAAGGCCCTCACGGCGGCATTGCGTTCTTCATCCGGCGTCCCGTAGCGCATTTTGGCCTCGATCAGCGGCAACGCTCGGGGATCGCCGAGCGCGGCAAGACCCGCCAGCGCGCCGCCGGCGAGCGTCTCGCGAAACGACGGCGTGCGAACCGCCGTGACGAGCCGCTCGTAGGTTCCTGGACCGCCGGCGGCACCCAGCGCCGACAACGCGCCGGCTGCGAGCGTCGGATCGGGATCGTTCGCCAACCCGTAAAGATCGTCGATGACGGCGATGGTCGCATGGCGCAATTCGGCGGCCGCACTTTCGGCCGCGAGCCGCACGCGTTTGTCGCGATCGTGCAGGGCCGCGTCGATAGCGCCAGCGTCCTGGAAAGCGACGGCCGCCTCGGCCGCATCGGCTCGAAGGCCGTAAAACGAATCGGCCCGCACGACTTCGCGGATGGCGTTCGACGCCGAGTCGCGTTCGAGCTCGCGCGACGACGCAAATCCCTCGAGCTGGCCGAGCGCCCACTCGCGGTCGGCGACGTGGGCGGCGTGGCGCAGCTGATACCGGAGCTCGGCGAGCGGTTTCACGAAGGTCAACTGCCGAACGACCTCGTTGTCCGGATCGAAGAGTACCATCTGCGGCGGCGACGTCACCATCGGAATGCCGACGGTCTGGTCGTTGCGGTCGATGACGGATTGGACGCGCGCAACGCGGTGGTCGAAAAACGCCTCGATCACGATCGGCATTCGAAACGGCCGCCGGTCCGCATTCTCCTGTCGCACGCGGACGACCAGCCTCCTTTGCGGGGCGTCGTACGCGTCGCTCACCACGTAGTGCGGATAGTCCGGCCGGAAGAACCACTCTTGCTCGAACCAGTCCAAGTTCTCGTGCAAGTACGCGCCGATCGCCGCGAAGAACTGCTGCGTATCGGCGTTGCGGTACTGGTATTCGTTTAAGTACGCGTGCAAAGCGCCGAAGAAGCGGCGGTCGCCGAATAGGTAGCGCAGCATGTGCAGCGCCTCGGCCGGCCGCTCGTGACCGCTGGAGTCGAACAGCTCGAGCGGATCGCCGTATTCGTAGGTCACGATCGGGCGTAGATAGCGTTTCGTTTCGTCGAAATATCGCTCTTGGGCGCGATAGCGCGCGTACTCGAAAGCGGCGGTTCCGAAGCGCTCTCCGGTCCACAGCTCGTCGAAGTAGGTGGCGAAACCCTCGTTGATCCAGACGTTCGACCAGTCCGACATCGTGACGTCGTCGCCGAACCACTGTTGCGCGAGCTCGTGCGAGACGACCAGGTCGCACGAATCCTCATCCTCCTGTACCGGAAGGTGCAGCGCGCGCGACGCGATCGTCGTGGCCGACGCGTTCTCCATGCCGCCGAATGCAAACCGCTCGGCGGTGGTCTGGTCGTACTTGGCGAACGGGTACGGAAAGCCGATGACACGCTGGTAGTACGCGATCATGGCGCCGGTGCGCCCGAAGCAGAGTGCATTGAGTGCGGCGTCCTTGGGCTGCACGTACGAGTCGATCGGAAGACTTCCGAGCATCGAATGCAGCCCGGCCAACGGTCCGGCCGCGAACGCGATGAGGTAGGCCGACTTAGGCCGCGGCGAGTTCCAGTCCCACGTTTCGGTCTTCGGGCCGCGAACGCGCGACTTCAACGAACCGTTGCCTACGACCGTCCATCCGCGTGGAACGGTGACGATTAGCTCGCTAGGCGTCTTTTCGTTGGGCTGGTCCCAGGTTGGAAACCAGCGCCGGTTGTCGGTGGGCTCGCCCTGCGACCAGATCTGGGGCGTAACGTGCGGGTAGCCCGTATCCGGTCGCACGAAATACACGCCGCGCTGCGGCACGGTCCGATAGGTGAACTCGATCGGAATGCGTTCGTTCGCCGCCGCCGGCACCGGAAGGAGCACGGCGATCGTTTGCGCGCCGGCGTTCACGCGGTAGGAGACCGGTTTGCCGAACGCAGTCACGCCCTGGTACGTTATCCCGGCGCTGTCGAACGGCACTTGCGTAAGCCCGGCGCGTTTCGGGCGCACGATCGCGAGCTCGTCGCCGAAGAGCTCGCCGCGGGCGAGGTCGAAATGCAACCGGACGATCGTGTCGTCGAATCGGTAAGGCGCAACCAGCGCGGGATGATAGGACGGCGCCGATACGCCTGCGGAGCCCGGCGGCGTCGCGCGCGCGCAGCCGGCGGCGAGCGCGAGCGCGCAGAAACAGACCGCGTTCGGACGAATCATTCGCCGCGGTTGTGTGACAGGATGCGCACCATCGTGCGTCCGTCGATCGCGTCCGGACGCGTGAAGTCGAGCCGGGCGCTGAGGCCTGCGGCGTAGGCAGTCGCGCGATTTCGCGCGGTGAGGCTAACCTTGGGCGCGATCGCCTCGAACGGCTGCAGGCGGGCTGCCTGCGAAAACGCCGCGTACATCGGGACGGCCGTCGCATCGTATTCCGACAGCGGCTTCAATCCCAGCAGGATCTCCATGGTGCGCAGAATGCTGACCGTCGAATAGTGCGCGTGCTGCAGGCCGCCGCGCGAATACGGCGAGACCACGAAGCAGGTCGTGCGCTGGTCGCTGACGTGATCCGGACCGTCTTGGGCGTCGTCTTCGGTGACGAAGATCGCCGAGGATGCCCAAATCGGCGAATGCGAGATCGTTTCGATCATCCGCCCGAGCGCGTAATCGTTCTGCGCCGCGTAGGCGATCGGCGTCAACTTCCCGGCGCGGCTGCCGTAGGTATGATCGTTCGGCAGCCATACGTATTCGAGCTGCGGAACCGCGTGGCGCCGAACGAGATCGAGGAAGTCGCGCTGCCACTCGCGTTCGCGGTCGAGGTCGCTGTAGTCGAGATTCCAGCCGACGTAGTGCGGATCGGACATGCCGCCGAAGCTCTTGCCGGTTGCCACGCCGGGCCCTAGCGCGTCGGGGACGTTGGCCATCTCGCCGTAGTTGCGAAACGTGACCCCGGCGGCGCGCGCCGCTTGCCAGATGTAGCCGTTTCGCGAGAGCGCCGTTCCGATGTTGGAGAGATGGTCGTCGACGGTGTCGCGGTTGGCGTAGACCGACGGCCAGGTGCGTTCGACGTAGTCGTTCACGAACGCAGCGTCCGCCCAGTAGTGACCGCTCTCGCTCACCTCGCCGCTGGCGTAGGTGTTGTCGAAGAGACCGTACCGGGCAGCAAGCGCGTGCTGGTTCGGCGTCACTTTTGCGCCGAACCACGCCAGCTGCGCGTCGCCGTTTCCGGCCGGCACGTCGCCGAGCACCTGATCGTACGTCCGGTTCTCTTTCAAGATGAAGAAGACGTGTCGGATCGGTCCGCCTTGATGCACGACGGGATCGCCCGGGAACGCGGCCGAACCCAGCGCGCCGTACGAATACCCGTCCGCAGTTGCCGCGTCGCCGCCGTATGCCCGGAGGGAGCCGGTTTGCAGGGTGGCGACGTACCCGCGATCGCCCTTCGCGAACGGCGCGAAGTACGGATTCGGATGCGTTCCTTCGCCCTTTCCGTCGACGACGTAGATCCGGCTTCCGATCGGCACGACGTCGGTCGGATACCACCCGGTGGGAATGCGCGCCGCAACCGCGCCGTTCGCGATGACCGCGACCGCGTTGGATGCGCCCAGGCTCGCGAGCACGTCGCTTCCCTTCCGCGCGAGTGCGTTCGGCGAGGTGCCGTCCAGGTGCATGCCGGCCGCGAGATTGCCGACGTAAGCTTCGGCGAGCCGGCGTCCCGTCGACGCGTCGTACTCGCCGACGGTGCCCGCGTCGCTCTCGGCGACGTAAAGATCGTTGCCCGCGACGAGGAGTGCGGTCGGATGCAGGCCGGTGCGGAATCGGCGCGCTGCGAGCGTTTGGCCGTCGACCGCGACGACGTCGTCGCTCGAAGCGTTGGAGGCGAACAGCGTGCCGTCGTTTGAGAAGGCGAGTCCGCCGACGTGACCGCCGATCGGAATGGGCTTCGCGCGAGCGACGCCGCCGAGCGTTCCGATCCGCACCGCCGTGTCGCCGTCGGTGGCCACGGCGATGGTCGAGCCGTCGGCGGCGACGCTGACGGGATACGAGCGTGCCGGCATCGCGACCGTCCGGACGGTGCGATCCGCGACGTCGACGTCGAATAGCGCATCGGCACTCGCGCCGGCAATCAAAACGTGGCTTGGGTCCAGCCAGAGCGGCCGGCCATACGCGTCCTTCAACTTGAACGTCGCCGTAAGAAGAAGCTCGGGAAGGTGGTACAACCGTAGCGACGGCGGATTGTAGCCGGCCTCGACCACCGCAAGCGTGTTCCCGTCGGGCGAAGCCGCGGCGCCTTGCGGCAGCGTGCCGGTTTCGGTGGGCGCTTCCGCCGGTACGGAGAGCACCCAGCCGTTCGGCAGCACGGCGCCGGAACGCTGTGCGCCGGCGCTCGTTGCGGCGAGCATTAGTACGGCAGCCGCAGTGACGCCGAGATACGAAAGACGCGAACACTTCCTCACGCCAGCCCTGTTGGCCGTGCACATCATGTGACCTGCTGTCACGGGGGGCCGCCACGGCCACTCAAGGAGCCGGTGCCCGCGGCCGGCGAACCTGCCGCAAGTGCAAACCGTCGTCCGTCAAGGCTTGACCGACCAGGTGATCGAGCGCGTTCGCGCGCTGGTCGACGATCGAACCTATCGCGTCGGGGACCGGCTTCCCAACGAAACCGAGCTGTGCGAGATGTTCGGCGTCGGCAGGTCCACCGTGCGCGAAGCGATGCGCGTGCTTGCCAATCGCGGCGTCGTGCAGGTGCGTCACGGGCAGGGGACGTTCGTGGCGTCGCGCGCCCCCAGCGAGTCGTTCGAGGAGCGCGTCGGCCGCGCCGACCTTGCGGACATTTACGAAGCTCGGCTTTTTCTCGAGCTGCCCTTGGCCGAGCTGGCCGCAAGCCGGCGCAACGCGCGCGACGTGGCAGCCATGCGGGCCGCGCTCAAGAAACGAACGCACGCGATTGCCAAACGCGACGTGGCGGCTTACACCGCTGCCGATTTCGCGTTTCACTTAGCGATCGCGCGCGCGGCCAAGAACCGCGCGCTGCTCGGCGTCTACGAATCGTTTATCGCGGCGGTTCAGCCGCTGCTGGTCGCCGCGATGACCGAGTCGTACATGGTGGCCGAGAAGGACACGCTGCACGCGGCCCTCTGCGACGCTATCGCGGAAGGCGACGTGCGCGAAGCTTGCCGCTTCGTTCGCCGCCATCTGAACGCATCGCTCGAGGGCATCAGCGGGAACCTCGCATAGCGCGCCTCACTCCTCGATCCGCGCGCGCTCGACGTGAGCCGGCGTCAGCGTCGCGCCGGGCTTGACCGTCCCGCGTGCATCCAGCCGGTTCCAGCCTACGTTCGCGAGGTAGTAGAATTCGTTGCCGACGACGACCCCGTGCGTCGGATCCAAGCGCGACGTGCCGCTTTCGACGACGCGCTGCGCCACGACGCGCGTGCGATTGGCGGCGAGCGCGAAGGTCACGACGCGCTCGGGCAACGTTCCGTTCTGCACCGCGATCAACCGGCCGCGGTAATAGTACAAGCCGTCGGTTCCCTCGAGCGCGAAGCGGCGGTCCATCGGCAGCCAGCGTACGTGCCGGCTTTTCAAATCGAGCAAACCGATGCCGCGCACGTAGTCCGGCACGAAAACCATCGCGGGCGCGGCATAGGCCGGCGTTTGCGGCGAGATGAAGTCGCGGGTGTCGACCGGTTTCAACCGCGCATGGCGTTGGTCGAACGTATACAGCACGCCGCCGGTGCCGTCCGACACGAGCGGCGCTCCGTCGGGCGCCAGCGTCATATCGCCGAGCTGCGCCCCTTTCGGCGCTTCGGCTCGGAGAACGAGCTTTCGGGAGGAGAGGTCGTATGCGAGGAGCGCGGAGCGGCCCCAATCGGCTTTGGCCACGGAGGCGAAGCCCTCGATTGCGTCCTCGGTCGCCCACACCAGGCTGCGCCGCGCGTCGACCTTGAGGGCCAGCATCGGCCAACCGTCAGGCGCTCGCGCGAAGTCCGAGACGCGTCCTGCCGGGTCGAGCGCGACGACTTTTTTCTCGAGGACGCTGGTAATGAAGAAGCGGCGGGAGCGCGCGTCGTAGTCGATGTCTTCGGGCACCAGCCCGGGATCGGCCAACGCGAACGCCTGCGTCGCTCGCGAAACCGGCGCTGCGTTGGCCGCCATTTCGCGCAAAATCCGGACGAACCGCGGGCCCGACTTCAGGCGCGAGAATTCAGGAAGCGCCTCCACGACCTCAGCGCGCGACTGACCCATCACCGCAACGCTCTGCAGATCGGCCAGGGCGGCCGAATCGTTGCCGAGTACCGCGTCGGCGCGCGCCACTTCGAGGATCGCGTCCGGCGAGCCGTTCAGGAGATCGAGCAACTCGGTCGCACGCGCCTTGTAGGCCGGCCAACTCGCCGTGGCGTGCGCGCGGTGCATCGCCTCGAGCAGCCCTGCGAACTGCGCGATCGCCGGCAGCCCGTTCGCGGCGTCACCCTTCGCCGGAAGCACCAGCGAAGCGGCGACGGCGAGGACGATCGTGGCCGGCCGGCACGCCCGAGCCGCGCCCGTCACGGCGACGCCGAAGCCGAAGCGCGGAGCTCCGGAAGGACGGCCTGCAGATCGAGGCGCCACGCGTTGGAGTTGCCGTTGTTCCATTGTTGGAGCCGCCGCAGGTCGATCTCGGCTTGCGCGAGCGTGCGCGGCATTGGCGGCCGCACGATGCGGTTGCTGACGAAGTAGAGCGTCGTTCCATCGGCAGCGACGAGCGGGCCACTATCGCTTCCCGAACCGCGTGCGACGTCGCCGGCGTAACGCAGGCGCTGCACGCCGCTCCAGCCGTCGCCGCGGGCAAACGCGATGAAGAGATGGAGCTGTTTGTCGGCGGCGCCGTTTCGTCCCAAGCTCGCGAAGACGATATAAGACTGATCCGGCGCGACGCCGGGATCGTAATCCTTGGTGGCCGGATTGCTGAACGAGAGCGCTTCGGGCGCGAGATAGCTGCCGTTGCGCAGCCTCGCGCGATAGAGCTGGTGCTCGAAGCGCGCGCTACTGCGTAGGAAGTAGAGCGTCCCATCGGCGGCGATGCTCGGCGCGAAGACGTAGGCGTTGAGATTCACGCGGTCCGGCAAGCGCACTGGCGAGCCCCAGCCGGCCGGCGTGCGATCGACTCGCCAGAGATTTGCCGGACGCGCATTACCGACGGGTCGCCGCGAGACGAAGACGACGTAGCTGCCGTCCGGCGCGAAGGCGGGATCCATGTCGGGCCAGACGCCCGAAAAGGCAGCGATCGACGGCTGCGACCATCCGTCGCCGGTGCGGCGAGACTCCAGGACCGTCGCGCTGCGCGTGAACAGCATCGTTTTTCCGTCAGGCGAAAACACCGGCGCGCTGTCGACTTCTCCCGAAACCACGCCGGGCGCGAAGACCGCCGGTGCCGGAGCCGGCACGTCGGCGTACGCGGCCAAACCCGCGAGTGCGATCGAAATCGCGACGCCGGCTGCGATCGTCCGGCGAACGCTCACGATCCAGGGCCTGCGAACGGAAGGCTCCAGACGTTGGTATTGCCGTTGTCCCAAGACTGGATGCGCGCGAGATCGGCCTGGGCCCGTGGGCGGGTTCGCGGATACCGGATCGGCAACGTACGATCGCTCGTGAAATAGAGCCTGCGTCCGTCCGGCGAAAGCCGCGGTTCGTTGTCGTTGCTTCCGCCGTTCGCCTCGTCGCCGCGATAGCGCAGCCGATGGAGGTTCGTCCACGTGCCGTTGCGGTACGCCGCAACGAACAGGTGCTCGAACGTGTCGGCGGCGCCGCTTCGGCCGGAGCTGGCGAAGACGATAAACGTTCCGTCGGGCGCGATCTGCGGATCGACATCGGCGGTCGCCGGAGTGCTGAACGAAACCCTCGTTGCCGCTTCGTACGAGCCGTTTCGATAGCGCGCGTCGTAGAGTTGAAACGAGCCGCCCCTCGAGATCGAGAGAAAATAGATCGTTCCGTCGGCGGCGACGCTTGGAGCGAAGATCTGCCGGCCGATATTGACCGTCGCCGGAAGATGCCGCGGCGCGCTCCACCCTCGCGCCGTACGGTCGACGCGCCAAAGATTGGCAACGTGACCGGCCGTGCCGGGAACGGGGCGCGTGGAGACGAAAATCACGTACGATCCGTCGGGAGCCATGCTGGGATGCTGATCGCTCCATCGTCCGGAAAACGGCGCGATTTCCGGACGCGACCAGCGGCCTTTTACGAGATGTGACTCGAGAACCGTCGAGGTTCCGTCGCCGCTCCGCGCAAAGTAGATCGCCTTTCCGTCGGGCGCGAATGCCGGAGACGCGTCGTCGGCCGGGCCCGATACGATACCCGGAGCGAAAACCTGCGCAGCAGCGGCGCCGCTTCGGGGCACGGCGCCGGCGCACCCAAACGCGATCGTCGCAGCCGCGGCGTACGTAAGAATGACGCGCTCGTGTCGCCGCTCCATGATCTTAGCCTAACGGCGGTTCGGCGCGACCGCAACCGCGGCGGCGCGACTTTGAGCCCTTTTTGATCGTCGCTGGTTTTGTGATTAACGCCGCACGACGAGATAGGTCACGACGTCCCAGGAGTTTCGGACGCCGACGAAGAGCAGCCCGAGAACGGCCGCCGCGACGGCGTAGACGCCGGCCTGGTGCGCGGCGCCGAGGAACAGCGATCCGGCAAAAAGCAGAACGTAGAGAATCGAGGGCACGATGTGGTACCAGGTCCAGTCCTCGGCGTCGAGGCGGTAGGAATC
>DATJUC010000141.1:0-4701 GCA_035502675.1 Candidatus Acidiferrales bacterium | reverse complement strand
CGCGCGCGTCGTCGTCGTCGGCGAACAGATCCACGATGACGTTGGCCGGCGGCTCGGCCGGCACGCCGCGTTCGCGCAAACGCTCGACCGTCGCCGCGTCGCGCACGAAGCACGCGGCCGCGCGGCGCAGCACCCGCTCCTCGAACGGACCGTAGGGTGCGAAGTTCACGCTCTTGGCCGTGCCGACGAAAACGGTCGGTGCCTTGACGATCGACGCCATCAGCAGCGCGTACACGTCGCCGACGGCGATCGCCAGATCGAATCGCCGGCGCTGCGAGCGCAGAAACCGGTACTGTGCCGCCGTCAGCGAGAGCAGCCCGGCCGCAAGGTCGCGCGCCAGATTGCGCACGTTACCCATCGCGATCAGCCCGCCGCTGGGCATGGTGCGCTGCGGCCCGACGTCCGCCATCGACGCCGACAAACCGGCCCCGACCAAGCCGAAATGCGCGAGCTCGAGCGTGGGATCCAGGCCGCGCAGCTCGTGCGCGATGCGATCGGCGATCGACGCTTCCCCGTGGCCGTTGGTGACGAGCAGGACGCGCGCCATCAGGCCGCCGCGGCGTCTCCGAGCAGCGGAAGCAGCGCGAAATCGTCGATCCGGAAGCGCTCTCCCGAACGCGTCAGCTCGGTTCGCGAAACGAAGCGCCCGTACGGGCCGGCGTGAACGATGGGGACGCCGTTGACGAACTCGGGCTCGGGCAGCGTATCGTGGCTGTGGCCTCCCAGAATCAGGTCGATGCGCCCGACCCGCGACGCCAACTGACGGTCGAGCCGCAGACCGACGTGCGAGAGCACCACCAGCAGCTCGCCCGGCGGAACGGTGCGCGCGTACGGCTCGACGGCCTCCCACGGCAAGAGAAAGCGCCAGCCGAAGACGCGCTCCCACGCGCTGCCCTCCGGATATTGCATGATCAGCAATCCCAACAGGTGCACGCGGGTCCCTTCGGCTTCGAGAACGACGCTCGGGACGAACGGCAGCGTTCGGCCTTTGGTGTCCTGCAGATTGCTGCATAGCAGCGGATAGCGCATGCGCGCGGCCCGAGCTCGAACCAACGGAAAGAGGTAGTGGAACTCGCGGTTGCCCATCGCTTGCGCGTCGTATCCGGCGGCCGCGAGCTCGTCGAGGATCGGCTCGCGCCGAAAATAGAGCGTTTGACTGCCGCGCAGGGCGTCGCCGCAATCGAACAGCAAGCCGGGTTCGCGGGCGCGCAGCTCGATCAGCCTCGGAGCGAATCCGCGATGATCGTGCAGGTCGGACGTATGGTAGATGCGGATCATCGCCGGGACGCCAGCTCGACGGCGAACCGCGCGCAACGCTCGAGCGCACCCGGCGGCCCCAGCGCCTCGCGCAGCGCCGCGAACTCTCGACGTTGAACCGACGGATCGCGCAAAACGCGGTCCATTTCCGCGGCGAGCCGTTCGGGGGTCGCGTCTTCCTGCAACAACTCGGGCACGACCTCGCGACCCAGCACCAGATTCGGAAGCGTGATGAAGCGATGCTTGATCATCGCGCGCCCGTACTTGACGAGAATCGGCGTGACGACGTACAGCGCGACGCACGGCACGCCGGCCAGCGCGGCTTCGAGCACGGCGGTGCCCGACACCACCCACGCGCCGTCGGCTTCGGCCACCGCCGCGGCCACGCCGCCCGCGATGCGCACGTCGGGCAGTTCGTGCTCCGCGATCGCCGCCGCGATGGCCGCCGCCGCCTTCTCGCCGGCCGCACCGAACACGCCGCGCAGCTGGGGGCGCTGCCGCCGAAGGATCGCGTAGGCCGACGCGAGCAGCGGAAGATGGCGGCGCAGCTCGCCGCTGCGGCTTCCCGGCAGAATCGCCACGGTGCCGCCCCCGGCTTCGGGCGCCGGACGCGGCGGACGGGTGACGTACCGGTCGGCGAGCGGATGGCCGAAATAGGCGATCTCCAGGCCCAAGCTGCGATAGAAATCGCGCTGGTGCTCGAAGGCCGTCAACGGCGTCGCCGCGGCGCTCACCGCGCGGGCCTTGCTCTCGTTGTCCAGCCACGTCCCCGGCGGGTACACGTCCAGTACCGGCCCGGCATAGCCGATTCGCCGCAGTTGCCGCGCCAGCCGAAGGTTGAAAACGCCGAAATCGACCAGCACCACCAGGTCGGGTTTGGTGGCGGCGAGGTGCGCGGCGGTGCGCAGCATCGCGGCCAGCAGTTTCGGAATGCGCGGGATCGCGGCCAACGGTCCCATGCTCGCCCATCCGGTGTGGTCGCGCCATAGCCGAAAGCCCATTTCGCGCATACGCTCCGCTCCGATGCCTTCGAACTCCGCCTGCGGATCGATTTTGGCGATCGCCGCAGCCAGCAAAACCGCGCTCGATTCGCCCGACGCCTCGCCGGTGGAGAAGAAGTATTTCAACGGCGCGGTGCGCCGGAAATGCCGCTCACTTCAGCACGCCTCGCTCGGAGGGAGTCTCCAAAAACGCGATGATCTCGCGGCCCGGCGCGGTCGCCGCCTCGGACTTCATCGCTTCGATCGCCTGCGAAACGTTGAGCTTGGGATTGTAGAGCAGTTTGTAGAATTTTTTGATCTCGTTGCGCTCCGCGACCGAAAACGCCGCTCGCCGCAGCCCGACGCTGTTGAGTCCGTAGGGCTGCGCGGGGTTCCCCTCGATCAAAAAGAACGGCGGCACGTCCTTGGTGAGCTTGGTGGCGCCGCCCACCATGACGTAGCGGCCGACTCGCGTAAACTGATGAATTCCGGCCTGACCGCCGATCGTCGCGAAGTCGCCGATCTCGACGTGCCCGGCCAGCTGCGCCAGATTGCTCATGGTGACGCCGTTTCCCAAGCGGCAGTTGTGCGCCACGTGAACGTAGGCGAGCAGCAAGCAGTCGTCGCCGACCGACGTCACCTGGTCGTGCCCGGTGGCCCGCTGGATGCTCACGTACTCGCGGACGACGGTGCGGTTGCCGACGCGCGTGTAGGAGCGCTCGCCCACGTATTTGCGATCCTGCGACGCCGCGCCGATCGTCGCGAACGGATAGATCTGGCACGTGTCGCCGATCTCGGTCCAGCCGTTGACGACGACGTGCGACTGCAGAACCGTTTCCCGGCCGATCGTGACGTGCTCGCCCACGATGCAGAACGGCCCGATCTCGGAATCCTTGCCGATCTGCGCGCTCGGATGCACGATCGCCGTGGCATGGATCATACGTGCAGCACGGTCGAATCCGCCGCGAAGAGCCGTGGATCCGAGGCAATCGAAAACATCAGCTCGGCCGAGCCGGCGAACTGACCGTCGACGGTGGCCTCGCCGAGCACCCAGCCGATGTTGCGCTTGTGGCGCAGCATTCGCACTTCCATGTCGAGGCGGTCGCCTGGAATGACGGGCCTCCGGAACTTCGCCTTGTCGATGCCGGCCAAATACGGCAGCTTGCGGGAGAAATCGCCGCGCTCGAGCACCATCGCGCCGCCCAGCTGCGCCATCGCCTCGATCATGTAGACGCCCGGAAGAACCGGATTCCCGGGAAAGTGCCCCAGGAAGCACGGCTCGTTGTACGTGACGTTCTTGTAGCCGCGCACGCGCACCATCGGTTCGAATTCGAGAATGCGATCGACCAGCAGGATCGGATACCGGTGCGGCAAGATCTCAAAAATCTGCCGGATGTCGAGTTCTGACACGCCTTCTACCTCCGCGTCGATGGTTCGGCCGCCGCAATCGGCAGCCGCGAGCGCACCGCACGCGTCGCCAGCGCATGCAGCTCGTGCCCGCTCTTGATGGCGACGATCTCGCACTGCGGCCAAGCGCCGAGCAGGGCAAAATCGCCGATCAGGTCGAGAACTTTGTGGCGCACGACTTCGTTGGGCCAGCGCAGCGGCTGCATCGGGCCGTCGGCCGCGAAGACCAGCGCGTTATCGAGGCTGCCGCCCAGCGCCAGACCCCGAGCGCGCAGCGCCTCGACCTCGTGAAGGTAGCCGAACGTGCGCGCGCCCGCGATTTCGCCGCGGTAGACCGCGGGCTCGATCGGACCGTAGTAATACTGCGTGCCGATGGGCGCCGGAAAATCGGCGACGAAGCGCACGCGAAACTCGGACGCCGGAATCAGCGCGATCATCCGGTCGGCGACCTGCACGACGATCGGTTCCTCGAGCCGCAGCGAGTAGCGCGGCCGGTCTTGCCGCTCCAAGCCGGCCTCGACGATCGCGTCGGCAAATGCCTGAGCGCTGCCGTCGACGATCGGCACCTCGGGTCCGTCGACCGCCATCTCGGCGTTGGTAACGCCCATCGCGAACATCGCGGAAAGAATGTGCTCGGTGGTCGAGACGGTCGCGCCGCCGCCGCCCACGACCGTCGCGCGCGACGTTTCGACGACGTTTTCGGCCAACGCCGGGACGCGTACGCGCTCGGGCGCACCCGGCGCGCACAGCGAGAACGCCAATCCCGTGTCGGGCGGGGCCGGGCGCACTTCCAGGCTGCAGGCGGCACCGGTGTGGAGCCCGACGCCTTCGAAGCGAAAGGGGCGCCGAAGCGTTTGCTGCATCACCCCGGATTACTCGTTGCGCGCCCGGGCGCGTTCGAGAGCGTCGACACGAGCGACCAGCTTTGGCAGCTTGCGAACCATGACCTCTCGCCGCAAGTCTTCGCGATGGTCGCGTGCCGGATTTCCCGAAACCATCGCGCCTTCGGCGACGTCGCCCCAGACGCCCGACTGCCCCGCCACCGTCGAGCGCGAGC
>DATJUC010000140.1:0-7410 GCA_035502675.1 Candidatus Acidiferrales bacterium | reverse complement strand
CGCGTACGCCGACGCGCGCTTCCTGCTGGAGGTAGTCGCCGAGCTGGCGGCGCGCCGCCCGCATCTGGGAGCCGTCCTGTCGATCGCCCGCAGCGTTGACGCCGGTGCGATCGCAACGCGCGCCGGCCAAGACGGCTGGAGCGTCGTGCCGGGCAGCGATCCGATCCCGTTCTCGCTGGCGCGCGGCCAGCGTGTCGTCGTGCGCGCGTGGCGCGGCGCACTCGGACCGATGCTGCGTCGCGTCGAGCTGGTCGCCGGGCAGGCAGGTACGGCCAACGAAGCCGCCGCGGCGGCGGGCCGGCCGGTGGTCGCTTTCGAGGATCCGGCCGATCGCAAAACGCTGTGGTATCGCAAACGCCAGAAGGGCTTGCTCGGAGACGCGACGATCCTGCTGCCGCGCCGGTTTCCCGCGGCCGCCGACGGCGTCGCGGCGCTGCTCGACGATCCGCAGCGGCGGGCGGCGATGGGTAACGCCGGGCGCGCGCGAATGGGGCCTCCCGGCGGCGCGCGGCGCATCGCCGAGCGCGCCGTCGCGATCCTCGGGGAGCGCGTGCCGTGCGTTTCCTAATGCCGGTTGCGTTTGCCGTCGTCTACGCGGCCGTGCCGCTGTTTCCGGCGTTCATCTCGCTGACCAGCGTGGCGTATCCCGGCGTGTCGATGGTCCCGGCGCCGATGGTGTACTCGATTCTCGGCTGCGTCTGTTTGCTGGCCGCGTACGCGGGCGCGGCGCTGTGGAGACGGCGCGCCGAAAGCCCGCCGCAGCCGCTGCTGGCGCCGATGCTGGCGTGGTTCTGCGCGTCGATGCTTGCGGCGCTGCTGGGATTGGATCCGCCCAACGGGGTCATCTTCGTTTCGATCTTCGGATTGAGCATCGTGTGGGGCTTGGCGCTGGTCGCGTTCTGGAACGATCCCGGGGTCGCGACGGCAGTGTTCTGGTCGTACACGATCTCGGGAGCGTTGGCGGCGGCGACCGCCCTCGCGATGCTCGCGACGCGCCATCCGGCCGCGCTGTACGCCATCGGGCACGGCCGCGCGATCGGCACGTTCGTGCTGCCGGGCGAACTCGCCGCGTATTTGGTGATCTTCGTTCCGTTCGTCTACGCGGTCGCGCGAATCGCGCGCCCGCGAGCGTTGCGCGCGACCGCATGGATCGCCATGGCGCTCGGGCTGGCAGCATTAGCGGCCACCGTCTCGCGCGCCGGCTGGATGGGCTTTGCGGCCGCAGCCGCCTTCGTCGCCGCCACGCAGGCGCGCGGCCGGCGGGGCGGCGCGCTCGCCGCGACCCTCATCGTCGCGGCCGGATTCGCCGTCGTCGCGCTGTTCTTCAACGCGCAGCACAACCCGAGTGAGGATTACACGCGCATCTCGATCTGGCAAGCGGCGACGCAAGTGATCGACCGGTTTCCGCTGACGGGAGTCGGACCGTTCGATTTCTCGCGCATCTACCCGCTCGTGCGCGTGCCCGACGGCGAAGTCTCCGCCTTCCACGCGCACAGCATTTACCTTACGTTTTTCGCCGAACTCGGAGTTCTCGGTTTGGGTGCGTTCCTGTGGAACGTCTGGGCGGTGGCGAGAACCGTGATCGCGCGCGTTCCGCTGGCCTCGCCCGAAGGCGCCGTGCTGGCGCTCGCGGCCGCGGCGGGACTCGTCGGCGTGGCCGTGCAAGGCCTGATCGATACGATGAGCATCGTGATTTTCGGGCTGTGGATGCCGACGATGGGGCTCGCCGTCGCCGCGGCCCAGTGGCGTGCGCCGGAGCGTTCGTGAGCGCAGCCCGGGCGGGCGCGCTCGCCGGGCTCTGCGCGCTGCTGGCCGCCTGCAATCCGCAAGCGCCGCGCGCGACGGTGCGCTCTTCCCCGACCGCGACCGCCAGCCCGACGCCGCTGGCGCTGCGCATCACGGCGCGAGGAACCAGCACGCAGCCGGTTCGGCTGATCGATCAAATTCACAACCGGGTGAAGTACGATCTGCTGGCGAGCTCGGCGGAAAGCGAGGGCCCGCAAGGAAGCACGCGCGTCTACGTGACCGACGCGCGGATCACGTTTCACGGAAAGGACGGATCCACGTTGGTAGCTACGGCGCCGCACGCGCTCGTCGACCAGACGCACAACTCGGTGACCATGCTCGACGGCGTTCGAGCGCATACCGCGACCGGAATGACGCTGCGCTGCGACCGCTTGGTCTACGACCGCACCACCGAGATGCTGCACGGCGACGGCCACGTCCGAATCGTCGATCCGAAGGGCTTTACGGCCACCGGCTCGAGTTTCGATTCGGACGTCTCACTCACGCACGTCCGGATGATTTAGCGAGGCGAACGTGAGCGCGAACCAAACGTCCTCGATCAAGCTGCGCGGCCTGGTCAAGCGTTACGGCGAACGTACCGTCGTCAACGGCGTTTCGGCCCAGGTCGGAACCAACGAGGTCGTCGGTCTGCTCGGCCCCAACGGTGCGGGAAAGACGACCACCTTCTATATGGTCGTCGGGCTCGTGAAGCCCGACGGCGGAACCGTTCTGCTCGAGCGCGACGAACGCGACATCGATCTGACGAGCGCGCCGATGTACGCACGCGCGCGCAACGGCATCGGCTATCTGGCGCAGGAGAACTCGATCTTCCGCAAGCTCTCGGTCGGCGACAACATCCGGCTGATTTGGGAGCAGAACGGAATTCCGCGCGACGAGCAAGAGCGCCGGCTGCCGGCGCTGCTGGAGGAGTTCGGATTGCGCGCTTTCGTCGACGCGCGCGGCGACAGCCTCTCCGGCGGCGAGCGCCGGCGCGTCGAGATCGCGCGCGCGCTTGCCATCGAACCGGCCTTTCTGCTGCTCGACGAACCGTTTACCGGAATCGATCCGATCGCCGTCGCCGACATTCAAGCGATGATCCGCCAGCTGCGCGACCGCGGTCTCGGAATCCTGATTACGGATCACCAGGTCCGCGAGACGCTGGCGATCGTCGACCGCGCCTACATCATGAACAACGGGCGAATCGAGGTTTCGGGCTCGGCCCAAGAAGTGCTCGACTCGCCGATCGCGCGCACCTTCTATTTGGGCGAAGGCTTCCGCCTCTAGTGCTCGACCGGAGGCTTTCGTGCGATTGAGCATTCTCGATCGCTACATGCTGTCCGAGCTGGCCGGACCGTTCGTCTTCGGCTTGTCGGCGTTTACGCTCATCTTTGCGGCGACCGAGCTGCTCAACATCGGAAAGCTGGTCAGCAACGAACACGCGCCGCTGTGGGCGGCGCTGCTGGTGTTCCTGTGGTCGCTGCCCGGCTACGTCGTGCTGGTCATTCCGATGGCGCTCCTGCTGGGCACGCTGCTGGCGATCCAGCGACTCTCGGGCGACAGCGAGCTGACCGCTCTGAAGGCGTCGGGCGTGACGTTTTTTCGCATCGTTGCGGCCCTGCTCGCGGTCGGCATCGTCATGTCGCTCGTGACCCTGTATCTGCAGGAAAGCGTCGTGCCGTACGCCGCCGACCAGCTCAACGACATCGAGAACGACGTCATCAACCACACCAGCGCGTTCAACCGCGATCTGACCGTTTCGGCTCCGCTGCCGCACGGGGGGCGGCAGATCACGCTGGCGACGGCCTACGATCCGCATTCGCGGGCGCTGGTCAACGTCACGCTGGTGCAGTACGACGCCAACCACCAGCCGCGTCAAATCATCTTCGCCGATCGCGCCGACTTCACGGCCGACAAGTGGGTGCTGCAGAACGCCTCGGTCTACCGGTTCAACCCCGACGGATCGACGCTCTCGGAGCCGCGGATCCCCGAGCAGCAGGTCGAAATCGGCCAAAATCCAACCGATCTCGTCAAACGCTTGAGCAACGACGACCCGGAGAACATGAGCCGCGCACAGATTGCCGATATGGTTCGATCCGGACAGTTGACCGAGAACGAGCTGCGGAAGTACGTGACCACGTACCAAGAAAAGCTCGCTCGTCCGTTCGCCTGTTTCGTGTTCATCCTGATCGCCATCCCGTTCGGGCTGCGGGCCATTCGCGGCGGGAGCAGCACGAGCCTCGGGTTCGGGTTGTCGCTGGGAATCGTTTTCGTCTATTACATCGTCATGACGATCTGCTCGTTTCTCGGCGAGGCGATGCTCTCGATCGCGTGGTTCTGGGCGTGGACGCCGAACCTGATCTTCACCGCCATCGGGCTGACTCGGCTGCGCCGAGCGGCGCTGGTCTGACGGCGCGTGAATCTCGTCGAGTTCGTCCGCGGAGTCTTCAACGTCCTGGTGGTGATGCTCATCGCCGGCGGTGTCGCCTACGTCGGCGACCGCGTCGGCCACCAAGTCGGCCGCAAGCGCCTGTCGCTCTTCGGGCTGCGTCCGCGGTACACGTCGACGATCATCGCGATCGCAACCGGCATGATCATCGCACTGGTCGTCACCCTGGTTGCGATCCTGGCGTCGCACGAAGTGCAGACCGCCTTCTTCAAGCTCAGCTCGCTCAACCAGCAGATCGCCGAGCTGCAGTCGCGAGAGAGCAACCTCGAAGCCAAAGTCAACAACGGCAAGCTGGTCTTTCCGGTGGACCGGTTAATGGTTCCGTTCTATCGCATCGTCGACAAGTCGGCCGATTCCGCCCAGCGGCTGGCGACGATCCGGACGTTCTATTACGACGTCGTCAAGTTCGTCAACTCGAACTATCAGCGGCTCGGCTTGCGTGCGTACGCGATTCCGCCCGACGTGGACAAACGTCTGCAGACGGTCGCCGACAACGCCAAGATTGCCAGTAAGGACGGAACGGCCAACGTGATGTTGACCGCCACGTCGGATCAGAATCTCTTCCAAAACGACCAGATCCATTTCGGCATCAACTCGATCTCCGACGAACGTTCGTTTCGCAAGGGCGACATCATCGCGCAGCTAACGATCCCCGGCCACAGCGGCGCCAGCATGAGCATCGCGATCGGCGAGCTCGAGCAGTACGTCACCATTACCGCCGAGCGGCTGAATCTGCCGCCGTTTCTCGCCGAGAACGTCGAGCCGCTCCAGCTGTATCCCGACGTCGGGCAGATGCAGACGATCGTCGCTCGTGCCGGAACGTACGTGTTGACCGCATACGCGGCCGAAGACTTCTACCCCCACCTCGGCGGTATCCCGATCGTCATCGCGCTGGCGCGTCAACCGGGCGTATAGCCGGTGCTGCTGGCGGTCGATCCGGGAATGCGCAAGGCCGGATACGCCGCCCTGGACGCCGAGGGGCGCGTGGTCGCGGCCGGCATCGAGCCGCTGGAGCGTCTGCGAGAGCGGGTCGGGGCGCTGATCGCCGAGCTGGCCGTCGACCGGCTCGCGCTCGGCCGCGGAACCAACGCCCGCGCGGTCGCCGGGTTGCTGGGGGGCTTCGGACTGCCGCTTCACCACGTCGACGAGTTCGAAACGACCCGCCGGGCCCGCGAGCTGTACTTTTCGGAACACCCGCCCCGGGGTCTCCGGCGCCTGTTGCCGGCCGGACTGCAAGTCCCGCCCCGGCCGATCGACGACTACGCCGCCATCCTGATCGGCCGCCGGTTTCTCGCAGAGGGAGGCGAGGGAAAAACCTCCAAACTGAAACCCCCGTCCTAAACGTCCGATAGATATACTCGCCTGTTTGCGACGGGGTTAAGCAGGTCGTCGGAGGGGACATGCGTCGGCTAGTCGGCATTGCGTCGATGGCAGCGCTCGCCGGAGCGCTGCTCTTCGGTGTGGCCGAGGCCGCGGTCCCCGCCGCTCCCAGCCTCGATCTGCGCGCGCAACTCTTCCTGCGGCTCTTCGGAGAAACCGGCGACGGCCGCGCGACCGTGGCCGCGGTCTTCGGCGATCGCAGCAGCGAATCGTTTTTGCGTGGTTTGGCGCTGGATCCGAGCTCGAGCGTCGCGGCCGCATTCGCCGGCGACGCACCGATGGTTTCGATTGGGGCGATCGCGAGCGGCGCGCCTGCGGTCGACCTGGCGGCGATCGCGGCGTCGATGCATTCGCGGTTCGAACCGTCGGTCGCGCCGGAGTCGCTCGACGACGCACCGGCCGTTGCCGCAACCGCCGACGCGCGCGCGCAAGGGTCGACGACGCAAACGTTTACGGTCGGAGCGTACCAGCCCGCGGCGCCCGCGCCGGCCGTCTCGCCGCAGCCCGGCGCGTACGCCTTCGGTCCGCTCACCGCGCCCGCGAACGGCTTCGTTCCGGCGCATTCCTCGGCGCTCTCGGTCGGTGCCGTTTCGGCCGGAGCACAACAGCATAGCGCGCTGGTCCCCCAACTGCTGCACGTCGGACCGGCCCAGTTCCAGGTTCGCGTCGAGGGCGACTCGGTGCAGTTGCCGCAAGCCGCACTCGACGATGCCGGCTACGGAGCGGGCGCCAACTTCGACGTCCGGGCCGGCGGCCGCAACGTCAACGTCGACGTATCGAGCAGCGTCGAGCACCTCGAGCGCAACGACGCGACCGGCGCCGCGGCGCAGGCGCTCGGCACCAACTCGACGTGGATGCTTCCGGGCGATACCGTTCCGCTGACCGTTCCCAACTACGCCCAGATGAACAAGGTCGCGGTCGGCGCCGCGGTGGCCGTACCGGTCGTCAAAGGGTTGACGCTCAATCTGAACTACGACGCGTCGCGCGAGCTGGGCGAGTACGGCCTGCCCGGCGTCAGCAACGTCGACGCCTTCGACAACTCCTACGGGGGCGGCCTGACGTTCTCGATACCGCGCTTCTCGAGCACGCTCTCGCTGTCGGCGCGCCAGCTGCACTACCAGGACAATATCCTGCCGCTCAACAGCGCCACCACGACCCGCGCCGACCTCAACCTCACGGTGAAGTTCTGACGCTTGCGCGTCCCGCGCTCGCGCGCGCGATCGCCTGCGCGGCGATCGCGGCGACGCTGGCGTGCTTTGCGGTCGTTCAGCTCGCCTCGGACGCGCTCGACGCGCCGGCCGCCGCGCCCGGCACGTTGCCGGCGCGCGTACCGGCGTCGTTCGGCATGGCGGTTTACCGCGCGCTCGACACCGTCGCACCCGCACCGTTCGTGGAGGCGACGCTGGCCGAACGCGCGCTGGCCCGGGGAGACGCGAACGCCGCCCAGCACTACGCGTTGCGTTTGCCGCCGACGCCGGTTCGCGACCGGCTGCTGGCGCGGGTCGCCGCGGCCCGCGGCGACGCGGCGCTCGCGCTCGAGTACTCTTTGGCGGCACCCGACGTCGACGCCGTGCAAGCGCGCGTCGACGCGCTGGCGCCGGACGATCCGCCGGCAGCCTACGCGCTGGAGCGCGTTCTGCGCGTCCGTCTCGAGCTGTTGACGACGCATCCCGACGCGGTGGCCGAAGCGTGGTTCCGAATGGGCGAGCTGGCGAACGTGGCGGGCCGGCGGTCGGCCGATCCGGCAATGCGGCGCGCGTGGTTCCGGCGAGGCATGCACGATCTCTCGCGCGCGGTCG
>DATJUC010000139.1:0-13437 GCA_035502675.1 Candidatus Acidiferrales bacterium | reverse complement strand
CTTCGAGCGTTGTCGGGCCACGGTCTCTCCCTGTCAGTCCTAATGAATTAGTTGAATCCTACCGCAGATCGGCACGGTTGTCAACTAACGAATTAGGAGTCAGGCTGCCGGGTTGTTGCCCTGAGCTTCGACCGATTCGAGCTCGCGCTTCTCGTCGGTCGTGATGACCATCGTCAAATCGAGCATGATGATGAGGCGCTCGTCCATTTTCCCAACGCCCTGAATGTACTCGGTCCCGACCCCCGAGACCATTTCGGGCGCGCCCTCGATGTTCTCGAGCGGGATGTTGAGCACTTCGGAAACGCTATCGACGACGATGCCCACCCGCTTGCTGCCGATCTCGGTCACGACGATTCGCGTGCTCTTGGTTGCCGGAATCCGGGACATCCCGAAGCGGGTCCGCAGGTCGATGATCGGGATGAGCTGGCCGCGCAGATTGATCACGCCCTCCATAAAGTGCGGCGCGCGCGGTACGTGCGTGATCTCTACCAGGCGGATGATTTCCTGTACCTGAGCGATGTCGACGCCGTACTCCTCGCCGCCGAGCCTGAACGCGACGACCTTGACGAGCTCGCCCGAGAACTGCTGATTCTTTTGTTCGCGCTGATCCGCCATGGTTTATACCCCCGAGAATTCGGCTCGCGCCGATTTTCCGCCCGCGTAGGCTTCGCTGACGAGCGAGTGAACGTCGATGATCAACGAAATCGAACCGTTACCGAGAATCGTGGCTCCCGAGATGCCCGGGATTCGCCCGACGACGTCCGACAGCGGCTTGATCACGATTTCCTGTTCGCCTTCGAACGAGTCGACGACGAGCCCGACTTGCCGGCCCTGCAGGCCCACGATCACGATCATCACCTTGTCCGGATCTCGCTCGCCGCCCAGTTCGAAGAAGTCGGCGATCCGCACCAGCGGAACGACCTGTCCGCGCAGCGTGATGACCTCGTTGCCGTGGACGGTACGAACGTCGGGCATCTCGACGCGCTGAGACTCGATGACCGAGTCGAGCGGGATCGCATACAGCTCGTCGACGACGCGCACGAGCAGCGCTTGAATGATCGCCAGCGTCAGCGGCAGCTTGATCGTGAAGCGGGTGCCTTGACCGGGAACCGTGTCGATGTCGAACACGCCTTTGAGGCGCGTGATGTTCTTCTTGACGACGTCCATGCCGACGCCGCGGCCGCTCACGTCGGAAACGACCTCGGCCGTCGAAAATCCGGGCGTAAAGATCAGCTCGATCAGCTCGCGGTCGGCCAGGCGATCGTCGGCCGAGATCAAGCCTTGCCGGATGCCGCGCGCGCGAACCCTCTCCAAGTCGATGCCGCCGCCGTCGTCGGCGACCTCGACGATGATCTGATTGCCTTCGTGATAGGCGTTGAGCGAAATCGTTCCGACGCGCGGCTTTCCTCGCTGCGCGCGAACCTCCGGAGGCTCGATGCCGTGGTCGACGCTGTTGCGCAGCAGGTGCATCAGCGGTTCGCCGACTTCGTCCACGATGGTTTTGTCGAGATCGGTTTCGGCGCCGGAAATGGCCAGCGCGACCTCCTTGCCGCGAGCCTTGGCGACGTCGCGTACCAAACGCGGGAACCGGTCGAAGACCTGACCGATCGGAACCATCCGCACCTTCATGATCGACTCTTGGATCTCGTTGGTCGTGCGCGCGAGCAACGCCGCCGAATCGGCCAGATCCTTCGCCAGCGGTCCGATGATGCCGATCGAACCGTCGATGGCCTTGTCGGCCATCAGCCGTTCGAGCGTCGTGGCGATGTCGGAGATGCGAGTGCGATTGATCACCAGCTCGCCGACCAAATTGAGCAGTGCGTCGAGCCGCTCGATGTCGACTCGAATGGTCTGGTGCGTCGATCCGCGCTTGGGCGCGTCGGCGGTTTTCTTCTCGGCCTTGGGAACCGGGTCGCCGGCGGTTTCCGGCCCCGTGGCGGCGGCGGGCGCGGCGGCCGATGCGGGCGCCTCGAGCGCGGGCGGCGGCTCGGACGCGAACTCGGCAGCGGTGCCGGCAGGCTCGGCTGGCGGCTGCGGCTCCGGCGGTGCGGTACCTTCGCGCAACGCTTCGGCTTCGGCCAATAGGCGAGCGACCTCGGCTTCGAATGCATCCACCTCGGCGGCACTGGCCGCCGCCGTTTCGCGCAGGGCGGCCTCTTCGAAGGAAAGCTCCGTTCCGGTGTTCCCCTCGATCACGTGCGCGGTCTCTTCGTAGATGCCGACGAACTGGTCGAGCCGCGCCATGAACTGGGCGAGACCGTCGGGTGCTTGACCTCCCGAAACGGCGACCTCGACCAGCTCGGTGAGCAGATCGCGTCCCGAAAACAAGATGTCGACGACGCTTTCCGAGACCGGCATCCGGTCCTTACGCAGCAGATCGCACAAGTTCTCCAACTTGTGCGAGAGGCTTTGAACGTCGGTGAAGCCCAGCATGCCGCCGCTTCCCTTGACCGTGTGCAGGGCGCGGAAGAGCGAGTTGACGATCTCGGGATCGTCTTCGCCCGTATTGAGCGACTCCTCGAGCTTCAAGAGATCGCCGTCGATTTGCTGCAGCAGCTCTTCCGCCTCGTCGCGGAAGTAGGCTACGAACTCCTCGCGGTTAAAAAGCTCGTCGGACATCCGGCACGCGTCGCTATTCGACCCCGAACACCGAAAGCAGCGGTCCGAGCGAACCGGTTTCCGGGATCAGAATGAATTGACCGGCGACTTCCCGCTCTTTGTCGAGGAAGCTCGACTCGATCAAGAAGACGTCTTGGTCCGGTAGAATCGACATCAGCGTTCGAAACGCAGCCTGGACGGTTCCGTACGACAGCGTCGGCACCGACGGCAGCAGGTTGCTGCCGGTCAGCTGGATGATCGCCGTGAGGTACGAACCGGCGATGATGTTTCCGAGTTCCTTGAGCGTCGAGTCCGCGATCGAATCGAAGATCTGGATGTCTCCGATGACGCGATGCAGGAACTGGCTGACGAAATCGAGAGCCTGTTCGCGATCGAAGAGCACCACCATCTGACCGGGCGCTTCGCCGCGCACGTACATGTGCAGCGCCGCGACCGTCCGGTTTTCGTGGCCGACGCGCGTCGCCAAGTCGCGGAACTTGATGACGTCGATGCGGGGTTCGCTGAGGTTGATCTTGGTGTTGAGCAACTGCGAGAGCGCGGTCGCGGCGTGACCGGCCCCGATGTTGCCGACCTCCTTGAGCGCGTCCTTCTGCAGATCGCTGAGGTTGAGCGAGCTCGAGCTCATGACAGCACCTTATTGATGGTCTCGAGGATTTTTGGCGGTTGAAACGGTTTGGTGATGAAGGACTTGGCGCCGGCCTGAATCGCCTCGACCACCAGCGCCTGCTGTCCCATCGACGTGCACATGATGATGCGCGCGTTGGGATCGTGAGCCATGATCTGCTTGACCGCGGTAATGCCGTCCATTTCCGGCATGACCATGTCCATGGTGACCAAGTCGGGGTTGAGCTGCTTGTACTTGTCTACGGCCTCGACGCCGTTTTGCGCTTCGCCCACCACTTCGAAGCCGTTCTTCGACAGAATGCCCTTGATCATCATCCGCATGACGACCGCGTCGTCGACGATGAGGACCCTCTTACTCATCCGTTGCTCCAGACACGTAGCGATGTGTGCGGGCCGAAAAGCCGTCCCGCTGCGGCCTTGTTCGACGTCACTTACGCCAGCCCCCGGCTGCGCAGTTCGGCCAGTTTTTTATTGATGAAATCGATGATCGCGTGATCTTCTTCGGGTCGAACTCCGTGGAATCGGACCCCGTGGGAATGTTTGCCCGACGATTTGATTTCTTGATGTCGCACGACCTCGGCGAGAAGAACGATCGGCGGCGCGGCGTCGCCGAACAGAATCTTGACTTCGACCATCGTGCCCAGCTTCAAGGGCCGGTCGACGTTGAGCGCGCAGCCGCCGCGGCTGATGTCCCGGATCGTCGCTCGCTGGAACTCCCCGGCGCCTTTGCCGCCCGGCGCGAAGCGCCAGTTACCGCTGACGAGCGTGTCGAGACGCACGCTCGAGCGCTTCTGCACGCCGGTCGAAGCGCCGATCGTGTCGACGCGCCTGGGGTACTCGAACTGCGTGCTCGACACCGACGCGGCGACGATCTTGGTCTGCAGCCGGAAGCGCCCCGCCGCCGTCGTGTAGACGAGGGTCGCGATCTCGCCCGGACGCCCCAATGCGTCGCGCGTGACGATCCCTTTGGGGCCGCACGCCTCGACGGTCACCGACCGTGCCGGGCGCCCGCCGACCACCACGTCGACGAACGAATTGATTTGCGGAAGCTTAACCGGCGGAACGGCCGCCCGGTGGCCGCGGAAGAGCGTCTTGAACATCTTACTTGGGCGCTCCGGCCGGCGCGGGCGTTTCCTCGACGGTCGAGATCTGGCCGATCGATTCCACGCGCAGGCCCGGCGGGATTTCGGAATACGAGAGAACCACTAGCTGCGGCGCGGCGCGCTCGGTCAAGCGCTTGAGCGCGAGCCGCACCGACGGCGAGCACAGGACGATCGGCTGCAGCCCTGAGTTCTGCGCCACCGCGATTTGTCGCGTCAGCGAGTTGTAAACGCGGCCGACGGTGTTGGGATCCAAAAGTGCGTAGGCGTCTTCGCCGCGGCGAACCGCTTCGGCGAGCAGCGACTCCAGCCGCGGATCCACCGTGATCACCGACAGCAGGCCGTTCTCGGCGTACTCGGCCGAAATGTGACGCGCCAGCGCCACGCGGACCTTCTCGGTGAGAAAGTCGACGTCTTTGCTTACGCGGGCGGCGTCCGCCAGCGTCTCGAGGATCAGGACCAAGTTGCGCACCGGAATGCGTTCGCGCAGCAGATTTTGCAGCACGCGCTGCACTTCGCCGATCGTCAGCAAGCCGGGAACGAGCTCCTCCACGACGACCGGATAGTGAGCCTTGATGTTGTCCAGCAGCGCCGAAGCCTCTTGCCGGCCCAGCAGATCGGGCGCGTGCGACTTGATGATCTCGGTAATGTGCGTCGCGATGACGCTGGTCGGATCGATGACCGTGTATCCGGCCATCTCCGCTTCGGCCCGCGCCGATTCCGGAATCCACAGCGCCGGCAAGCCGAAAGCCGGCTCGCTGGTCGGAATTCCGTCGAGCGGCGCGGTCGCCGTTCCGGGGTTCATCGCCAGCAGCCGGCTGACCATGACTTCGGCTTGCGCCACCTCCAAACCGTAGATCTTGATCACGTACGCGTTCGGGCGCAACTGCAAGTTGTCGCGCACCCGGATCGGCGGCACCACGATGCCCAAATCGCGAGCCGAGTGACGCCGGATCAGCGTGATGCGTTCGAGCAGGTCGCCGCCCTGATTGACGTCGACCAGCGGAATCAGGCCGAAGCCGATCTCGAGCTCCATCGGATCGTAGGAAAGCAGCGGGACGACGCTTTCGGCGGGCTTCGGCGGCGCTGCGGCGGCCGCCGCCGCGGCCTTCTGTTTGGCTTGCGGACTGCCGGGCTGCTCGGCGAGCACCGCGCGGCGCCGTGCGAAATATCCGACGAAAAGCACGGCGGAAAGCGGAACCAGCAGGTACGGCGCGAGGCCGAAGATTCCGAAGATCAGCGCCAGCACCGCGGCGATCAGGATGGCGTTGGGCTGCGCGAAGAGCTGGCGGCTGATGTCGCGCCCGAAATCGGATTCGTTGGCCGCACGGGTGACGATGATGCCGGTCGCGGTCGAAATCAACAGCGCGGGCACCTGGGTGACGATGCCTTCGCCGACCGTCAGCAGGGTGAAGTGCTGAAGCGATTGCGCGAAGTCCATGTGCAGCTGGGCGACGCCGACGATGAAACCGCCGATCGTGTTGATCGCCACGATGATGACGGCGGCTATGGCGTCGCCGCGCACGAACTTGCTGGCACCGTCCATCGCGCCGTAGAAATCGGCGGCTCGTTGAATGTCCTTGCGGCGCTGGCGCGCCTCGGCTTCGGTAATCAGGCCCGCGTTGAGATCGCCGTCGATCGCGAGCTGCTTGCCGGGCATCGCGTCCAGGGTAAAGCGGGCCGCGACTTCGGCCACGCGCCCGGCACCGTTGGTGATGACGACGAACTGGATCACCACTAGGATCAAGAAGATGACGAAGCCGACCGCGTAGTTGCCGCCGATGACGATCTGTCCGAAAAAGTCGATCACGTGACCGGCGTAGCCGTGGAGCAAGATCTGGCGGGTCGCCGTGATGTTCAGCGAAAGCCGGAACAGGGTCACGATCAGAAGCAAGGTCGGAAACACCGAGAACGCCAGCGCGTTCTCGGTATAGAGGCTGTTGCCGATGATGACCAGCGCCACGATGATGTTGACGCTGAGCAAGAAGTCCAGCACCTCGGGCGGCACCGGAACGATCATCAGCAAGACCAGCATCACGGCCGCACCGGCGACCATGATCGGGACGCTCTGGCTCACGCGTCCCATTAGCGAGGTGGGAGCGCCGGTTTGCGTCGCGGTCATTTACGCGATGATCTTTCGTTTGAGCCGGAACACGAATGCAATCACCTGTGCGACGGCGGCGTACAAATTCGGCGGAATGGCCTGATCGAGCTCGACCCGCTCGTACAGCGTCCGCGCCAGCGGCGGATTCTCCATGATCGGAACCCCGTGTTCGCGCGCGAGCTCGCGAATGCGTTTGGCTAGAAGATCGGCGCCCTTGGCCGTGACGACCGGCGCCTCCATCTGAAGCTCGTTCCATTCCAGCGCGACCGCGAAGTGCGTCGGGTTGGTCACGACGACGGTCGCGCGCGGAACCGAGGCCATCATGCGGCGGCGGGCGAACTCGCGCTGCTTGCGTTTGAGAGCGCCTTTAGCCTCGGGATTGCCTTCGGCTTGCCGCTGCTCGTCCTTGACTTCGGTCTTGCTCATCTTCAGGCTCTCTTCGAGCTGGTAGCGCTGCCACGCGTAGTCGACGATACCAACGACGACCAGCAGGATCGCGTACTTCACGGCGACCGGGAAGATGACCGACGCCAGCACGTCGACGAACTGCTGCGGCTGCGTCTGACCGACTTGCGCGAACAGCCCCAGGTTGGCGGCGATCGTCTGATAGAGAATCAGCATCACGGCGCCGAGTTTGAGCAGCTGCTTTCCGAGATTGAACAGAATCTGCTTGGAAAACAGCCGCTGCAGGCCGGCGATCGGATTGAGCTTGTTGAAACTGGGGCGGATCGCTTGCAGCGTAAAGAGCAGTCCGAACTGAGCGACGTTGGTCAGGATGCCGATGACGAACGCGGCCGCGAGCAGCACCATGAGGAAGGCCGAAACCGGAATGACGGCGGCGACGATCAGCAGCCAGGCCGACCGGATGGTCGGCGTCTCGACCGGGGCCGCGTGAGCGAACGCGCCGCGCACCGAGCCTTCGATCCCGTTGACGATGGTGTGGAAGAAGGCATAAATAATGAAGACGCCGGCCAGGAAGATTACGGCGCCGGCCAGCTCGGCACTGCGAGCGACCTGACCTTTATCCCTGGCTTCTTTGCGCCGTTTCGGAGTCGGCTTCTCGGTCTGTTCGGGTCTAGCCATCGAGGCCGGTTGCCATCCTCATACTCTGTAACAAGTTTTCGGCGCAGGACCGGCATTTCTAAGACGCCCTTCAGGCGAGACGGGGGGACAGGAGCCCGGGGCCTGCCAATAAGGGTGGCTGACCCTACGCCCCCCGGATGGAGATGAGATTGCGAACCACGGTGCGCCTCGGCGCTTCCGCCATATTGGCTGCCGCGCTCCTTGCGGCTTGCGGCCACGGGACGCCCATCATCTCGGGCTCCCCGACGCCGGGCCCTTCGTACCACCCGTACGTCTCGAGCCAGTATCCCATCCCCACCAAATCCAGCCGGCCGATGGGCATCACCCTGGGCGCCGACTCGAACCTGTGGTTTACCGAGTACGCCGCCAGTAAGATCGGGGAGCTCTCAACGCTGGGTGCCGTGACCGACAACGTGACGCCCACCACCAAGGCCGAGCCCGACGGCATCGCCACCGGTCCCAACGGGCTCATTTGGTTCACGGAAACCGGCACCGGCAAAATCGGGCAGTTCAACTCGACGACGACGACGCCGGTGTTCGTGGAGTACGCGTTGCCGGCCGCCGGAGCGCATCCGGTGGGCATCACGCTCGGCAGCGACGGGAGCATGTGGGCGACCGACCCCGGCACGAACTCCGTCTGGCGAATCGCGATCAACGGTTCGGCCACGCGGGTCTACTTGAGCGGAAACGCACAGCCGCAGGGGATCGTCAGCGGTCCCGACGGTGCGGTGTGGTTCACCGAACCGGGTACCAACCGGATCGGCCGTATCGCCACCACCGGGAAGCAGCCGTTGGCGACCGACTATCCGGTGCCGACGCTGAACTCCGGCGTCACCGGCATCGCGGCGGGAACGGACAACGCCCTGTGGTTCACCGAAACGAAAGCGATCAAGATCGGACGCATTTCAGTTGCCGGCAGCGTCACCAACGAGTATCCGCTCGCGGGCGCCAAGACGCCCGATGCGATCGTGCAGGGCATCGACGGCAACTTCTACTTTACCGACACGCTCGGCAACGCCATCGGAAGGCTCGATCCCGGCAACTCCCAGGTCAAGATCTACCCGATCCCGACCAGCAACACTAAGCCTACCGGCATCGTACTCGGGCCCGACAATCAGATCTACTTTACCGAGTCGGCAAACGACGCGATCGGCCAGTTCAAGTACTTCTGCTGCTGATTTCCGGCCGAAGGCCGGTTAGAAGACGATCAGCGGTTTGATGACACCGTCCAGCTTCTTCTGCATCACCTCGAAGGCGCGCGGCATCTGATCGACGCCGAAGGTATGCGTCGTCATCGCCGCGGGGTCTACTAGGCCGCGCTCCAAAACCCGCAGCAGCCGCTGCATGCGGAGCTTCCCGCCCGGGCAGAGTCCCGTCCGAATCGTCTTGTCCGCCATGCCGACGCCCCAGGCGACGCGCGGAATCGAAACGACGTCGCCCGACCCGTGGTAGCCGACGTTCGAGATCGTCCCGCCCGGTTTGGTGACCGCGACGCATTGCTCGAAACTGCGGTCCGAGCCCAGCGCTTCGATCGCCGTGTCGACGCCCGTGCCGTCCGTTTCGGCGAGGATCCGCGCCACCGGATCTTCGGCTCGAAAATCGACGACGGCGTCGGCTCCGAACCGGCGCGCGAGCGCCGCGCGCTTCGGGTCCGTCTCGACGGCGACGATGAATCCGGCGCCGCGCAACCGCGCGCCGGCCGTCGCCATCAAACCGACCGGCCCCTGGGCGAAGATCGCGACCGTTCCCCCGATCGGAATCGCGCCATGCTCGGCGGCCACGAACCCGGTCGAGAGCATATCGGAGCAATACACGGCCTGCTCCGACGCGATGCCTTCCGGAATCAGCGCCATGTTGGCATCGGCGTCGTTCACATGGAAATACTCGGCAAAGACGCCGTCCTTTACGTTGGCGAACTTCCAGCCGCCCAACGCCCCGCCCGACTGCGACGGGTATCCGTTTTGGGCAGCTTCCGATCCCCAGTCCGGAGTGATGGCGCCGACGACCACCCGGTCGCCCGGACGAAACGTCTTGACCTCGGATCCGATTGCGTGCACGATGCCGACCGCTTCGTGACCGAGGGTCAGTCGCTCGCGCGGCCCGATCGCTCCGCCAACGGTATGGGCGTCCGACGTGCAGATCAGCGCGTGGGTCGTCTTCACGATCGCATCGCACGGTCCCGGCACCGGAACGGGCTTCTCGACGAAGCCGGTTTCGCCTAACCCCAGCATCGCAAAAGCGTTCATGGTCGCGGCGCTTTGCGCGGGCCGCTTTACGGGCGTCTCGATCACGGTAACCTCCTCCTCGGTCGTCCCGCCTCCGACTCTACGCCGAAGTTGAGAAAAACCGATGAGCGAGTCTCTAACGCCGGCTTCTCGAGCGGCGCCGCGCGGCACCCGAAAGCGAACGGTTACATGCGCAGGCCGCGCATGACCGTGTCCATCTGAAGCGCGACGTCATGAAACATGTCCGGTCCGACAACTCCCAGCAGGGAAAGGCTCAGAGCCAGGACGGTCAGGCCCACACCGATTTGAATCGGAAAGCCCACGACGAAGACGTTCATCTGCGGTGCGACCCGCGCCATGAACGCAAGCGCGACGTTGGTAAGGAAGAGCGCGCCCGCGGGCGGTGCCGCGATCTTGAAAACGTCGACCAGCGCCAGGCTCAGGAACGAGACGGCATCCCACATGACGCGAGGGTTCAGGCTGATGAACGGCAGCGGAACCAGCGTGAAAGAGCCCGCGATGCCTTGGATGAGCAGATGATGCGAGTCGGTAGCCAGGAAGACCAGCGTCGCCAGCGCCAGCTCGAGCTCCCCGATGATCGTGACGTTCTGCTGCGTCAACGGATTGAGGACGTTGGCGACCGCAAAGCCGATCTGAAGGTCGATCAGCTCGCCTGCAAATTGAAACGAAACGAAGACCAGCGAGGCGACGAAACCGATGATCACGCCCAGAACGACTTGAGCGACGACCGCGGCGACGAGATCGTACATCGAGGGCAGCGCCGCGATCGGCGGGACCACCTTGAAGAGTATGAACGAAATTAGCAGGCCGAACCCGAAGCGAACGTGCTGCGGAACCTGCGGCGCCGAAAAGATCGGAAACACGGCCAGCATCCCGAACACGCGGATCATGACGAGAATGAACGTTTCGAGCTGCGGCGCGGTAACCCCGAAGAAATCGATCATCCCGCCGCCTCAGCGTATGGGTATGTGCGCGACGCTCGTAAAAACGCGGCTGGCGAAATCGGTCAGCATCGCCAACATGAACGGTCCGAAGAACAGCAGCGCGACGCCGGCGACGATGATCTTCGGAATGAAGGCCAAGGTCGGCTCCTGGATTTGGGTGATGGCTTGGAGCAGCGACACGATCAGGCCGACGACCAGGCTCATCAGCAGCACGGGACCCGCTACCAGCATCGTGACGAAGATCGCCTCGCGTCCCAGCCCGATCGCGTCGGCAAACGTCATTGGTTGAAGCTCTGGAAGAGCGCGGCGACGGCTAGATTCCAGCCGTCGACCAGAATGAAGATCAGAATCTTGAACGGCAGCGAGACCAGGACGGGCGGGATCATCATCATGCCCATCGACAACAGGATGCTGGCGGTGACCATGTCGATGACGACGAACGGAATGTATAACGCGAACCCAATTTCGAACGCCGTCTTCAGCTCCGAGATGACGAACGCGGGGACCAAAATGTAGGTGGGAACGTCGGCCTGCGTGCTCGGGCGCGGCTCCTTGGACATCGAGTAAAAGAGCTGCAAGTCCTTATCTCGCGTTTGTTTGAACATGAACGTGCGCAGCGGTGCGGCGGCCCGGTCGAGCGCGACTTGCTGCGAGATCTGGTTCTTGAGATACGGCTGCAACGCGTCGCCGTTGATCGACTTGATGACCGGGCTCATCACGAAGAACGTCAACAGTAGTGCGAGCCCGACCAATACTTGGTTGGGCGGCGTCTGCTGCGTGCCGAGGGCGGTCCGTACGAAACCGAGCACGATGATGATGCGCGTGAACGAGGTCAGCAGCACGAGCAGCGTCGGAGCGAGCGACAAGACCGTGAGCAGGAGCAGGATCTGCAGCGCGGTGACGACTTGCTTGGGGTTGCTCGCCTGACCGACGCCGATGTTGAGTTGCGGAATCGGCACGGTCGGAGCGGTCGGCGCCGTGGCGGCGCGTGCGATCGCCGGGACGATCCAGAGCACGGCAAACCCGACGGCCGCGCCTACGATGAAGACGCGGTGCCGTTGCCAGAGCCGCGCGATCACCGGCCGCGTACTCGCGCCAGCGCTCCGAGCAGCGAGCGGCCCGGCCCGGTCAACGCGCTGCGTTCCGCAGCCAGCCACGCATCGACTTCCTCGGGCTGCAGTTCCGCGAGAGTCGAAACGTTTCCATTTCCGCCGCCGACCAAGAAATATCGCGTTCCGACCTTTACCACGTGCACGGCGACGTGCTGCGCCAGCATCGTCGACTCGAGAACCGTCACCATGCGGCGACCGGCCGAAGCGATCACGCGTCCGCGCGAAAGTCCGCGCACGATCATGTACAGGCCGCCGAGCAATAAGCCGACGACTGCGAGCGCGAGGAAGTAGTTGATCCAGAACGATGCTGCCATAAGGTTCGACCCTGAACGGGTTCGTGAGCTCCTTTAGGAGACTTGAGGATTCAACTCGCTGATCTTGACGGCGTACTTGTCGTCGACGACGACGACTTCTCCGCGGGCGATGAGGATGTTGTTGACGTAGAGGTCGATCGGCTCGGCAGCGAGTTTGTCGAGCTCGAACACGGTCCCCGACTGCAGCGAGACGACCTCGCGCAGCGGCATGACCGTTTTTCCGAGCACGGCGCTGATCTGCAGCGGCACGTCGTGCACGAGATCGAGGTTGGCTTGCCCGGGGTGCGCGGCGCGCACCGGCGTCGGGGCCATAGCCGTGTAGGCGACGTTCTGCGCGTTGGCCCCGGACGGCGCCGCCGCTTCGCCCGGTTGGCGCTTGGACGGCGCGGCTTTTTCGGCTTGCTGACGCGACGGTTCGGCCTCGGCGGCCCCGCCGATCTTCGACATCGTGATGGCCGCGAAGTCGACGCTGACGTGCGGCGTCAGAGCCTTTCCTATCCGGATCGTCCCTTCGTACGACTCGAACGGCGGCGGCGGCAAGGCCGCCACGTCGCTGCAGAGCTCGGCGTGAATGCCGTCGGTCGAAACGTTTAAACTCGAAGCCATCGCCTCGGCCATCGCAACGGCGATCTGCGAAACCGTCTCGGACGCGATCGAGAGCTGCATCGCGCCCATCTCGCCGAGGCCCTCCGCACCGCCGAGCATGATTCCGACGACCTGCTGCATGTCGCCGGTCGGAAACCGCACGACGACCTTTGCACCCAGCGACGGCACTTCGGCCAGCGTCACGAGCTCGTCTCCGTCGGTTCGGATCGATCCCTCGTGATCGCGGCGGCGCGATCCGGCGGCGGCCGCAGGTTGTTCGACGAGGCGGCCCAGCACGGTGCCGGCCGCTGCGAACATCGAGTTGACGAGTTGCTGCATTTCGGCCATTGTCTGGTCCTCAGTCGTCCTCGCCGGCGATGGTGCCGGCTACTTGTACCGCAATGTGGTCCCGGTTGATCCCCGGGAAAACTCGGAACTTCTCGCAGTCGTTTATCTTTGCGAGCAGCGGCTCGGTGGTGAGTTTGTCGAACACGATGACGTCGCCCTCGCTCAACGCAACCAGATCGCGCAGCGAGACCATCGTCCGCCCGAGCTCGACCTCGACTTCGACGCCCGCGCGTTCGACGTTGCGCGTGAGCTGCTGGATGTCTTCTTCGGTCATTCCGCGACCGGCGAGCACGGTCGGCGACCATTGGAAATCGGTCAGCTGCTGCCCGATCGACTGCAGCACCAGGTACGGCAGGCA
>DATJUC010000138.1:0-4441 GCA_035502675.1 Candidatus Acidiferrales bacterium | reverse complement strand
TGGATGGGCGCCGCCAAGGAGGAATATCGCGGTCCGAGAGTCGGCGCGATGGTCGTTCCCGGAACCTACACCGTGCGGATGACGCTGGACGGGCGCAGCTTGACGCAAAACGTCGTCGTCAAGCCGGATCCGCGCGACGATTTCACGCAGGCACAATACCAAGCCGGCTACGACTTCACCAAGAAGTACGTCGACGAATACGGTCAGATCGATCGCGTGCTCAACAACATGGACGCGATCCGTAAGTCGCTCGACGCCGCCGCGGCGTACGCGTCGAAGAACGGCAACTCGTCGCTCTCGTCGCAAGTCTCGGCGGCGCAGCAGACCTGGCAGGACGTGTTCTCGACGTTCACCGCCGACTATCACAACGACGAAGACTCGATTCAGCGATCGGGCGAACTGCGCGAGTCGATTCCGCGCGGCGGTTTCCCGCTGCAGCAGCTGCCGCCGACGGCCGCCGAGCTCGATTATGCGAAGCGCTTCGACGCCGCGTACCAGGCCGCGTTCGCGAAGTACGACGACTTCGTGAAATCGCTCGGCTCGCTGCAAACGGCGCTGAAGGATGCCGGCCATCCGCTGCAAGGGGTCGAACCCGTCACGCCGTAGGGCGCGTGGAACCCCTTCAACGTTTCGCCGACGGCATCTGGATCGCCGACGGGCCGGTCGTGCACGCTTGGGGCTTCGCGTTCCCGACGCGCACGACCGTCGTTCGCCTCTCCGGCGGTACGCTTTGGATCGACTCGCCGGTCGTCGCGACGCGCGCGCAGGCCGACCGCGTCGCGGCCTTGGGCCGGGTCGAGTACCTCGTTTCTGCGACGCCGATGCACGATTGGCGGTTGAAAGCGTGGGCGAAGTTCTTTCCGGACGCGCAGGTCTGGAAGGCCGAGTCGCTTCTCGAGAACGCACCGGCGGCGTGGGCGAACGACCTGGACGCAGTTCCGTTTCGCGGAAGCATCGTGCTGACCGAGACCGAGTTCTTTCACAAGCCCTCGCGAACGGCGATCCTGGCCGACTTCGTGCAAAACCATGCGCCGAAGGAGGGCGCCCCGCTGCGCAACGCGCTGCTGAAGCTGGGCGGTGCGCTCGGCGGCGTCCCGCGCGACATCCGGCTCTCGTTCGCGGGCAAACGACGAATCGAGCTCGCGCGCGAATCGCTGCGCCGCATCTTGGCGTGGGATTTCGACAAGCTGATTCTCGCGCACGGCGATTGCGTCACGGCCGGCGCCAAAGCGTTCGTCGAGAACGCTTTCGGGTGGCTGACCGGTTAAGCGCGAGGGCGCGCGGCGATCGTGCCCAGGAGTTTCTTGAGGAACGCGTCGTGCTTGTAAGACGAAGCGTCGGAGAAGTGGACGGCGACGAGGTCGAGCGAGGGAACGACGTAGAGCCCTTGTCCGCCCGAGCCGCTGGCGTAGAAGAGACCCGGCGGCGCACCGGACACGCCCAGCCACCAGCCCAGTCCGTAGCGCGGGTTAGGGGCCGAGCCCCGGAAGCACTCGGCCAGCGCGACGCGTTCGCGCAGAACGAAGCGTCCGTACTGCAGCCAGGCGCGCGCCGAGAGCGATGCGCCCGTCGGCAGCGGCTGGGTTCCGTCGCGCAGCACGCGCCAAGCGGCAATCTCGACGCCGGCCGGCGCTAGAACGCGCTCGCGCAAATACTCGTGCGGGGTCAGACCTTGCGACTCGAGCTTGCGCGCGAACGCGGCGCCGAAGACTTGGAGCTGGATGCCGCCGTAGGCAAACGCGGTGCCCGGTTCGGTGCGCAGCTCCATCGCGAGCGCGCGCTCGTAGGGCGGCACCGAACTTCCCAGGCCGCCAAAACCGAAGCCGGCGATCAGCTGGAGCAGCATGCGTAAGGTGACGCGCCGCTTCCACGGATCTTCGCGCCACGACGGGATCGTTTCCGCGACCGGTTCGTCGAGCGACAGAATGCCGTCCGACTGCGCGTAGAGCGCGGCGACGCCCCAAAAACTCTTGGTGCCGCTATAGAGCGCGTGCGGCGCGGTTTCGTCGAACTTCGGCCCGAACTCGGCCAGCACGTCGCGGCCGCCGCGCTCGATCAGCAGCGCCGCGAGCGCGTGCTTGCGGGCGTATTCGGTCGCGGCGGCGAGGCCGGATTCCCACTCGTTCACGAGAGAGGGCGTTCGTTGCAGGGTCAGAAAACGGCCTTCATGCGCCCGTACGTTCTTCTCGTCGCGGCCGTTGCCGCACTCGGCGGCCTCCTGTTCGGGTACGATACCGGAGTCATCTCGGGCGCCATCCTCTTCATTACCAAAGACTTCGCGCTCGACACGCGGATGCAGGAGTTTACGATCAGCGTCGTGCTGATCGGCTGCATCGTGGGGGCCGCCGGGGCAGGGTCGCTGGCCGATCGGATCGGGCGCCGGCTGACGCTCTTTTCGGCCGGCATCGTTTTCCTCGCCGGTGCGCTGATCTCGGCGTTCGCTCCGGAGGAGACGACGCTGCTGATCGGGCGGTTCGTCGTCGGCATCGGCATCGGCTTCAGCTCGGTGGTTGCCCCGCTGTACATCTCCGAAGTTTCGCCGGCGCCGGTGCGCGGCGGACTGGTCTCGCTCTATCAGTTCGCGATCACGCTGGGGATCTTGGGCGCCTACGTCGTCGATTACGCGCTGGCGCACGGCGGCGACTGGCGCTGGATGCTCGGCCTCGCCGTCGTCCCGTCGTTGATTTTGGTGGGCGGCATGATCGTCATGCCCGAAAGCCCGCGCTATCTCTTCAAGGTGGGACACGATTCCCGCGCGCGCGACGAGCTGCAGCGCATTTACGGCAGCGGCAGCGCGCCCGCGGCCGAAGAATCGTCGATTCGCGAGAGCCTCTTGGTAAAGGCGGGCGGATTCGAAGTCTTCGCCAATCCGGCCGTCCGGTTCGCGCTCTTCATCGGCATCGGGCTGGCCGTGCTGCAGCAGGTCACCGGTATCAACACCGTGATTTACTACGGCCCGCAGATCTTCCAGCTGGCCGGCGTCGGCTCGGCGCAGGCGTCGATCCTCGCGCAGGCACTGGTCGGGACCGTCAACTGCCTCTCGACCTTGATCGCGATCTTCTTCGTCGATCGCATCGGCCGCAAGCCGCTGCTCTACGCCGGCCTGGCCGGGATGTTCGTCGCGCTGGCGGCGCTCGGATTTGCGTTCGCGCAGCCGCATCTGTCGGGATCGCTCAGCGACATCGCGCTGGCCAGCATGATGGTCTACGTCGGATGCTTCGCGTTCAGCCTCGGCCCGATCGTCTGGCTGCTGATCTCCGAGATCTTCCCGCTGCCGGCGCGCGGCATCGGCATGTCGATCTCCACGCTCTCGAACTGGGTCGGCAACTTTGCCGTCTCGCAGTTTTTCCTGACGATGCTGCACTCGTTCGGCACGCCCGCGACGTTCTGGATCTACGCCGCGTTGTGCCTGGTCACGATCGTCTTCGTTCGCACGTCGGTGCCGGAGACCAAGCAGGAGCTGCTCGAGAAAATCTCCGTTCGAGCCGTCGCCTAACGTGCTCGCCGGTGTCCGGCGCGCCGGCGACGAGCCGGGGCGCGTCGTCGTCGAAGACGTCGCGCAGCCGAAACCGGCGGCCGGCGAAGTGCTGTTGCGCGTTCGCGCCTGCGGCGTTTGCCGCACCGACCTGCACATCGTCGACGCCGAGCTGCCGCCGCATCGCGATCGCGTCGTCCCCGGGCATCAAATCGTCGGCGACGTGATCGCGCACGGAGCCGGCGTCGATGCGCCGGCGATCGGCTCCCGCGTCGGCGTCTCGTGGGTCGGCGGCACCGACGGAACCTGCCCGCAGTGCCTCGCCGGCCGTGAAAACTTGTGCGACGCGCCGGTCTTCACCGGCTACGATCGCGACGGCGGGTACGCGCAGTTTGCCTGCGCGCGCGCCGATTTCGTCTTCCCGCTGCACGACGCGCTCGACGACGTGCACGCCGCGCCGCTGCTGTGCGCCGGAATCATCGGTTTCCGGTCGCTGCGCGTGGCCGAGGTTCGCGCGGGCGAGCGCGTCGGTCTCTTCGGCTTCGGCGCGTCGGCCCACATCGCGCTGCAAGTGCTGCAGGCGTGGGACTGCGAGGTCTACGTCTCGACGCGCGGCGCCGAACATCGCGCCTTCGCGGCGAAGCTCGGCGCGACGTGGGTCGGCGACGCGGAGGAACGGCCTCCGGTCGCGCTCGACCGCGCCGTCACGTTCGCGCCGGCCGGCGCGGTCGTCGTCGCGGCCTTGGGATCGCTGCGCAAGGGCGGCATCGTCGCGATCAACGCGATCCATCTCGATCGCATGCCCGAGTTCGACTACGACTCGCTGCTGTGGGGCGAGCGGCAGCTGCGCAGCGTTGCCAATATGACGCGCGACGACGCGCGCGACTTTCTGGCGCTGGCGGCCGGCGAGCGGATCGCGGTGAGCGCGACCGAGTTCCCGCTGCGGCATCTGCCCGACGCGCTGGC
>DATJUC010000137.1:0-4969 GCA_035502675.1 Candidatus Acidiferrales bacterium | reverse complement strand
GGCTGGGCTCCTACGCTCTGGTGGGGCTCATCGTGAAGTATCAATCTCCTTAGCGTTAAGAGTTCGATACGTTGGTTAATTCCGACAAGATGGCCGGAATCTCGTCGAGCGGCGCGACGCGGTCCACGAGACCCGCGTTGGCGGCGGCGCGCGGCATTCCGTACACGACGCACGTCGCTTCATCTTGTCCGATCACGTAGCCGCCGCGTTCTTTGAGGCGGCGCAGGCCCCTCACCCCGTCTTGACCCATGCCCGTGAGAATCACACCCACGCCGAGCGGCCCGTAGACCTCTGCCACCTGTTCGTCCATGACGTCGACCGAGGGGACGTGCAACGAGGTGCCGTCGTCGTCGACCAGTCGTAACTCGACCTCACCCATCGAGCGGCGCAGTTTCGCTTGACGCCCGGAGGGTATCACGACCACGGTCCCGGGCTCAAGGATCATGCCGTTGGCCGCTTCCGAAACGCGAATCTGGCTCTGCGCGTTCAAGCGATCGGCCAGCGGGCGAGTGAAGCCGAGCGGCATGTGCTGGACGACGAGTATCGGCACCGGGAAGGTTTTCGGCAAGCGCGGGATGACGCGAGCGAGCGCCACCGGGCCGCCGGTCGACGTCCCGACGGCCACGCATTCGTACCGTCCGGTTGCAGGCGCGTGCACCGGCCGCAGCAGCGGCTCGGTTGCGCGCTCGGCGGCATCCCGCGCGGCCAACGGGCGCGCGCCGCGCCGGGCGAACGTACGAATTTTGGCGACCAGGTCCCGCGCCACTTCGTTGATGTCGGTGTACGCGGCGTCGGGCTTAGCCACGAAGTCGACCGCTCCCAGCTCCAGCGCGAGGAAGGTCGTCTCCGCGCCTTCGCGCGTGAGCGAGCTCACCATGACGATCGGCACGCGATGGTACGCCACGATTTGACGGACCGCTTCCAAACCGCCGATCCCGGGCATCTCGACGTCCATCGTCACGACGTCGGGATTCAGCTGCGCCGCTTTGGCGACCGCCTCTTCGCCGCTGCGCGCGGTCGCGACCACGTGAAGGTCCGGCTCGTTCTCGAGAATCTTCGTGATCGCGCGGCGCATGAACGCCGAATCGTCGACCACGAGAACGTTGATGTACTCCATTACGACTTCCGCCGGTAGTAGATGGCTTTCGAAGTGATGACCGGCTCGTAGAGGTCGGTCAGGCGCATGATCGACTCGGCGTGACCGAGGAACAGAAATCCTCCCGGACGCAAGACCTCGGCAAACGTCTCGACGACCCGTTTCTGCGTCGGTTTGTCGAAATAGATCAACACGTTGCGGCAAAACACGGCATCGTGCGCGCCGACGCCCGCGACGCCGCTGCGGTCGAGCAGGTTGACGCGAAAAAACTCGACCATGCGCTTGACGTCGTCGGAGACGAAGAAGCCGCCTTCGAACGGCTTGAAATACTTTGCCACCATCTCCGGAGGCGTCGCGCGAAAGGACAGCTCGCGGTAAAATCCCGTGCGCGCGCGCTCCAAGGCGCGCGGCGAGATGTCGCTGGCACGAATCGTGACGTTCGACGGAACCAAACGTTTGGTCTCCAGCAGCATCATCGCGATCGTGTAGGGCTCTTCTCCGCTGGCACACGCCGAAGACCACACGCGCAGCTTGCCGCCCGCGCGCACCGCCTCGTCGACGCATTCCGAGGCGAGCACGTCGAGCTGCGCGCGCTCGCGAAAGAAATACGTTTCGTTGTTCGAAAGCACCGAGGCCAGCTCGTCCCACTCTTCTTCGCGCTGCGGCGAAGAGGTGAGAAACCGCTGGTATGCGGCAAAGCTGTCGCAGCGGTTCTTGAGCAGACGCGTCTGCAAGCGGCTCTGCAGCAAGAACTGTTTGGTGTCGTCGTAATAGATGCCGAAACGGCCGCGAATGGAGTCGCGAAGCGCCGCGAACTCCGGCTCCGAGATGAGGATCGTCGACACGCTTTAGCCGACGGTCGCTCGCATTGCAAAACGAAGGGCCTGACCGTAGAGATAAAGCCGGTCGCGCACGGTTCGTTCGTGATCTTCCTTTTGCAAAACCTCGGCAAATCGCGACGCGTTCGCCAGCTGCTCGAAGAGCACGCCGTAGCGCGCTGGGCGGCGCTCGAGAAAGCGCATCAGCTTCGCCCGGTGCGCCAGCCGGCGGGAGAAACGCTGACCGACCCACCCGGCGTAGCGGCGTGCGGCACGCGCCGGAGACGAGCGTTCGGCCAGGACGGCTTCGGCGGCGTATCGTCCGCTCATCGCGGCCTCGAAGATCCCCTCACCATTAGTAGCATCGACCAAACCGGCCGCCGTTCCGCCGACCAGCACGCCGTCGCGTGCGAACGCCGGCCGCGGCCGGCCGCCGTAGAGCAGGTGCCCTTCCTCCTTGACCTCGCGTACCGCGACGCCGGGAAAGAGACGGACCCGGACGCGCTCGACGAATGCGTGCAGCTCGGCACGCAGGGCTTGGCCGGGGAGCTTTCCGAGAAGTCCCAGCCCGATCGCGAGATGGTCGCGCTTCGGAAACATCCACGCGACGATCTCGCGTCCGTCCGCGGCGGAATAGTAATGAAGCTCGAGCGTCCGGTAGGCAATTGCGGCCGCCGGGCGGTCGAGATAGACGCGATGCTGCAGCGTCGTCATCAGTCCGTTCGTCCAGTGATCGAACGGAAACACGCGCTCGAGTCGCGCGGTGGCACCGGCGGCGACGAAAACGTTTCTCGCGGCGATCCGCCGCCGCGCCCCGCCCGGCCGCTCGGCGTAGTCGACCAGCAGGCGGCCGGCTTCGATCTGGACGTCGCGATAGAGCGCCCCGGTGCGCACCTGCGCCCCTTCGGCTGCGGCCAACGCCCCCATGGTTCCGTCGAGCTCTTCGCGCGTCGTCGTGTGCCCGGGACCGAAAAACACCTCGTGCTCGGTTCCTTGGTGGTCGAAGAGCGCCAGCCGGGGCGTGTCGCAGTGCACCAGCGAGCGCGGCAGATCGAACGTTTCGCAAAAGCCGGGGCGCAAGCCGGCCGCGCAGACCCGTTGCGCCCCGACGACCGGATCCTTTTCGAGTACGATCGTTTCGATGCCGGCGCGCGCCGCTTCGCGCGCGGCCGTCGCACCGGCCGGGCCGCAGCCCACCACAACGAGCTCGACGGACTCCATGCCAGCGCGTTTTCGGGGCCGCCTTCGACCTCCCTCGACGCAAGAAATCGGATCCGACAAGGACTCGCACGGGAGGCCATAGTAAGGGGGCCGGTCGGCCAGCCCGGAGTTCGTCGAAGGGTGGCCTTGTTTCGTAATACCCTGCTACGTAAGGAAAGTAATGACGGCACAAAGCTCGATTGTCGCCGGGTTGATCGGTGGCGCGCTGGCGGTGATCTACGGAATCGCCCTCACCTTTTGGGTGCTCGGGCGTCCCGAAGGCAATCAGCGCATGCGCGAGATCGCCGCGGCGATTCAGGAAGGCGCGATGGCCTTCCTCAGACGCCAATATACGACGGTCGGCATCGTCGCCATCGTTCTCGCAATCATCATCTTCGTGGCGCCGTCGCTGGGCGTACAAACCGCAATCGGCTTTCTGATCGGCGCCGTCCTTTCGGGTGCGGCCGGTTACATCGGCATGATGGTCTCGGTTCGCGCCAACGTTCGCACGGCCGAAGCGGCGCGCGGCGGCCTCGCCCCGGCGCTCAACGTCGCCTTCCGCGGCGGCACCGTCACCGGCATGCTGGTCGTTGGGCTCGGTTTGCTCGCCGTTTCGGGTTACTACTGGATACTGCTCAACGCAAACGGCGGCGACGAAGCCAAATCGCTCGGGGCCATGGTGGGCCTCGCGTTCGGATGCTCGCTGATCTCGGTTTTCGCGCGTTTGGGCGGCGGCATTTACACCAAAGCCGCCGACGTCGGCGCCGACCTCGTCGGCAAGGTCGAAGCCGGTATTCCGGAAGACGATCCGCGTAACCCCGCCGTCATCGCGGACAACGTCGGCGACAACGTCGGCGACTGCGCCGGCATGGCCGCCGACCTGTTCGAAACGTACTGCGTTACGACCGTCGCCGCGATGTTGCTGGGCAATCTGCTGATCGGCGACAAAATCCCCGGAGCGACGACCTTTCCGCTGTTGCTCGGCGCGCTCTCGATCGTCGCGTCGATCGTCGGCTCGCTGGTGGTCTCGGTCGGGAAAGTTCAAAAGAGCCGCATCATGGGCGCCTTGTACCGCGGCATGATCGTCGCCGGCGTACTCGCGCTGATCGGCTTCTATTTCGTCTCGAATTCGGTGTTCGGGGGCGGAACCGGCGCTACCGATCCGCTGCACATCTTCATCTGCGCGCTGATCGGCGTGGTCATCACCGGCGCCATTACGTTCGTGACGGAATACTACACCGGAACGCAGTTCGGGCCCGTGCAGCGCATCGCCAAGGCTTCGATCACCGGACACGCGACCAACATCATCGCCGGTCTGGCCGTCTCGATGCAGGGCACGGCGCTTCCGGCCATCGTCATCGTGCTGGGCATTCTCATCAGTTACGCGCTCTCCGGCGTCTACGGCGTCGGCATCGCCGTCATGGCGATGCTTTCGATGGCGGGCATCGTCGTCGCGATCGACTCGTTCGGGCCGATCACCGACAATGCCGGCGGCATCGCCGAGATGGCGGAGATGCCGGAAGAGGTTCGCGAGATTACCGATCCGCTCGACGCGGTCGGCAACACGACCAAAGCGGTCACCAAGGGTTACGCGATCGGTTCGGCGGCGTTGGCTGCGGTCGTGCTTTTCGCCTCGTTCCTCCAAGAACTGGTGAACCACAAATGCGCCGGCGGCGGCGGAGCGGCGTGCACGGCCGGCGTCGTCAACATGTTTGCGATCGGCAATCCGTTCGTGCTCTGCGGTTTGTTCATCGGCGGTTTGCTGCCGTATCTGTTCGCGTCGCTTTCGATGGAAGCGGTCGGGCGCGCCGGCGGGGCGGTCGTCGAGGAAGTGCGCCGGCAGTTCCGCGAGATC
>DATJUC010000136.1:0-2208 GCA_035502675.1 Candidatus Acidiferrales bacterium | reverse complement strand
GTAGCCGGCCAAGGCGGCCCCGATCGACCCCACCAGCACCGCGCCGGCTGCGGCGTCCTTCGCCGTCTTGGCCAGCGGGTGATGCGTGACCGTGAGCAAGTCCACGATCGCCTCGATCGCCGTATTGAGCAGCTCTAAGCTCAATACCAGCGCGATCAGCACCACGACGGCGATGACGTAGGGCCGGTCCAAGCGCAGCAGCAGCGTGGCCACCAGCACCAGCGCCGCGATCGCGAGGTGCACGCGCATATTGAACTGCGTCCGCGTCGCGTACATGATGCCTTCGAAGGCGTGGTGGAACGAGCGCCAAAAGCGGTTTTCGGCGATGCGGGCGTAGTGCGGCTCTTCCGGATGCGGCATCAGCCCGCGTCCTGGTAGGGCCACGGCAGGCCGACGGCTTTCGCCAATCGACGCTCTTCGCGTTCCATGACGCGGCGTTCGCCCGCTTTCAGGTGATCGTGGCCGAGCAAGTGCAGCACGCCGTGGATCAACAGACGGTAGAGTTCGCGCTGGAGCGTGGCCCCGTACTGCGCGGCTTGCCGCCGCGCCGTTTCCACGGAGATGACGACGTCGCCCAGCATCCGTTCCGCGCCGGACGATTCGGGATGCATCGGAAACGACAGAACGTCGGTCGGCGCGTCCTTGCCGCGGTGCTCGCGATTGATCGTGCGGATCGCCGCGTCGCCGACCAGCGTCAACGATAGCGATGACTCGCCCTCGTCGAGTTCGCTCAAGATCCGGCGTGCGGCAGCCAGCAGCGCGCGTCCGTCGACTCCGGAACGGCGAACGGCGTTCCGATAGTAGATCACGCGCGTGAATCGCGAGCGTACGCCCGGATGATCTTGGCGACCAGCGGGTGCCGCACCACGTCCGTGTCGTCGAGCTCGACGACGCCGACGTCGTCGATTCCGCCTAGCCGCGCGGCCGCGTCGCGCAAACCGCTGCGGTCACCGGCCGGTAAATCGATCTGCGTTACGTCTCCGGTCACCACCATCTTCGACGCGCTTCCCAATCGCGTCAGGAACATCTTGAGCTGGTCGCCGGTAGCGTTCTGCGCTTCGTCCAGGATCACGAATGCATCCGAGAGCGTTCGGCCGCGCATATAGGCCAGCGGTGCGATCTCGAGCACGCCGCGATCGATATACTTGTTGACCAAGCCCTCGTCCAAGAGATCGTTCAGCGCGTCGAACAGCGGCCGCATGTACGGGTCGACCTTCTCGCGCAAGTCGCCGGGCAGGAAGCCGAGCTTTTCGCCGGCCTCGACCGCCGGCCGCGACAGGATTAGTCGCGCCACGTTGCGCGCGCGTAAGGCGCGCACGGCCATCACGATCGCGAGGTACGTCTTTCCCGTGCCTGCCGGTCCGATCCCGAAGGTGAGCGTTCGGCGCTCGATCGACTCGACGAACGCGCGCTGCCCGGCGCTGCGCGGCCGGATCTCGCGCCCGCGCGGCGTCCGCAGCAACGTCGCCGGCAGAGCCGTTCCCCCCGGCTGGCGGCTCGCGTCCGACAGCGCCAGTGCGACGTCGTCGGGCGTGATGTGCGCGCCGTGGACCGCCGCGTCCAGGACCCGGCGCACGACGTGCTCCGCCCGCTCCACGTTGGCCGGATCGCCCGCCAAATGCAGCGCGTCGCCGTCGGCGTGCACGCTCACGCCGAGGGACGATTCGATGGCCGACAGATTGCGATCGTACTCGCCGAAGAGGCGCACGCGATCGGGAAGCTCGTGAAGGTCGACGGAACGCTCGGTGGTCAAGCTCCCGGTTATTCGTCGCGCAGGGCGAGAGGCTTTCCGAGCACTTCGGCCGCGACGATCGCGCGGCGCGCAGCCTGCTTGTCGGCGAGGAAGGCTTCGCGGCGTTCGCGCGGCGGCTCCGGCAGCCGCACGCCGGGCTGTGCCGGCGCCGGCGCGGGAGCGGCCGCAGGGCGCGCCTGCAAGACCGTCGCACGCGCGGGCGGAGCGGCCGGCACGACGACCGCGCGTGCCGGCACGGGAGCTGCCCGCGGACCGGCACCCTGCATCGGCCCCGGCGGCATGGGCCGCCGCGCCGCCACCGGCGGAGTTCGCCGGCGCGCGCTGTTGACGATGCTCAGCACGACGCCGACGAACACCACGACGAACCAGACGATTCCGCCGATATCGCGCACGAGTACCTCTACTTCGGCGGTGCCGTTTGCGTCTGGTCGCCGCCGCCGCCGCCGTCGCCGCCG
>DATJUC010000135.1:0-4834 GCA_035502675.1 Candidatus Acidiferrales bacterium | reverse complement strand
ACAGCCGACGTCAAAATCGGCGGCCTTCTGATAGTCGGGAGAACGGCGCTTAAAGGTCACCTCCCAGGTCTCGTCGGGCCAGCCGCCGGACTGATCGCGCCGGATGCGCAAAATGACGTTGTTCTTCCTAAACAGCTGATCGCGGGTATCGAAGAAGCGCACTTGCCGGATGCCGCAGTCGAGTGCGTCGAAGGCTTCGTAGTGCACGCCCAGCTTGGTCGCGATCTTCGCGAGTTCGTCGTTGAACGCGATGACCGAGCGCTTAGTCGGGAACCCGTCGGCTTGCAGCAAGAGCTTGAACTCGCGATGGGTGATCACGTGGGCCATAATCAGGCGTTCGGTTAGGGTCCTGGCGCCCGTCTCCTTCACCAGGCCGCAGCCGCCGGGCGGTCGTATCTCTGCCGCCAAGGCTTGGAGGTGCGGGTGATGGTCGGTTGGAGGTACGCAGCCGCGGCGGCGATGGTCGCGCTGTGCGCGGGATGCGCGGGCTCGAGCGCCGCGCCGGCAGTCATGCCGGCGGCGGCCGGCGTCGCGCCGGCGGCAACGACGACGGCGCTCGGCATCGTGCTCGACGCGAAATCGCAGGGCCCGGTGGTTTCGGCGGACCTCTACGGAGCCTCGCACGACACCTGGTTCGACTTCACCCAGCCGTTCGTCAACCCGTCGCTGCGCGCGACCGGAATCCATCTCGTCCGCTGGCCGGGCGGCTCGGAGTCGGACGCCTACCACTGGGAAAACGGCGGAAGCGTATGCGACAACCAGGGCTATATCACCAAGAACGCGACGTTCGACAATCTCATGCGAGATCTCGCCGATCCATCGAACATCGACGTCGCGATTACGCTGAACTACGGCAGCAACCCGGCGTGCAACGGCGGAGGATTGCCCAGCGAGGCGGCGACGTGGGTCGCCTACGCGAAATCGAAAGGCTACGATACGCGCTACTGGACGGTGGGCAACGAGGTCTACGGCTCGTGGGAATACGATTTGCACGCCCATCCGCACGACCCGGTGACCTATTCCGACGCCGTGCGGGACGGCTACTATCCGGCGGTCAAGCGCGCCGATCCGAACGCCAAGCTGGGCATCGTGGTGGACGCGCCCGACGACACCGCGTGGAACGGCGTCGTTCTCAAACGATCGGGGCGGTTCGATTTCGTCGAGCTGCATTACTACCCGCAGTACGACAAAGACGACGACGCCTTTTTGCTCGGAGCCGCCATCGACGCGTTCGCGACCGATCTCAAAGGATTGCGGGCGGAAATGACGGCGGCCGGAGTTTCGACCGCGACGCCGATCTATCTGGGCGAGTTCAACAACGACGCCGGCACCGAAGGGAAGCAGTCGGTCTCGATCGTCAACGGGCTCTATCTCGGGCAAACGATCGCGGTCGCCGCCGGCCAGGGCGTGGCGATGGCCACGTGGTGGCTGGCCAACGGCAGTTGCGACGTCAAAGGCGGCGACTACGCCAAGTCGCTCTATGGGTGGCAGCACTTCGGGAGCTACGCGCTCTTCTCCGACGGCCTGCCGAACTCGTACGAAGGCTGCGCGCACACGCCCACGATTGCCGGCGGAACGCCGTTCCCGACCGCACGCGTGATGGCGCTCTACCGCCAAACGGTGCCGCCCGGGTCGGCGGTGCGACGGACGCTCGTCCTGTACTTCACGGGCGGCCACACCTCCAAACCCAAGGTGCGGGCGTTCGGCTACGCACTGAGCGGCGGTGGCTACGCGTTGACGATGTTCAACGACACGCTGTCGACGGTTGCGGTAACCGCGTCGGTCGACGGCGCAGCGAAGACCGCGTACGCAGCGACGCTTTCCGTCTACGGCGCCGAGCAATACGACGAATCGCGGCACGGCCGGTGGATCGGCCCCGCGAGCCGCAGCCTGGGCTCGGTCAAACCGGGGAAAATCGTGCTGACGCTGCCGCCGTACAGTCTCACCGCCTTGACGCTGCGTTAGGTTCGCAACGTGACCTCGCCGGCTTTTTCGACGCTGCTGGTCGCGCTGGACGGATCGCCGGGCTCCGGCGAGGCCTTCGACGTGGCGCTCGCGCTGGCGGCAGCGTCGCACGCACGTCTCGAACTGTGCACGGTGGTCGACGCCTCGACGTTTGCAGGTTTCGCTCCGCCGAGCCGCCAGATGGATCAAGCCATCGCGATCGCCGAACTGGAGGGCAAGGCGCTGCTGGACCGCAGCCTGCAACGGGCCGGCGAGCGCGGCGTCGCGTGCCACGGTGAAACGCTGCTGGGCGATCCCAAGACCGAGATCGTCGAGTATGCCAAGCGCCTCGAGCCCAGCGCGATCGTCATCGGAACTCACGGGCGCAGCGGGCTGCGGCGCGTGCTGATGGGCAGCGTGGCAGAGAGCGTTCTCCGGCGCGCACCGTGCCCGGTCATTACCGTACGCCAACACAGAAAGGAACGGCATTGAAACGAGCGATGGCTGCGGGGACGCTCCTCGCGATGACGCTTTTGTGGAGCCTGCCCGCCGCGGCGGCGCCGGTCGCTCCCGAAGACCTCTTCAAGATGGTCTTGCTGAGCAACGCGCTGATCTCGCCGGACGGCGCGCACGTCCTCGTCTCGACCGCGCAGATGAACGGGCCGAAGAACACCTACGACCGCGCGATCGCGCTGGTCGACGTCGCGAGCGGCAAGCTGAAACCCAATGTCACCGGTAAACTCGGCGACGGCGACTACGATTGGATGCCGGACGGCCGCAGCTTCGTGTTCGTCCGAACCGTCGACAAGAAGAAGCCGCAGCTATATCGCTACACGTTGGCGAGCGGCGCGATCGTACAACTGACGAACGTGGCCGACGGCGTCTCGTCGCCGGCGGTTTCGCACGACGGGCGCCACATCGCCTTGACGGTAACGCAAGAGGATCCGCAGCCCGCCGCGCAGGTCGACTTCGCCAAGGCCGGGTTCTCGCCGCCGGCGTCGGAGAAGAAGTCCGACGTTCGCACAATCGATCAGCTGTTCTTCGAGGTCAACGGGCAGGGATACGTCTATCAGGATCACGCCCACGTCTGGGTGATCGACGCGGACGGCAAGAATCCCAAGCAGATCACCTCGGGACGCTGGAACGAAAACTTCGATGCGTGGTCGCCGGACGACCGCAGCATCATGTTCAACTCGCTGCAGTACGACTCGGTCGATTCGGGCCCCAGCGACGTCTATATCGTCCCCAGCGGCGGCGGCACGCCGGTGAAGCTCGCGTCGGCGGAGCCGGCGAACTACGGCTGGTTCTTCACGACCGACGGCAAGCGCGTCGTGTTCAACAGCGCGGGCATCAAGGACTCGGCGGCCTTGCCGGCCTTGGTCTCGGCCAATCCCGACGGCAGCGACGCCAAAACCATCGTCGCCGCGAATCGGATCTCGTGGGGCGACTCGCTGCTGGCCGACATGAAGGAAGGGGGCGGCCTGTGCGCCGCTCCGCTGCCCGGCGGATCGCAGGCGCTGCTCAACGTCGACGGTCCGGGTTACGCGAACCTGCGCACGCTGGATCTGCAAACGGGCGCGCTGCACGACCTGACGCCGCCGGCCGGCGAAGCGTGGTCGTGTTCGGTCTCGCGCGACGGAAAGACGGTTGCCTACCTGTACAGCGACTTCTTACATCCGGCCGACGTGTACGTCGTCGAAAACGGCAGCGCACCGCGCCGGCTGACCGGCGTGAACGACGCGTACCTCGCGAGCGTGACGCTCTCGAAACCGCAAGAGTTTACCGTCAAAAGTCCGTCCGGACGCAGCGTGCAAGCTTGGTTCATGTCGGCCACCGCGGGCAGCGGCACCAAGCATCCCACCCTGCTGGACATCCACGGCGGCCCCGAGACGCAGTTCGGCGACACGTTTTTCCAGGAGTTCCAGTACTACACGTCGCTCGGATACAACGTCGTCTTTTGCGATCCGGCGGGTTCCACCGGCCACGGTTACGATTTCGAGGAAGCGCTCGAGTCGAACTACGGGGACGCGATGTTCCAAGACGTGGAAGCGGCGATGGACGCAGCGGTGCAGCGACCCGACGTCGACGCCAACCAATTGGGCGTGCTGGGCGGTTCGTACGGCGGATACGCGGTCTTGTGGGTCGTCGCGCATACCGACCGCTACAAGGTTGCGGTCGCGGAGCGTTCGGTCAGCAACCTGATGACCGAGAATCTGGGAGCGGACTTCGCCGGAAAGAACGGACTGGGCGGCGGCTACTACAACTGGGGGCCGCCGTGGGATCCGGCCAGCGCGGACTACGCCAAGTTCTCGCCGATCACGTACGTCGAAAACGTGCGCACGCCGCTGATGATCCTGCACTCGTCGGAGGACACGCGGACGCCGCTCGACCAGACGCTGCAGGAGTTCACCGCACTGAAGATCCTGGGGCGAACGGTGGTGTTCGTTTCGGTTCCAAACGAAACGCACGATCTGTCGCGCACCGGGTCGCCGATCCATCGCGTCGAGCGGATGCACCTCATCGCGGACTGGCTGAAGCGCTACCTTTCGCCGTAGCGATCGTCCAGGCGGACGCGTTCCAGAAGGTCGAGCCGAACGGCGACGGCGCGATCCCGTTCACGCCCTCGCGGTAGGCGTCGGGAATGCGGACCTGCCACAGGGTGAACACCGGCAGCTGCGCGACGATCGCGCGCTGCACGATCGCATAGTCGGCGCGGCGGCGGGCGCGATCGACCGTCGCCAGCGCGGCTTGCATGGCGGCGTCGGCGCGCCGGTCGCACCAGAAGGAGTAATTGATCCCACGCGGCGGGATTTGGTCGCAGGCGAAGTTCCACGAGTCGTCGGGATCGTTACCGAGAATCCACCACGCGTCGTAGGCCAACTGGTAGCGC
>DATJUC010000134.1:0-2609 GCA_035502675.1 Candidatus Acidiferrales bacterium | reverse complement strand
CGCCCGCGCCAGCCGGCGGCCATGTCGGACTCCGAGAGGACGCCGACTTCCTCGAACATCGCAAGCCAAAATTCGGCGAACGTGCCGAGCTGAGACGGCAAGCCCTCGCACAGCGTCAGACGGCGGTCCTGCATACTCGTCGTTCTTAGCACATGCGGTCAATAGGAACGCGCGCGTGCCGCTCGCAAATTGAAACGCATGCAGTCGCAAATCCCGGGCCCGGGCCGCTGGGAGACGTTTCGCGCTCTCTTTCCCAATCCGTTCCCGCGATTTACGCCGTTCCTGACCGAGATGACGGCGCGCTACGGGAACGTCGTCGCCTTTCAGCTGCCGTGGCGCAGCTACGTTTTCGTCAACGACGCACCGCTGATCAAAGACGTCTTCGTGACGCAGCAGCACGCGTTCTCGAAATCGCTCGGCGCGCGCACCTTGCGCTTCTTGCTCGGCGACGGGCTGCTGACCAGCGAGGATCCGCTGCACCGTCAGATGCGGCGCATCGTGCAGCCGGCGTTCCATCGGGAGCGGATCGTGCAATACGCGCGCGAGATGGAACGTGCCGCCGTCGAGTTCGCGGGCGGACTGCGGCCGGACGAATCGTTCGACGCGCACGCCGCGATGACGGAGTTGACGCTGCGGATCGCGACCACCACGCTGTTCGGCAGCGACGAAAGCGGATCGACGCAGACGGTCAGCCGCGCGCTGAGATTGATGATGGAAGAATTTCCGCACGGCCTGCTCCCGCTCGGCCGGCTGCGGCAGCGCCTGCCGCTCCCGTCGACGCTGCGCTTCAACGCGGCGCGCGACCGTCTCGACGAGATCATCTACGACGTGATCGCTCGCCGCCGGCGCGACGGCGCGCAGCGCGACGACGCCCTCTCGATGCTGCTTGCCGCCAGCGATGCAGAAACCGGGTTCGCACCCTCCGACCGGCAGATTCGCGACGAAGTCATGACGCTGTTCATGGCCGGGCACGAAACGACGGCGAACTTACTGACGTGGACGTTTTACCTGCTGGCGAAGCACCCCGAGATCGACCGCCGGCTGGGGGAGGCGGCAGCGGCCGGCAATCGCGACTACGTACTGCGCGTGGTACGCGAGGCGCTGCGGCTCTACCCGCCGGCCTGGCTCGTTGGTCGCGAATCGCTGCACGAAGTGACGCTAATCGACGGCACGCGCATTGCGGCCAAGACGACGGTCTTTATCTCGCCGCTCTTGCTGCATCGGCGGCCGGACTACTTCGCCGATCCCAACCGCTTCGATCCGGATCGCTGGATCGGCTTCGAGCCGCAGCCGTTTTCGTACGTGCCGTTCGGAGGCGGCGCGCGCCGCTGCATCGGCGACGAGTTCGCATGGCACGAAGCGAGCATCGTGCTGGCGGAAGTCGCGCGCCGATTTCGGTTCGGCATGGAAGAGGGCGTCGAAGTCGGCACGTTACCGCTGGTCACGTTGCGGCCCGCCGGCCCGGTTCCGATGCGCGCGATCGAGCGGATTACGTCCCGAGAACCGAGTGCGGCGGCGGACAGCGACGGACGTCCTGGGGCTGCGGCGAGCCTGCCTGCGTGATGAGCTGGACGGTCCAGCAGCGCTGCAAAAGCGAACAGTAGCAGACGTCGAGCGCGACCCGATGCGCGCTCTCCCACGCGAGCAGCCTTTTCGCCGGCGGCAGGGCGCCCCGAAGATCGAGGATCGCCTTCGACTCTCCGGAGCGGATCACGTCGCCGTCGCCCAACGACGCGAGCGTGCCGAGAATCGAACCGTGCACCGGATGCGGATATTTTGCCAGCAGCGTCAACCAGGAGGAACTCGGTTTTCCGTCGACCATCAGCGTCGCGGAGCGAAGAAGCGCCGGACCGAGTCCGTCGTTGCGCAGTTCGAAACGCACCGAGTTCGTCGTATAGGTGGCGTTGAGATCGAGGTACGGCCACACGGTCGCGCTGAACTGCTCGTTGATCACGTAGGTTTGATAGGCCGCCGCGCCCGCCGCGAGGCCGCTGAGCAGCAGCGCGCAGACCGCGACGAAGAGATCGAAACGAAAGCGCCTCTCGTCCATGCCTCGCCGCTCGGCTACGCTAGGACGAGCTGCTCGTCGCCGACGCCGGCTTTACGCACGGCTTCGCGAATCATCTGGTCCTGAATCTCGCGCACGGCCCAGCGCGCCTGTGCGTCGGGCGAAAGCTTGTCGATCGGATCGAAATACACGAAGGCTTTGCCCGGCTTGACGCTGGGCGCGGCGTAGACGGCGATCCCGTTCTCGCGGTCGTAGTATTCGTACGAATGCACGTCGCGCTTTCCGCCGCCGCCCGGCGCGTCGCAGACGAAGGTCGGGGTGTTGAACCCGGCGGTGCTGCCGCGCACGAACTTCTCGGTGTCGGTCGCGGTCCAGATGGTCGTCCGCAGCTCCTCGACGCCTTTGACCATGTCGTGCATGTAGACGTAATAGGGATGCACGTTGACGTGACCGAGACGCTTGACGAGCAGCTGCATTCGCCGGCGGGAGTCGTTGACGCCGCGGATGAGCACGGACTGGTTGCGGACGAAGATGCCGCGCTCGAACAGCCGGCGCATCGCCTTCTCGGTGATCCACGTGATCTCTTCGGGAGCGTTGAAGT
>DATJUC010000133.1:0-8839 GCA_035502675.1 Candidatus Acidiferrales bacterium | reverse complement strand
CGAGGCAAGCAGCGTCGTCGCGTTGAGAACCAGTTGATTTCCAAGTCCCGGCCCGGCGATGAGCGGCATCACCGACGTTGCCGACTGACCCGTCATCTGCTGGTAGAACAGCGCCCACCAGCCGTTTTCCTGACCTGGGGGCACCGCGCCGCCCGGATATGCGGAGGCGGTGCTCGTCACGTTCGTTGCGCCGAGAAAGCCGTCGGACTGATATCCCGCCGTCAAGCTGTCGCCGACGCCGACGAAGGTTTGCCACAAGTGCGGAACGTGCGGACGCTCGACGCCCGGGCGTCGCGCCGTCTGCGTCGCGGAAGCCGCCGCCGGGATCGTCGATGCCGCGTTCGGCCCGCTGCAGGCCGCGACGGCGGCCAACGCGATGAAGGCGAGCGATTTTTGAAGCGTGGTCGCGTTCATGTCGGAATCCTCGGAGCGTTACAGCGGGAAGTTGGTCGGCGAGCCGATGCCGAACTGGAGTTGCAGCTGGGTGGCTTTCAGGCCGCCGATCGCGATGCCGCAACTGCTGTTGATGGCTTGCTGCACGGTCAGGCACTTGATGCCGATCACGCCGTCGGGGCCCATATTGGTCGGGCCGCCGCTATTGAGCACGAGCTGAACGAACCCGTACTTGGTAACGTGCTGCGAAACGCCCAAGAAGTACGCGATCAAATGCTCGGGGTACGGATCGGTCGGCAAGTAGTCGCGCGCGCTTTGCGGCTCGAACCACACCGTCGTCGATTTGGTCGGCGTGTATTCGAGATAGAGGATTTGCGGCAGCTGCATGGCGTTGGTCGTGTTCACGCCCGCGGTGTGAACCAGCCACTGCGGCACCACCGTGAAGGTGCCGAACATCTTCGGCGACTTCAGGAACGGCAGCGTGAACGCCACCGCGTAGTATTGCGCGGTGCGCGTCGCCAGCGTCGAATAGTAAGGGCCGTCGGGCAAGTTATACGTGAACGGGACTTGATCGTTGAAGGTCGGCGATTCGCCGATGTTGCCGCCGCGCGCTACGTACGTCGGCGAAATTACGAGCGGCAAGAACCCGCCGAGCATCACCAGCTTTTCGGCCATGAAGACGCCGAAGGTGTCCTTGGTGCGAACGTTGAGGTTGCGTCCGGTTCCCGGACCGCAGCCGGTGCCGCCGCTAAGGTCGGCGCAGCCGACCGGGTTCTTGAAACCTTGAAGGTAGACCGGCGCGTAGCCGCTGTTGAAGCCGTAGGGCCAATGCTGCAGTTGGAACATGCTGGCCTTGACGGTCAGCGTCGGGCTGATGCCGTAGCCGAGCGTTGCGTCCATACCGCCCATCAGCCATCCCTGCCTGCCGAACGAACCGATGTTGCCGTAGGGCTGCGCCATCGAAACGTCGAGCGACCAGATCGGCCCCGTCGGCAAACCGACCGTCCCCCCAACGGGCTGCTGCGTCACCGGCGGCGCCTGCGCCACGGTGCTGCCGTCGACGGCCTGTGCCTTCTGCTGCGCGGCTTGGTGTTTCTCGCGCGCCTGCTCCATCATGTCCTTGATGGCGTCGTTCGCACCGGGAAGAACGACTTGCTGGTAGACGTCGGGCATGCCGTCGGCAAGCGCGGGCAACGAGCCCAACGCAATCGATGCGGCGGCGAGAACGGCAATCGTCCGGACAAGAGACTTCAGCATGCGCCACTCCCCGAAGTGTGAAAGCGGGACAGTTGCGCTTTAACGAATGATAATCCTACGCCTTCGTCGTCTTCGCGTGGGACTGGTCCGCCGTAACGTTGGCGCGCGCTTTCCCGTTGTGGCTGCGCCAGGACGGGGGCTCCAGCGATTTTACGATGACGTAGAGCACCGGCGTGATGACCAGATTCAGGAACGTCGAGACCAGCATGCCGCCGAAAACCACCGTTCCGAGGGAGTGACGCGCCGCCTCACCGGCCCCGGATGCGAAGACGAGCGGAAGGACGGCGATAATAAAAGCGATTGACGTCATCAAGATCGGCCGCAACCGCGTCTGCGCGCCGCGCAGCGCCGCCTGAACGATGGTCGCGCCCTCGCGCAGCTGCTGGTTGGCGAACTCGACGATCAAGATCGCGCTCTTGCTGGCCAGACCGATCAGCATCACGTAGCCGACGGAGGCGTAGGCGTCCTGCGAAAGACTCTGATCGAAGAGAAACGGGATCGGAAAATGACGCAGGTTGATGAACGCGAGCGCGCCGAGCAGTGCGGCCGGAACCGCCAGCAGCACGATCAAGGGATCTGCGAAGCTTTCGTACTGCGCCGCCAGCGTAAGGTAGACGAACACCAGTCCCAACCCGAAGAGCAGAACCGTGATGCTGCCCGCCGCGATTTCGTCCAGCTGCAGCCCGGTCCACTCGTAGGTCACGCCTTTCGGCATGACGTGCTGCGCCAGTTGCTCCATCGCCTCCACGGCCGTTCCCGAGCTGGTCCCGGGCGACGCCTGGCCGGTGATGTCGATGGCGCGGTAGAGATTGTAGTGCGTGATGACCGGTGGGCCGAGCACCTTCTGCACGCGCATCAGCGCCGAGAGCGGCGTCATCACGGCGCCGACGGCATTGGTGCTCGTGGTTGCGGCTCCCGGAGCGGGCGACGATATCGTGCTCGGCACGACCGACGTTCCGGGCGCGGACGAGGAGCGCACGTAAAGCTGCTCGAGCGACGCGACGCTGTTGCGGTAGGGCGCGTCGGCTTGGACGTCGACTTGCCAGGCGCGGTTGAGGTAGGTGAAGTTGTTGACGTAGTACGAGCCGAGATCGACTTCGAGCGTGGTGAAGAGGTCGTCGAGCGAAACGCCGATGGCTTCCGCTTTACTGCGATCGATCTCGGCGTCGATCTGCGGCGAGTTGATGCTGAACTGCGTGTAGACGCTGGTCAAGCGCTTGTCCTGCGCGGCCGCACCGATAATTCCGTACGCCGTCTGCATGAGCTTCGGCAAGCCGACGTTCCCGCGGTCTTCGAGCTCGAAATCGAAACCGCTGGTGACGCCGATGCCTTGAATCGCCGGCGGATTGAAAGCGAACACCTTGGCTTCGGGGACCTGCGTGAAGAAGATGTAGTTGAGACGGGCGATCAAAGAAGCGGCGTCGTGCGGCGTGCACGCGGCCGGGTGGCCGAAGAAGTCGAGGCTGCACCAGAACGGCGACTCGCGGTCGCCCCACGGTTTCAGCCGCGGAAACATCAAACCGTAGTTCGGCGCCGATCCCGAGAAGCTGAATCCGCCGACGTCGAACATGTGCAGCACCTCGGGCTGCGAACGGACGATCCCTTCGACCTTTTTGGCAATGTTCTGCTCGCCTTGCAGCGACGTCCCTTCGGGCGCTTGCAGCAGGATGATGAAATAGCCGAGATCCTCGTTGGGAATGAAGCCCTTGGGCGTCGTCGTCGCGAGCAGTCCGGTGACGCCGAGCGCCAGGGCAAAGATGGCCGCGACCCACCACCGCAGCCGGAACAGCCGCGGGAGCTCGCCCGCGTACCACGTTCGAAAACGGTGGAAGTTGCGGTTGAACCACTTGAAGAACGGCCAGTTCGACTCGGTCTCGCCGGTGAGCAGGCGCGCCGATAGGACCGGTGCCAAGGTCAGCGCTTGGAAGAGTGAGATCGCGATCGCGGCGGCGATCGTCAACGCGAACTGTTTGTAGAGCTCGCCGGTGGTGCCCGGGAAGAACGCCACCGGGACGAAGACCGACATCAGCACCAGCGACGAGGCGACGACCGCACTTTGGATCTCGGTCATCGCTTCGGCGGCGCTCGCGATCGCGCTCTTCTTGTCTTTGTTCATCTCGATGTGGCGCGCGATGTTCTCGATGACGACGATCGCGTCGTCGACGACCAGGCCGGTCGCGAGGGTGAGCCCGAAGAGCGTGATCGTGTTGATCGTGAAGTTGAAGATCTTCATCACGAACAGCGCGCCGATCAGCGAGACCGGGATCGTACAGGCCGGAATCAGCGTCGACTTCGGGTTTTGCAGGAAGAGGAAGATCACCAGCACGACCAGGACGATCGAGATCAGCAGGGTGATCAGGACCTCTTTGATCGACTCGTGCACGAAGGTGGTCGAGTCGAAGGCCACCAGGTAGTGGACGCCGGTCGGGAACTGCGGCTGCAGCTGCTGCATCTCGTTGACGATGCCGGACGCGACGTCGAGCGCGTTGGCGTTCGGGTACTGCTGCACGCCCAGGCCCACGACTTGGGACTTGCCGTCGAAGCGCAGGGCGCTGGTGTAGCTTTCCGCACCCAGCTCGACGCGCGCGACGTCGCCGAGACGTACGAAACCGCCGTTCGGATTGGCGCGCAGCACGATGTTGGCAAACTGCTTGGCGTCGGTCAGCTGCGTCATCGCGTTGACCGTGTAGGTATATTGCTGGCCCTTGGGGGCCGGCGGCGACCCAATGCTGCCGGCCGCCACTTCGGCGTTCTGCTGTTGCAAGGCCGTGACGACGTCGCCGGCGTCGAGCCCCTCCTGCTGCAGCCGCACCGGGTTCAGCCAGATGCGCATCGCGTATTGCCGCTGGCCGAAGATGACGATTTGGGAGACGCCCTGGATGCGCGAGAGGTTGTTGACGATGTTGATCTGAGCGTAGTTCGAGAGATCGAGCGTCGAATAGGACTTGCTGTCCGAGGTGAGCGCGATCGCCATGATGAACGAGCCGGCGTTTTTCGAGACGGTGACCCCAAGCGTCTGAACGGTCTGCGGCAACTGTCCGAGTGCCGATTGCACGAGATTCTGCACGTCGGCCGCGGCGATGTCGAGGTTGACGCCGAGATCGAACGTCAGCGTGATGCTCGATTGGCCCTGCGCGCTGGTCGAGCTCATGTATCGCAAGCCCTGTACCGTGTTCACGGCTTGCTCCAGCGGCGTCGTCACTTGTGCCTCGACGGCTTGCGGGCTCGCGCCCGTGTAGATCGCGGTGACGGTGACGACCGGCGGGGCGATCTGGGGGTACTGCGCGACCGGCAGCCCGAAGTACGAAACGACGCCCGCGATCAGGATGACGAGCGAGCAGACGGCTGCGAGGACCGGCCGCGTGAGAAAGACCTTGGTCACGTTGCGTTCGTGAAGGCCTGCTCGGCGTGATACGAGCTGCGCGACAGCGGGCTCGAAACGACTTGATGGAAGCCCTTGGCGTGGGCTCGCTCGCCCAGTTCCGCGAAGCGGCGCGGCGTCACGAACTCCACGACCGGCAGATGCTTCTTACTGGGCTGGAGATACTGGCCCATCGTGAAGATGTCGACGCCGGCCGCGCGCGCATCGCTCATCGACTCGTCGATCTCGCCGTCGGTCTCGCCCAGACCGAGCATGATCGACGTCTTGGTGTATCGCTCGGGTGCGCGGCCTTTGGCATGGCGCAAAATTCGCAGCGATTGCTCGTAGCCGGCGCGCTTGTCGCGCACGGCGGGCTGCAGCCGGCGCACGGTCTCCAGGTTGTGGGCGAAGACGTCGGGGCGAGCGTCCATCACGATGTCGAGCGCGGCGAGATCGCCGCGGTAGTCGCCGCTGAGGATCTCGACGCGCGATCCCGGCACGCGGGCGTGGATTTCGCGGACCGTATTAGCGAAGATCAGCGCGCCGCCGTCGGGCAAGTCGTCGCGGTCGACGGCCGTCAACACGAGATACTTCCAGCCTAGGTCGCGCACCGCTTCGGCAACCCGAACCGGCTCCAGCCAATCGACGCGGCCGCGCGGATTGCCGGTCTTCACGTTACAGAAGCGGCAGCCGCGCGTGCAGGTGTCGCCGAGAATCATGATCGTCGCCGTTCCGGCGCCCCAGCATTCGGCGAGGTTCGGGCAGGCGGCTTCCTTACAGACGGTATTCAGGGCGAGGGCGTTGACTTTGCCCTTCACGCGTTCGTACTCGTCCCCCGCCGGCAGCGAAACGCGCAGCCAATCCGGCTTGCGCGGGTAGCGCGGCGGCGCTGCGGCGGTCAAGTCGATCTCGATCACGCGACGCTCTCGTACGCGAAGTGCTCGAAGCGCACGCCGAACTCGCGTGCGAGCTCGTCGAGCAAGACGTCCTTGGCTTCCGAAAAGCGCACGCTGCGACCGGCTTGCCGCGAAAGCGAGGTGATCCCGCGGTCGCGCAGGCCGCACGGGTTGATGAGCGCGTCGTAGTCGAGCGCGGTGCTGACGTTGAGCGCGAGTCCGTGCAGCGAGACCATTGCGCGGATCGCCAGTCCGATGGCGCAGATCTGATCGGATCCGATCCACACGCCCGCGTGCTCGCTCCAGCGCGTCCCCTCCACGCCGAACCGCCCGCAGGTTCGGATTACGGCGGCTTCGAGGGCGCGCACCAGGGGCACGACTTCCCGGAAGCGCTCGAGCCTGCGAATTGGATAGACGACCAGCTGACCGGGGCCGTGATAGGTGACGTCGCCGCCTCGCTCGATCGAAACGACCTCGACGCCCTTGGCTCGCAGCGCGTTGCGATCCAGCAGGACGTTCTCGGGCTTGGCCTGCCGGCCGAGCGTGATCGTCGGCGGATGCTCTACGGCGATCCAGGTCTCGACCTCCCGGCCCTCCCGGACCGCCTGGTGCAGGCGATGCTGCAGCTCCCATACCTCGCGGTAGGGGCGCAGGCCCAGGTCCATCAGCCGTGCGCGGTTCGCCATCTTTTGCTTAACTCGTCAGGGTGGGAAAGCGATGCGCTCGAAAAGGGCGGCGTTTCCCGCTCTTCTATCTCGAAGCGGCCGGTACCGGAGCCTTGGGCTTGGGATTGACGATGTGGATGGCTTTCCCGTGGGCAGCTTCGGCTGCGTCCATGATGCCCTCGGTAAGGGTCGGGTGCGGATGGACCGAGAGGCCGATGTCTTCCAGCGTCGAGCCCATTTCGAGGGCCATGACGCCCTCGCCGATCAGCGACTCCGCCTGCGGCGCGACGATATGCATGCCGAGCAAGAGGTCGCTCTTCGCGTCGCCCACGAGCTTGATCAGCCCGTCCGTTTCGTTCATCGTGCGCGCCCGGCCGCTCGCGGCCAGCGGAAACTTGCCGATCCGGACCTCGTAGCCTTTGGCTTTGGCCTCCTCCTCGGAAAGACCGACGGTCGCGACTTCGGGATCCGTGTAGACGCAGTTGGGGACCGCCACCGGGTCGAAGGCCGCCGACTTGTCGCCGGCGATCGCTTCGGCGGCAACGACGCCTTGCTTCATGGCGCGATGCGCCAGCAGCGGCTGACCGGTCACGTCCCCGATCGCGTAGACGCCGGCCACGCCGGTGCGCATTTGCGGGTCCACGGCGACGAATCCGCGGTCGTCCGTCTTCAGGCCGGCTGCGGCCAGGTTGAGCGTGTCGGTGACCGGCCGGCGCCCGACCGCGACCAGCACCATGTCGAAATCGCGCGTCTCGTCTTTGTTGCCGGTTCCGGCCCCATTGAAGGTCGCCGCAACGGTTTTTCCGGCTTTCTTCAGCGCACCGACCTTGGTGTCGAGGAGGATCTCGATGCCTTGTTTCTTGAGGATGCGTCCGAGCGTCTTGGAGATTTCGAGATCGGTCCCGGTGAGAATTTGCGGCAACGCCTCGATCACCAGGACGTCGGCGCCGAGCCGCTTGTAGACCGTCGCGAACTCGAGGCCGATGACGCCGCCGCCGATCACCAGCAGTTTTTTGGGGACGCGCTTCATCTGCACCGCGTCGTCGGAGTTGATGATGGTCTCGCCGTCCCGCGGCCAGGCTTTGACGCCCACCGGTGCCGAGCCGGTCGCGATCACGACGTCGGTTGCCGAGATCGTGTCGGTTCCTCCGTCTTTCGTCTTTACGACGATTTCCTTGGGACTCTTGAAGGACGCGTCGCCGTAGACGAACGTCACGCCGTTGGCCTTGAAGAGCGTCTTGACGCCGCCGACGTTGGCGTTGACCACGTCGGTCTTGAACTTCGCGACCCCCTCGCGGTCGACGTCGTAGCCCTTGACGCGCAGGCCGATGCTCTCGGCGTGCTCGATGTGACGCACCACTTCGCCGACGTGCAGCAAAGCCTTGGTCGGGATGCAGCCCCAGTTCAAGCAGACTCCGCCGACCTCGTCCCGATCGACGCAAATGACTTTCTTCCCGAGCTGACCCAGCCGAATCGCGGCGTGATATCCGCCCGGTCCGGCACCGATGACGACCGCGTCGACCTGATGTTCTGCCATGCTCGGGGGATTCGCATCCGCGGCATGCGTTCCCGCGGATCGCACCGAAAATGGACCGCTCCATGCCGACTCTTGGACCGCCTGGTTTTCTCCCCGCCCTCGACCGCGAATCGATCGTCCCGCTCTACCGTCAAATCTACGAGCACGTCCGCGAAGCGATTCTTTCCGGAACGCTGCCCGAGTCGACGCGTCTGCCGCCCGAGCGCGCGCTGGCCGATCGTCTCGAGGTCAACCGCAGCACCGTCGTGCACGCGTATCGCGAGCTCGTCGCCGACGGGCTGATCGAGCAGCGCGTCGGCTCGGGTTCGCGCGTCGTGCCCCAGTTGCGCGGCGGGCAGCCGGAGCGCGGCTCCGGCGTGCCGTGGTGGGTCACGCTGCCGCCGTGGCGCGTCGGCGAGTTTCCCAACGTACTGGGAGAGCTGGCCGCCAAACAAGAGTCGGGGCGAATCTCCTTCGTCCAGGGCGTCGCGCCGGACGAGCCCTCGCCGCTCGGAGAGCTTTCCACTTCGTTCGAACGGGTCGCGCGCGATCCACGCTTCGTGCTGTCGTACGGCGACTCCGAAGGCTACGAGCCGCTGCGTGCCGCGATCGCCGGCCGGATGCGCGCGCGCGGGGCCGGGCAGGTCGACGCCGGCGACATTATCGTGCTCACCGGCTCGACGCAAGGCATCGCCATCGTGGCGCAGAGTTTGGCCGAACCGGGGGACGAGATCATCGTCGAGTCGCCGTC
>DATJUC010000132.1:0-7014 GCA_035502675.1 Candidatus Acidiferrales bacterium | reverse complement strand
CGCGAAACCGAAGGCCAGAAGCATGCCGCCGATCGGTATCGCCATCGGCCAATGCCCGAAAATAGCGACCGCGCCCGAACCGATTACGCCGAGGAGAACTCCGATCAGGCCGCCGACCCCGGAAAGCACCACCGCCTCGATCAAGAACTGCAGTAGGATCGAGGAGCTGCGCGCGCCGACTGCGATACGCAGTCCGATCTCGCGCGTTCGCTCGCTTACCGAGACGAGCATGATATTCATGATGCCGATGCCGCCGACCAGCAGCGAGACGACCGCGACGCCGGCAAGGAGCAACTCCATCGTCGTCGCGCTCGAGGCGGCGGCGTTGGCAATATCCTGCAGGTTGCGAATGTCGAAGTCGTCCTGCATGGCCCCGGTAATGCGATGCCGTTGCCGGAGCAAGCCGAAAATCTCATTTTGCACGAACGGGATATACTTCCCGTCGTCGGCCGATACGAGGATGACGTTGACGAAAGTCGTCCCCGTTACCCGCTGCATCGAAGCGGTAAACGGAATGAGAATGGTGTCGTCCTGGTCTTGGCCGCTGGCGCTCTGCCCGCGGCGTGCCAGAGTTCCGATCACGGTAAACGGCACGTTATGCACCAGCACGGTTTTACCGAGCGGCGAGTCGCCGTCGGGAAAGAGATTCTCGATCACGGTCTGACCGAGGACGCAAACCTTTGCCGACGACGCCTCGTCGGCATCGGTGAAGAACCGCCCGGACGCCATGTGCCACTCGCGGATGTAGGTATAACTCGGTGCAACGCCGGCAATGCCCGTGTACCAGTTGTTGCTTCCCGCGATCGCCTGCGTGTGCAGGCCCACCAGCGGAGAGACCGCGGCGACGTGGTAGAGCTTGACGATCGCAAGGCCGTCATCGGGGGTGAGCGTTGAGGCTGCGCCCGTTCCGGTCTGCACGCCGTTCAAGTTGACGCTTCCCGGAATGACGATTAGGAGATTGCTGCCGAGGCCGGTAATTTGTGCCGAGATCGCCGCCCGAGCGCCCACGCCGATCGAAATAGTGATGACGACGGCACCGACGCCGATGATCATGCCGAGCATCGTCAACAGCGAGCGTACGCGGTTACGTACGATCGCTTCCCAAGCAAGCCTCACGAGCGCTTTGAGTCTCATCCTGCGGCCGCGCCTCGGAACGCCTCGCCGACCGGCAAATCGCGAACGATTTTTCCATCGCGAAACTCGACGACGCGTTTGGCTTTGCGCCCCACGTCCGGCTCGTGGGTTACGAGCAAGATCGTCATGCCGTGCTCCGCGTTGAGGCGCGCGAACAGCCGCATGATCTCTTCGGACGACTTCGTATCCAGAGCGCCCGTCGGCTCGTCGGCCAAAATCAAGCTCGGATCGTTGACGAGCGCGCGCGCGATCGCAACGCGCTGCTGCTGCCCCCCCGACATCTGGTTGGAGACGTGTTGAGCCATCTCGGGCACGCCGACGATCTCGAGTGCCTGGAGGGCGCGTCTGCGCCGCTCTTGGTCCGTAACTCCGGCGTAGACCATCGGAAGCTCGACGTTTTCGATGGCGGTCGTGCGCGGCAGCAGGTTGTAGGATTGAAAGACGAAGCCCAGGCGTCGCGATCGGACGTCGGCGAGCTGGTCCGCGTCGAGCAGCGCAACGTCTTGACCTTCGAAGAGGTAGCGTCCCGAATCGATCCGGTCGAGCAACCCGATGACGTGCATTAACGTCGATTTTCCGGAGCCCGACGGTCCCATGATCGCGACGAACTCGCCGGCTTCGAGCGTCAGATCGACGCCGTCGAGCGCGGCCAGGTTCTGATCGCCCATCGAATACGTTTTGCGAACGCCGATGAGGCGCACGACCGGCGCCGCCGGCATTAGCGTTGTCCCGGACTCCGGCCGAGCGTCGACGTGCGCGGGGCCAGCGCCGAGCTCGCCGTAGCAGCTTGCGCCGCCATGAGGCTGGCCGTGTCCGCGGTAACGACGGCGTCGCCGGCGCGAAGCGCCGCGCCACCGGCAGGAAGCACGGCCGCTTCGGTATCGCTGACGAGCAGAACCCGCACCGCGACTCGCGTGAGGCTGCCGGCGCGCAGAACGAAGACGCGCCCGTTGCGTCCGGCCACGATCGTCCGCGTCAACGATGCCTCGGTCATTCCCCAAGGCGATTGAGGAGCTTGCCCGCCGGAGGGCGCGCGTCGCTGCGACGCCGGCGGCGTATATTGGAGCGCCGCAATCGGGACCACGATCGCGTTACGGGCTTTGGCGACGTGAATCGACGCATTGGCGGTCATCCCCGGATAGAGCGCACCGTCTCGGTTTCCGACGTAGACGACCGTGTCGTAGGTCACGACGTTATTGACGGTCGTCGGATTTTGGCGCACCTGGTAGACCACGCCGCGAAAAACGCGGTTCGGATAAGCGAGGACCGTGAAGTCGGCAACGTCTCCCGCGCGGACACCGCCGATATCGGGTTCTCCGACCGCAACGTCCACCTCCATCTTCTTCAAATCTTGGCCGAGCGTAAAGAGCGTCGGCGTTTGGAAGCTTGCTGCGACCGTCTGCCCGATCGTGACGTTGCGCGCGATCACGGTGCCGTTCACTTGCGACCGGATGATCGTATTGTCCAGGTTGTAACGCGCCATTGCCACCGAGGCGTCTTGCGCTGCGACGGCGTCGCGGCTTGCTTTCGCGGCGGCCTCGGCGCTCTGCAGCTGCGCGATGCCGGCGCGCAGCTGCGCCTCGGCCTGAGGAACGGCAATGTTTGCGGCGTCCAAGCCCGACTTGGCGGCGGCGGCGGCCGACGTGTCGTTGTCGGCTTGCTGCCGCGCGATGTAGCCTTCAACGAGAAGAGCGAGATCGCGGCGCAGCGTAACGTCGGCGAGATCGAACGCGGCATGTGCCTTGTAAACCTGCGCGCGTGTCGAGTCGAGCGCCGCCCGGGCCGCGGCAACGTTCTGTTCGGCGACGCCGACGTTGGCGATGGTGGACTGCATTTGATTCCGCGCCTGCGCTTCCTCGGCTTCCGCGTTCTCGAGAGACGCACGAAAACTCGTCGGATCGAGCTTGGTCAGGACTTCGCCCTTCTTGACGACCGAGTTGTAATCGGCGTCCTGCTCGGTGATGGTCCCCGAGTCTTGCGTACCGACCAAGATGGTGTTCTGCGGGTTGACCGTTCCCGTTGCAGTAACGGTTTGAACGAGGTCCTTGCGCACGACCGGCGAGGTGATGTATCCGACGCTGGAAGCCGATCGGACGCGCACGACGACGATCCCGGCGATCACCGCGGCGATTACCGCTAAGGCAATGCCCACCCGTATTCCGGTGTGGCGGTGAGGCGGTAGCGGCCGAGGCGGTGCCGGAGGTCCCGAGCTTGCGGGAACCGGCCGGTCGAGAGTCTTCATCGGCCCAATTGAACGAAATCGATCGGAAAATGTAGGGAACCCGAGGTCCGCGGCCGCTTCCTACTTCTTCTTCGCTCCTTCCGCGCGACTTCTCAGCACGGCCGTAGCATGGCGGCGGAGGAGCTGCTGGTGATTCTCACCGTGACCATGAACGCGGCCGTCGACGAGGCCGTGGCCGTCGACGACTTCGTGCTCGGCGGAAGCAACCGCTGTCGGCTCGACGCTCTAGACGCGGGGGGCAAGGGGCTCAATGCCAGCCGCGTCATCCATCGGCTGAACCGCCTTACGATCGCGCTCGGCTTCGTCGGCGGCGTCACCGGCCAGATGGTTCGCGCACGCCTCGACGAGGAACGCGTGTTGCACGCGTTCGACGACGTCCCCGAACTGACGCGGCTCAACGTGATGATCTACGAATCGTCGAGCGGCCGGCGAAGCCGCCTGTACCTGCCCGGCGCGACGGTCGCCCCGGAACGGCTCGGGAGTCTTCGCACACGGCTCCTGCAAGCGCATCCGGGCGGCACGGTTATTTTGGGCGGCAGCCTGCCGCCGGGTTTGGAGAGCTCGACATATGCCGCTCTCGTGAGCTGGCTGCACGAGCGCGGAGTGCGTGCCGTCGTCGACACCTCCGGCCCCGCGCTCTCGGCGGTGTTGCCGGCACGGCCCCTGCTGATCAAACCCAACGTCGAAGAGGCCGCCGAATGCCTAGGATGCACGCTCTCCGGCGACGACGAGGTGCTGGCGGCAGCGCTCGCGCTGCGCGCACGCGGTCCCGCGAACGTCGTCATCTCACAAGGCGAAGGCGGTGCGATCGGCGTTAGTGCCGGCGGCGCGTGGAAAGCGCTTGCCCCGCGCGTCACGGCGCGCAGTACCGTCGGGTCCGGCGATTCGATGGTCGCCGGATTGACGATCGCGCTCGACGAGGGCGGTTCGCTCGAGGACGGATTGCGGTTGGGGACGGCTGCGGGTGCCGCCACGGCGATGATTCCGGGAACGCAGCTGTGCAACGTGCAGGACGTCGAACGGCTTCTGCCGGAGGTCGACGTCAAACCGATCGTACGGCGGTCGGAGGTCCGGCTGCGAAGCGATCGCCGCGATAGAGATTGAAGTCCAGCGTCTCCGCACTGAGCGCGAGCTCCTCGAGTAAGGTTCCAAGCCGCGCATCCCACTGTGCGCGCGACCAGGCGTCGTGCGATTCGAACTCTGCAACGATGAGAATGCGCGTGCGGTCGTCGCTGCCGAAAAGCTGACTGCCCAGGCAGCCGCGCAAGTCGGCGCCCGGGCCGTCCATGAAGGTGGCGATTTCGCCGTAGAGGCGCTCGAATCGGTCCGGCGACGTTTCCATCATGCGGACGGCAAACACCGGCGACCGGCGATCCGCGTGCGGTATACGAGTTCGTACGTAACATTCGGGCGCCGCGGGCAGCACGACGACCGGACACGGCGCGATGCGGAGCAATCTCTCGGCGACGCTTCCCAAGGAAAAGCGGCGGTGCCCGGCGCGGCCGTGACTTCCGACGACGACGGCATCGGCGCCGGCGGTCGCCGCGAGTGCTGCGATTTCGTTTGCCGGGTCGCCAACGGCGACCGAGCCGCGCGCGGAAATGCCGGCGACCTTCGCGGTGTCGACCGCGTTGGCGACGAGCCGCTCGGCCTCGGCGGTTGCCCTTGCGAGACGCGCGCCTTGCGCGTCGTCTAAGGTCCCCTCCCCGAGGACGTCGACCGGATCGACCACCTTGCAGATTTCCAAGGCGGATCGCTGCGACTTCGCCCATTCGACGGACGTCTGAAGCGCGCGATCGGCACGGGACGAGCCGTCGATTGCGATCAGCATCTTAGAGAACACGCCGGCCTCCTCTTAACGGTGACGAACGGTGCAGACGGGCACCGGGCTCGAGCGCAGCAGCGACTCGGCCACGCTTCCGAGCAGGAAGCGTGGAATGCCGGCACGCCCGTGCGTGCCGGCGAAAACGCACTGCGCGCTCCCCGTCTCGGCTTTTGCGAGGATCTCGCCGGCCGCGCTCCCGCGCAGCAGCGACACGCGCGCGGTAATGGAGGCGTCTGCTGCGCGCACGCGCCGCTCGTCCAGCAAGCGCTCCACGCGTTCTTCGATCTCCCTGCCCACGAACGGGGCGCGGTCGAGGTCGTTACTGCGTCCTCCGGAAGGCTCGACGACGCCGCAAAGCTCGAGCTCGGTTTGCTCGACGCGCGCGAACGCGCAGGCAAAGTCGAACGCCAAATCCGAGGCCGGCGATCCGTCGATCGCGACGAGGGCGCGTTTGACGTTTCCGGTAACCGGATGTGCGGCGGTTCGCCGGTCGATCGTAAAGACCGGAACTCGGGCTGCCCGCACGACGCCCTCGGCCGTACTCCCGAGCGCGAATCGCTCCAGTCCTGCCCGGCCGTGCGTACCCATGACGATGATGTCGGGCTGATACTGCTCGGCGTACGCCAAGATCGCCGCCGAAGGCACGCCGTCCAGCTTCGCGCAATCGGATCCGACGCCGGCCCGTTCGGCGACGGCCTTCGCGCCCCGCAGAACGGCGCCGGCCTCTTCCTCGAGAGCCTCCAGCAAGGGAGCCGGATCGGCATAACCGTATGGATTGGCGGTTACGGCCGCAATGCTCGAGCGGTTGACGGAGAACGCGATGCCGAGGCTCGCGCCGTGCAGCTTAGCCCGCTCGACCGCGAAATCGAGCGCGCGCGCGGCCACGTCGGAGCCGTCGACCGGAACCAGAATTCGCGATATCGGCATGCCCTGATCGATCCTCATGATCGCACCCTACTCTCGACGTGGGAAAAGCTCCGGAAGGCCCGCTTCACAAGCCCTTCCTCGGCGCGCGGTAGAGTGTCGGCATGAAAGTAAAACGTTCGGAAATCGACGAGCTCCTCGCTCGTCACGGCATCGCTCCGCTGGCGGCCGAAGGCAGCGACTCGCGGCATGCCGCCGCCGGCGGGGTCCTCGCAACCGTCGAGATCGCTCCCGACGCGGACGGCACCCCGCTGATTCACGTCGTCATCGATTCCGTCCGCGCGGGCGGGCGCTGCCCGCTCGATAAAGCGCACGCGCTCTCGATCGTGCGCTCGTTCCAGACGCGCCATCTGCTGCCGAGGGATCCGAGCTTCCAGCACCTTTTCGCGAATTTGCTGCTCAAACTCGCGGAACTCTATCTCGGCGCCGACTTGGAGACGCTGCTGGCCGAGCGCATACGGCTGCATCCGACGTCCTACCACATCGATCGCGTCGTCGCACACCGCGGCGCCGCGCTGCATCTGCACTCGCGGCTGGCGCCCGACGCCCACGACAAGCACGCCGTCTTTGCCCACCGGCACGGCGACAGCCTCGAGTTTCCGGGCTGACCTCGCTAGACGCCGCTCGGAAACGCCTCGGGTGCTTCGCCGCGCTGCCACGTCTCCGAACGTTCGAGCGGCTCGACGGCGCGCGTTCGATCGAAGTGAAAGACCGCGTCGAACTGCCGGACGACGTCGGCGACGAAGTAGTGGCTCTGCAGTTCCGTCTCCGGTTTGTAGACGACCCCGATCGCGCGTTCCAGCATGCGCTCCGGAATACCGGCCGCGTGCGGGCGGTAGGGGCGCAGGGGCAGGAAAAAATCGCCGCCGTGGCCGTGAAAGAGCGACTC
>DATJUC010000131.1:0-2006 GCA_035502675.1 Candidatus Acidiferrales bacterium | reverse complement strand
TGCTGATGAAGTCGACGCCGGAAGGCGCGCGCGATTACCTCGTGCCGAGCCGTTTGCATCCCGGTTCGTTCTACGCGCTCCCGCAGTCACCGCAGATGCTCAAGCAGATTCTCATGATCGCGGGTTTCGGGCGCTACATGCAGATCGCGCGGTGCATGCGCGACGAGGACCTGCGCGCCGATCGCCAGCCCGAGTTCACGCAAGTCGACGTCGAGATGGCGTTCGTCAACCAAGACGACGTGCTCGAGACGATGGAATCGTGCATGCGTTACGTTTGGAAGACGGTGCTGGACGTCGACCTGCCGCCGTTCGTGCGCCTGACCTACGACGAAGCGATCTCGCGATACGGCGTCGACAAACCCGATCTGCGGTTCGGGCTCGAACTTGCCGCCGTCGACGACGTTTTCCGTGCCACCGAGTTCGGCGTGTTCGCGTCGGCGCTGTCGGCCGGCGGGTCGGTCGTGGCGCTGCGCTATCCCGGCGGCGCGTCACTTTCCCGGCGCGACTTCGACGCGCTCACCGAAACGGCCAAGCAGTTCGGCGCCGGCGGCATGGTGTGGATCGCCTACGGTGCCGACGGCGTCAAGTCGCCGGCGGCGAAGTTTCTCACCGACGCGGATCTCGCTGCCGTGCGCGGCGCCGCGAACGCGCAGCCGGGCGACGCGGTGCTGCTGTTCGCCGGCGAGCGGGCGCTCGCGTACGGGGTCGCCGGACGCATGCGCAACGAGGTCGGCGAGCGCTGCAGCTTGCGCGACGATCGCGCGTTCGCGTTCTGCTGGGTGACGGGATTTCCGTATCTCGACATCGACGAGGAAACCGGAAAGCCGGTTCCGGCCCACCATCCGTTTACCGCGCCCGCGGAGGGACAGTGGGCGCTCATCGAGACCGATCCGATGCACATGCGCGCGCAGCACTACGACATGGTGCTCAACGGCTACGAGCTGGGTTCGGGGTCGATCCGCATTCATAAGCCCGAGCAGCAGCGAAGGATCTTCGAGATGCTCGGCCTGAGCGCAAAGGACGTAGAGGAGCGCTTCGGTTTCTTCGTTCGGGCCCTCGACTACGGCGCGCCGCCGCACGGCGGCATGGCGCTCGGAGTCGACCGGATCGTGATGTTGGCGTGCGGGGAGGAAAACATCCGCGAAGTCATCGCGTTTCCGAAGAACCAGGTCGGACGCGATCTCATGATGGACGCTCCTTCCGAAGTCCCGGAGCAAAACTTGCGAGAACTTTACCTTCGCAGCACGGCCCAGGGGCAAAGTGGCGGCCGATAATCGAAGCGTGGGAGTGTACGCTCGCTTTCTCTTGGCCGTGGCGCTGGCGATCTCGTGCGCCGGAACGGCCGCCGCATATGCGCCCGGCCCGGCATGCGGCGAAAAAGACGTCACCTCGCCCACGGGCGTCGCTTTTCACATCCTGTTTGCGAACAACGGTACCGTTCAGCAGTACCTCGTCACGGCCAAGGCCGATAATCCCGAAGCGGTCAACGACGCACGGCTCGCGCTGGAAACCACCTACGGTCCGGCAGGCATCAACGCACCGCCGCTCAAGATCCTCTCGTTCAAGCCCGGAGAAAACGGCATGCTGGTTCCGGACAAAGCGATCGACTCGTGCGGACGCACGCTCTCGTTTAATTGAACAAGCGTTTCGTCGGCTCGTGCTTGGCCGTGCTCGTCGCGGCTGGTTGCTCTTCGGCGCAGCACGCTGCCGAGTCGAGCTCCGCGTCACCCTCGCCGCTGGGTTCGTGTGAGTCGCGCATCATGGACTTCGACGGAGCCGAAGTCGTGGTTACCAGCAACGCCGACAGCAGCCTAGCATCGGTCGAGATCGTCAGGGCGCCCAACGCTGCGGCGCGCGCGCGCGCCGTCGACGATGCCATTCACTGGTTCGGTCCGGTTCGCCGCGACGCGCGCGTCATGACGCGCAGCTCGAAGTGGGGATTGACCACGCTGACCGATCCGTGCGGCCGTCCCGTCGCTTCGCCGTCGCCGCGCTAAAGCGGTACG
>DATJUC010000130.1:0-3996 GCA_035502675.1 Candidatus Acidiferrales bacterium | reverse complement strand
GCGGCAAGCTCCGCCAGATGCTGGAGCGAGAGCTTGACGGCCGATTCCGACTTTGCCTGGCGTCCCCAACGCAACCCCTCCCGCGCGGCCTCGCGCGCGCCGGCAAGATCGCCGGCGGCGATGCGATATGCGGCGCCGTTCGCGTAGCCGGTGCTGATATTGGTCGCGTTCTTTCCGCGCAGGTCGATCGCCAATGCCGCGTCGACGTAGCGCAAGGCTTCGTCGAGGTTGCCGTCGCCGAACTCCAGCTCTCCGAGATTGCTGAGCACGACCGCCGCACCCGTCTCGTTTCCGCACGCCTGAAATGCCGACAGCGCCTTCGCGTAAAGCTCCCGCCCGGCACGACGATCGCCCCGCGCGTTCGCGAACATCGCCTGCATGTTGAAACACGGACCCACGCCGCGCTCGTCCCCCCACTCCCGAAACGTTGCAATGGCACGCTCGATCATCGCGTTGGCGTCGTCCAGACGCCCCATTTGATACAGCACGAATGCCAGATGTCGCTCCGACAGCGCTTTTCCGCGCAGATCGCCGGCCGCCTCGTACAAGCGCATGGCGAGCTCGGCTTCGTCGTAGGCGCGTTTACCGCCGTAGACGAGAAGATTCGCAAGCGCGAAGCGCAGCGACGCAACGATCAGCGGCTCCTCGGTCTCGCTGTTGTTGTCCAAGGCGATTCCGATCCAGTAGCGGCCCTCTGCCGGAAGTCCGCCCTTGTCCCATAACGACAACAGCGAGCCGGCGATGTCGCCGCCGAGCGCGAAATCGTTCTTTTGCGTCAACGCCCAGGTCAGCGCCGCGCGGTAGTTGTCGAGCTCCAACGCCACTTCGGCAACCCATTCGAGCGTCGACCCCCTTCCGTAGCGCTCGTACGCCGCGCGCGCGTGCTCGCGGAAGTATTCGGCATGACGACGAGCTAGCGGGTCCCGTTCGCCCGTTGCCGAGAGCTTCTCTAACGCGTACGCGCTCGTGGATTCGAGCAGGCGATAGCGTTCGCGATCCCCGCCGATGTCGGCGACGACCAACGATTTGTCGGTGAGGGACGTAAGCAGATCGAGGATCTCGAGCTCGTCGAGTCCCTGGCCGCATACCCGAGTGACCGCGTCGAGGCCGAATCCACCCTCGAAAATGCCCAGCCGCGCAAAGAGCAGCTGCTCGGGCTGTGTAAGGAGATCGTAGCTCCAGTCGATCAGCGCACCCAACGTTTTTTGACGAGGCAGCGCGTCGCGGCTGGTTCCGGTAAGAAGACGAAAACGTTCGTTGAGCCGCTCCGAAAGGTGCGGAATCGATAGCACTCGTACGCGCGCCGCGGCAAGCTCGATAGCCAGCGGAATGCCGTCGAGGCGGCGGCAGATATCGGCGACGATCGGCGCGGCGTCGTCGGTCAGTCGAAACCGGCTGTCGACCGCGGTCGCTCGATCCACGAATAGGGCCACAGCGTCGTCGATGGAAAGCGACGGCAAACGATGAACGCTTTCGCCCTGGATGCTCAGGGCCTGCCGCGACGTCGCGAGCACGCTCGCGTCCGCAGCCGTTCGAAGCACCGCTGCGACGATCGAACTGACCGTCTCCAGGATGTGTTCGCAGTTGTCGAGGATCAGCAGCAACTTCTTCGGCTTGAGCCAATGCGGAATCGCTTCGTCGATGCGCGAACCTTCCTGCTGGCTCATACCTAAGGCCTTGGCGATCACGCTGGCGACGAGTTCCGGATCGCTAATTGCCGCCAAATCCGCAAACCAGGCGCCGTCGGGAAACAAGTCGAGCGCCTCCGACGCAGCCTCCAGCGCGAGGCGCGTCTTTCCGACGCCGCCCGCCCCCACCAACGTGACCAAACTGTGGCGTTCGACCAGCTCCCGAACTTCGGCGACTTCGTCCTCGCGCCCGACGAACGTGGTTCGTTGGATCGGCAAGTTGTTCCGAACTGCGTCGAGCGAAAGCAATCGTGGAAATTGATTGGGCAGCCCGTCGATGTTGAGCTGCCACACATGCTCCGGCTCGGTCAGATCTTTGAGCCGTTGGGAGCCTAAATCGACGAGCGACGTGCCGGCCGGGAGATCGCTATAGACCAGCCCGCGCGTGACGTTGGAAAGAAGAATCTGTCCCCCGTGGCCGATCGACATCAGCCTGGCTACGCGGTTGACCGTCGGGCCGAAATAGTCGCCGTCGCGTTCGACGGCTTCGCCGGTATGCAAAGCGTATCGCACGCGTAAGCCACCCACGGCCGAGAACTCCTCGCCACTCAACGCCCGTTGGGCTTCGACGATCGCGGCGACGGCGTCGGATACGCGCGCAAAGGTGACGCAGAATGCATCGCCGACGGTTTTGAACACGTAGCCGTGGTGGGCTTCGACGGCGGCTCGCAATCTCGCGTCGTGGCGCTTGACGGCATCGTCCATGGCCTCGCGATAGGTTTCCCAACGCCGCGACGAGCCTTCGATGTCCGAGAATAAAAACGTCACCGTGCCGGTGGGCGCCAGAGTGACGTTGGAACTCGACGAAAACCGGGGGTTCGCCGTCATCGAGGCTACGTTTCGCCTCGCAGCTCCCGCATGCTTCCACTAAGCAACCGAGCGCTAGTTCGTGCAGCGCGGGGTCAGCGAAATGCTCGGTCCCGCACCGTTTACGATTGAGCCGCAGCGCTGCGCGCTTTGTACCAGCGCCACAGCCAGTAGACCGGCACGCCGCTGAAGAGAATCGCGAAGACGGGCCACGTGTCGGCCGGGAAAGCTACTGCCGAATAGATGACGACGCCGGCGCAGACCGCTCCGAAGGCTACGGTGCTGACCGGATGGCCCGGCACCTCCACTGCGGCGCGCTCGCCGGATGGGTCTTGCCTGCGAAACACGAACACCGCCGCGGCCGCCAGGGCGAAGAACGTGAAATCGATGGCGGTCACGCCGTCGAGTATCGATTGATAGCTTGCTCGCAGCGCTTCAAAGGCCGTCGCGATGAGGGTAATGGCAATCGCGACGGCGCCCTGCAGCGCGATCGCGACGACCGGCGCGCTGGTCTTGGGATGCAGCCACGCGAGGCTGGCGAAAAAGTCGCCGTCTTCGGCCATCGCATAGTAGATGCGCGGCGACGTCAGGATTTGATTGCTCAAAAAACCCAGCGACGACAGGCCCACGCCCGCAGCGATGACCCACTCCCACGCCGGTCCCGCGAGATGCATGATGTCGTTGGCCGGCGCCGGCGACGCCGCCAGCTTCGCGGGGCCGAGCACGCGAATGCAGATCAGCGTAACCGCTAAATACAACGCGATGCACCCGAGCACGCCCCACACCAGGCCATGAGAGAGCGTGCGGCGCGGATTTTTGAGCTCGCCGCTCATGAGGCTCGCCGTTTGCCAGCCGTCGTAGGCGTAGAGCACCGGAATCAACGCCGATCCGAGCATCGCGAAGATGCCGAGTCCGGCTGCGGGAAGCGGCAGCGCGGCCGCGGCCTCGTGCAAAGGCGCAACGATCGAGCCCGCACCGATCAGCGCGACGATCACCGCTACCTTGAGAATCATAAAAAGGTTTTGGGTGATTCCGCCTTCTTTCACTCCGAAGCAGTTGATCGCGCTAAAGATGACGAGCACGCCGACGGCCGAGGCGATCGCCGGTACGTGCCAGACTGCGAGCGGGTTGAAGTAGAGTGCGAACGTGATTGCGGCTAGCGCCATACCGCCGCTCTGCGAGACGAGCAGCGCCGTCCATCCATAGCCGAACGCAACGGCCGGATGAAACGCGTCGCGCATGTATTCGTACAAGCCGCCGACGCGCGGGCGGCGCGCTGCCAGCTCCGCGAAGACGAACCCGCCGAAAAGCGCGATGACGCCGCCGACCACCCACGCGGTGAGGATCAGCGGGGTCGTATGCGCGCGCTGTGCGACGACCGACGGATTGACGAAGATTCCGGTGCCTACGATGCCGCCCATGACGATGAGCGTTGCGTCAAAGGCATTGAGCTCGCGCGCGAGATGCGGTTGCTGCTCGGCCACGCCTTGCTTTCGACCTG
>DATJUC010000129.1:0-20630 GCA_035502675.1 Candidatus Acidiferrales bacterium | reverse complement strand
CGATCACCTCGCTGGCCAGCCGCGCGTCGCGTTCGGTGTACGCGCGCATTGCGTCCACCAGCATGGTCAGCGCAACCGACGCGATCCGGTCGATCTCGACGCGCTGCGGCCGCATGGCGTTGTCGGAGAGCTTGATGGCGTTTTTGGCGATGTCGACGGCGTAGTCGCCGACGCGCTCGAGGTCGGTCGCGATTTCGAGCATCGCCGCGATCTCGCGCAGCTCCCCCGCTACCGGTTGCTGCCGCCAAATCAATTCGATACAGTGCGCCTCCACGCGACGGCGGAGATCGTCGATAGTGTCGTCGCCCGCGACGACGCGCGCGCCCGCCGACGAATCCCGATTCTCCAGCGCTTCCACGGCGACGCGGATCGCGTCGGCGACCAGGGCCCCGAGGCGTACGACGTCGAGCCTCGTCCCTTCCAGCGCTTCGTGATAGGCGGTCCGCACTACTCTCAAATTCTCCCTCGAGCCGGCTTGCCGGGCAGCCCCCAGTATAGGGCAAAGGTGCCTTCACCGCAACGCAACGAATGGACCTGCGCCTTTATAGAACCATAAGCTTAACGCCAGATTACTCTTTGTAAGGAGAAAGCGTTCGTGTCAGAGATCGAGAGCGTCGGCGTCTGCGGCGCCGGCCTAATGGGAAACGGCATCGCGCAAGCGTGCGCCGCGGCCGGCTTCGACGTGGTGCTGGTGGAAGTTGCCGACGAGCCGCTTCAGCGCGGCGTCGCGGCCATCGCCAAGTCGCTCGACAAGTTCGTCGAGAAGGGAAAACTGTCGCAGAGCGACCGCAACGCGGCGGTCGGACGCATCGTCGCGACGACCGACGTCACCAAAATGCGTTCGTGCGATCTCGCGATCGAGGCCATCGTCGAGAACGTCGAAATCAAGAGCAAGCTGTTCGCGCGCCTCGACGAACTGCTGGCGCCCGACGCGATCCTTTGCACCAATACTTCCAGCCTGTGCGTGATCGAACTGGCGGCCAAGACGAAGCGTCCGGACCGGGTTGCGGGCTTGCATTTCTTCAATCCCGTGCCGATCATGAAGCTGGTCGAAATCGTACGCACCATCGCGACGTCGCAGCAAACCGTCGACCGGCTCTCCGCTTTCGTCACCAAGCTCGGCAAGGAGCCGATCCTCGCACAAGACACGCCGGGCTTCATCGTCAACCGGCTGCTCGTCCCGTACTTGCTGTACGCGATTCGCGTCTACGAGGACGGCCTGGCAAGCAAGGAAGACATCGACAAGGGGATGCGCTTGGGATGCGGTTACCCGATGGGACCGCTCGAGCTGCTCGACTTCGTCGGACTCGATACCACGTACTACATCGCGCAGATCATGTTCGACGAGTTCAAAGATCCGGCGATGGCGGCGCCCCCGCTGCTCAAGCGTATGGTCTTGGCCGGACGTCTCGGACGAAAGTCCGGAAAGGGTTTCTACGACTATGAGTGACCTGGGAGCTTTCGAAGACATCCTGGTCGACGTCGCGCCGCCGGCGGCGGTCGTCACGCTCAATCGTCCGCGCGTGCTCAACGCACTGCGCACGAAGCTGTTGGCCGAGCTTTCGTTGGCCTTGGTCGAGCTGGAACGCCATCCCGACGTGCGCGCGGTGATCTTGACCGGAGCCGGCGAGAAGGCGTTCGCGGCCGGGGCGGATATCGCCGAGCTCAACGCTTTGGAGACGGCCCGTCACGGCGCGGGCCAAGCCCGCACCGGGCAAGCGCTGACGCGGCAAATGGAACGCATGAGCACGCCGATCGTCGTGGCGGTCAACGGCTTCGCGCTAGGCGGGGGCTGCGAGCTCGCGATGGCGGGCGACATTCGCATCGCCAGCGATAACGCCCGCTTCGGTCAGCCCGAAGTCAACTTGGGGTTGATCCCCGGCTACGGCGGCTCGCAGCGGACCACGCGTCTGGTCGGCCGCGGCATGGCGATGTACCTCTGCCTGACCGGTGAGATCATCGACGCCGCCGAAGCGCTGCGGATCGGGTTGGTGCAAAAAGTCGTTCCGCAGGCCGAGTTGATGAACGAAGCGCGGCGCATCGCCGAGACGATCGGCGGCAAGGCGCCGCTGGCGATCGCCGCCTGCAAGCGCGCGATCAACAACGCCGAACACCTGTCGCTCGACGACGCGCTCGAAGTCGAAGCGCTGGAGTTCGGACTCTTGGTCAACACCGAAGACATCAAAGAGGGCACCGGCGCGTTTCTCGAAAAGCGCCAGCCGCAATGGCGCGGCCGTTAGCCGGGCGGTTAGCGGCGGCGTTGGCCGGGGCGCTTGCAATCGCGACCCCGCCGGGCCTGCGCGCCGACGACGCCGGCCCGCACGGCGACGTCGCGGCGATCCGTCACGATGCACCGATCCTGATCGCACACTGGACGAACGTGCCGCCGCGCATCGACGACGTCGTCGTCGAGGGCGACGACGCGCTGGCCGTCTGGAGCGGCGGGGCGCGTGCCGGGATCGCCACGATGCACCGCCGCTCCGCGCGCTGGTGGATCGTGCAAAACGCGATTCGCACCGGACCGCAACGGCCGGTGACGGCGCCCGAGCTGGCCCGCGAACTGGACGTTCCCGGCGCGGTAGCGTCGCTCGCCGCAATTCACGTTACCGGAATCGACGACGGCGTCGCGCCCTTCCAGCCGCCCGACGCCGACACCGGCGAGCTGCGCGACCGCACCGATGGATTCGATGCGGCGTTGGTGCCGCCGGATCCAACCGCCCTGGCGTCGCTGCGCTTCGGCGGCCGGGCCGCAACCCCAGGCGAGATGCCGCCCACTCCGGGCGAGAACGGCTTCTACTTCTACACGCTGGAGAATCGAAGCGACGCTCCGCTCGCACTGACCGGTGCCGCGCTTCGAGTGTGGTTTCCGTTCGTACTCGACCCGAGTCGGCGGTACGTTACGTGGCTCGGATTCGTCGAGCCCGAGATTCGGGCACTGCACGGCTCGCTGCGCGACAATACGCTGCGCTTCGACCTCCCGGCCATGACGCTGACGCCCGGCAAACCGGCGCTCGGCGAGATCGACGGCAACGCCGCGCCGGCCCCGTAGGTTTCTCGATGCCCGGATTTGGGCAGAAACCTCGACGAATGAGCGAGCGCTTGAAGCGTTTCTTTCGCATCTTAGGCCCGGGCTTGGTCACCGGAGCCGCCGACGACGACCCTTCGGGCATTTCGACGTATTCCGTAGCCGGTGCGAGCACCGGCTTTTCGATGCTGTGGATCGCCCTGATCACGACCCCGATGATGGCCGTCGTCCAAGGGATGTGCGAGCGCATCGGCATGGTGACCGGCGTGGGGCTGGCAACCAATATGCGGCGGCGCTTGAACCCGTGGCTGCTCTACCCGCTCTGCCTCAGCGTTATCGTCGCCAACACGATCAACGCCGGCGCCGACCTCGAGGGCATGAGCGCCGCGGCGCGCTTGGTCTTCGGCCTCCCTCACTTCGTTTGGGACCTGCTGTTCGGCGCCGCGCTGGCGCTGATCACGATTTTCCTGTCGTATCGCGTGTTCTTCGCGATCGTCAAATGGTTGACGCTGAGCCTCTTCGCCTACGTCGTCACCGCGTTCGTCGTGCGTCCGGATTGGCTGGGCGTCTTCCGCCATCTCGTGATTCCGGAGGTCCACTTTTCCTCGGACTGGCTCACGACGCTGGTCGCGGTTCTCGGCACGACGATCACGCCGTACCTCTTCTTCTGGCAGGCGTCGCTGGAGGTCGAAGACGAGAAACAGGCGGGGCGCACCACCGAGCGCCAGCGCCGAGGAGCGACGCCGCAACAGATCGCCGACGCGCATCTCGACGTCAACTTCGGGATGATCTTTTCCAATCTGGTCGCGTTTTTCATCATCGTGACGACGGCCGCGACCCTGGGAGCGCACGGCAAGCACGACATCGCCTCGGCGGCCGATGCGGCGCGCGCGCTGGAGCCGCTGGCCGGCAAGTTCGCCGGACTGCTCTTCGCCGCGGGCATGATCGGAACGGGGCTGCTCGCCATTCCGGCGCTGGTGGGCTCTTCGGCATACGTGGTCGTGGAGGTCTTCAAGCTGCGCGAAGGGCTCAGCCAAAAAGTCTCTCGGGCCCCGCAGTTTTACGGCGTCCTCGCCGCCGGCATCGGCGTTTCCGTGCTGATGGGATTGTTCGAAGTCAATCCGATCGCCGCACTCTTTTGGTCGGCCGTCATCAACGGCGTCGTTGCCGTACCGCTGCTCGCCGTCATCGTGGCGTTCGCCAGCGATCGCCGCGTGCTGCACGAGTGGACGAGCAGCCTGACCGCGCGCATCTGGGGCTGGGCGACCGTCGCAGCGATGCTGCTGGCCGCGATCGGCATGTTCGCGTTTTGGGGCAAGGGCTCGTAACGCCCGGCGCGCCCTAGCGAGCTCCGAGCGCCTGCGCGGCGTTCGACATCGCCGCCCCGATCGCCGGATTGAGGCCTTCCCACTTGGCGCGAACGCGGCCCTGCGGATCGACCACGACCACCGTCGGGAATCCTTGCACCGCGAACCACGCCTGTGACGACTGCGACGGATCGAACGCGACGCCGCGCAGTTCGTGGGCGCGCGCGAACTCCGCGACGACGGCGCGCGGCTCGCCGACGTCGACCGGCACGACGGCCGCAGCCGGGTGGTCCTTCGCCCACGCTTCGACTAGAGGAAGCTCGAGCCGGCACGGTTCGCACCACGACGCGTAGAAGTCCAGGAACAACACGTGCCCGCGTTCCGACGTCACGCGAAAGGTTCCGCCGTCCAGGCGTTCGTAGGCCGCGTGCGGCGCCGGATGCGCGTTGGCCGCCGACAGATCGCGCGGGGCGACGAAGACCTTCCAGAGCACGAAGACGATCGCGGCGAGTGCGAGGACGTCCCACACTCGTCCGATCGAAAACCAGCGTCGTGCCGCCGGCCGCTCAGTCGACGGCGAAGACGGCTGCGATTCCCTGTCCGCCACCGATGCACGCGGAAGCAATTCCGTATCCGCCGCCGCGCCGCTGCAAGTCGTGCAGCGTCGTCACCGCCAGGCGAGCTCCCGACGCCCCTAACGGATGGCCGAGCGAGATCGCGCCGCCGTGCGGATTCAAGCGAAGGCCGTTGCTGCGATCCGTTCCCATCTCGCGCAAACACGCCAGCACTTGCGGCGCGAATGCTTCGTTGATCTCCATCACCGCCAGATCGCCTTCGGCGATGCCGGCCCGCGCGAGCGCCTTTGGAATCGAAAACGCCGGGCCGATTCCCATGATCGACGGATCGACGCCGACGACGCTGCTCGACAGCATGCGGCCGATCCAGGAAACCCCGTCGGCTTTGGCCTGCTTCACCGTCGTGAGCACGACGGCGGCGGCGCCGTCGGTGATGCCGCTCGCGTTGCCCGGGGTTACGACGCCGTCTTTGGTAAAACGCGCCGGGAGTTTTGCAAGCTTCTCCATCGAAAGTCCGGCGCGCGGCCCTTCGTCCTTGTCGATCGTCACGCTGCTGCCTTTCGGGCCGGGAGCTCGCACCGGCACGATCTCTTCGGCAAAGTACCCGTCGGCTTGCGCCTCCAGGGCGCGGTGCTGACTGGCCAGCGCAAACTCGTCGCAAGCTTCGCGCGAGACGCCGTATTGCTTGGCGAGATTCTCGGCCGTGATCGCCATCGGCGTGTTACCGTACGAATCGGTAAGCGCGGTCCACAACGAATCTTCGAACTGCACGTTTTGGCCGAAGTGAAATCCCTTACGCCCGCCGCGCACTACGTGCGGCGACTGGCTCATGTTTTCGGCACCGCCTGCCAGCGCGTACGTCGCCGTTCCCAGCGCCAACGACTGGCCGGCCGAAACGAGGGCCTGGAGCCCCGACCCGCAGAGCCGGTTGAGCGTCAGCGCCGGAACTCCGATCGGCAGACCGGCGCGCAGGCCCACGTGACGAGCCAAATAGATGGCGTCGGCACTGGTCTGCATGACGTTGCCGAAGACGACTTCGTCGATGCGCTCCTTCGGCACGCCGCTGCGCTCGATGGCGGCTTCGGCGGCGGCCACGGCTAAGTCGGTGGCGGTGAGGTCGGCCAACGTGCCGCCCAAATTTCCGAAAGGCGTGCGGGCGCCGGCAACGATCACGATATCGGTATCGCGTATTGGTGTACTCATGGGAGCCCCGTATTCAGCAGGCGCGGCGGGAGGCCATCCCTAAATCGGGCTGGCTATGCCGATCAACCGACCCGCTGCGATTACGCTCGACGCCCGGTCGCTTCCGCCTGCGACGAAGACCGACCAGATCCTCGACGCCTTCGACCGCCTGTTGGTCGGAACGTCTTTGGAAATCAACGAGGAGACCGATCCGCGGGCGCTGCGCAACGAGATGACGCAGCTGCGCCCCGGGCGGTTCTCCTGGGACGCGCGTAATCTCGGCAGCAACCGGTGGACCATCCGCTTGGAACGTATCGACGAAAACGCCGACGGGGAAGCGTTCCTGCAGCACGTTCCCCAGTTCACCGCGGCCAAGGCCAGCACGATCAAGGAACTGGCCGGCCAAATGGGCGAGCGGAGCTACAAATCGGGCGATACGATCTTCGACGAAGGCGAGATGTGGCCGTATCTGGGCATCGTGAAGACCGGGAAAGTCATCTACACGCTGCTCTCGCCCGACGGGAAGACGCATACGATCGGCGAGCGCCTGACCCACGACACGCTGAACGAAAGCGGAACCTTCGACGGCGGCGGCGCCACGACTCGGGCCGAAGCGTTGACCGACGCGGGCATCGTGACGCTCCCCAGCGAGGCCGTGATCCATGCGGCGCGCAACGACGCCGAGCTCGCGCTCGGGTTTCTGATCGCATCCTCGCAAGCCCGCCGCCGGTCGATCGACACGATCGCCGATCTAGCGTTCGCGCACGTTTTGCAGCGCGTTGCAAAGTTTCTGCTCGGCTACGCGCGCGCGTCGGTCGGCATGACGCGCGGACTGCCGGGCGTCGAACACCTCTCGCAGGCGCAGATCGCCGCGGCGGCCGGCACCGTGCGCGACATGGCGGCGCGCGCGCTGCTGCGCCTGAAAAACGCCGGTGCCGTGGAACTCGACCGCGGGCGCGTCAAAGCCATCGATCGCGCGCGGCTGGAAGCGTTCGCGCACAACGTCCCGGCCCCGCCGGTTTAGCCGGACGGTGCCGGCACGTTCGCGCGGAGCCGCCGGCGTCTCGGCCGCACTGCTCGGCACTGCCGGTTATTTCATTCACCCCATCGCCGCGATCGCGGACAAGCACGAGCCAGGACCGTGCCGTCAGGGCCAAGTCGCATCCGTGGTCGACCGCCCCAGCACCGGGCCGGCGCCGACGGTCAGCGGCTCGCCCTGTACCGTCGAACGCGGCAAGAGCGTCGTCGAATACGGGTATCGCAACCAAGTCGACGCCGGTCCCGGCGGCTCGAGCAATCTCGCCGGCTATCCGATGACGCTGCTGCGCGTCGGCGTCGACAAGCACGACGAGCTCGTTCTTCTTCCTCCGAATATGGTTTTGCGCGGCGGGTACGCCGGCGAAAGCTTCCAGCCCGCGATTGGAACGCAAGACGCCGGCCTGGGCTGGAAACACAACTTCGCGGCGCACGCGTGGTTTCAGGATGCCCTGGAGGCGTTCGTAACCGCACCCTCCGGAACCAACGGCTACTCTTACGGCTCGCCGGGATTGGCGCTCAGCTACGTCGCGGCGTTTTCGGTCGGCCGTTTCAGCCTGAGCCCGTCGATGAGCGTTCTGGACGCGTCCGGAACGCCGTCTGCCGGCGGCGCGGCGCGGCGATTTCTCACCTATCAACCGTCGCTGACGGTCGCGTACGGACTCACCCCGGCGACGTCGCTCTTCGTCAACGACAACGTCGGCGTGCCGTCCAGCCCGAGCGGCGGAACGTCCAATACCCTGCTCGTCGCGCTCCAGCGGGCGCTGTCGCCCGGAACCGTGGTCGACGTCGAAACCGATTATAACCTCACGCCCCAGGCGCGCTATCGCGAACGCGCCGTCGGCGTCGGCGGAGCCTTCTATCTATGAATCCGAACGCGGCCCCTTTCGCCTGGCTGTTCGATCCGGTCGACGCCGCCACGTTCGGACGCGAGTATTTCGAGCGCGCCACGCTCCACGTTTCGAGAAACGATCCCGCGCGGTTTGCGAACCTGTACGGTGTCGGCGATCTCGAGGACGCGCTCCAGCTGGGCGCTCGCGAGGCGGCGAACTTTGCGCTCGTGAAGGCCGGGTCGCCGGAGCTGGCGATCGAGCAATACGCGCCGATGCGCCCGAGCGTGCGGGCCGCATACACCGGGAAGCCGCCGGTGACGACGATCGATCCGCGCAAAGTCGCCGAGTTCTTCGAACAGGGCTGGACGCTGGTCGTCAAGGACGCGTCGGCGTTCAGCGCCCGGATGCAGCGCTTCTGCAACGCGTTGCAGGCGCAGACGGGCTGGTTCGTGCAGCCCAACGTGTACTTTACGCCCGCTTCGGCGCAGGGCTTCGACGTGCATTACGATACGCACGGAACTCTTATCGCTCAAATCGAAGGCGAGAAAACCTGGCGCGTCTATAAGCCGGTGGTCGAGCTGCCGCTGGAATCGCAGCCGTTCGACGCCGCGGCCCATGCCGACCGGCTGCAGCTCGACTGCGAAATACCGATGCAGCCGGGCGATACGCTCTACATCCCGCACGGTTTCCCGCATCATGCGGCATCGCGCGGCACGCGTACGCTCCACGTCACGTTCGCGATGCTGACCTTGCGCGTCGCGGACCTGCTCGAGCGTATGCTGGCCGCGGCCGCGTTGGCCGACGTCGAACTGCGCCGTTCGCTGCCGCCCGGATGGCGCGACGATCCGGCGACCGCCGGCGCGCTGATGCGTTCGCTGAACGATCGTTTACGCGAGGTGTTCGCGCACGATCGTCTCGGCCCGTCGGGCGACCGGCTGGCGCTCGAGTTTCTCGGGGCGTCGCGCATCGATGCGAGCGGCTCGTTCGCGCGGGTACGCGCCTCCAAAGCGATCGCGGCAACCTCCACCATTCGTTGGCGCGGCGATTTGCCGTACGCGATATCCGAACGTGGCGAGGCGCTGGCGCTGCTGGTGCCGGGGCGGTCGCTGACGCTTCCGGCGGCCTGCGCGCAGGCGCTGCGGCGGCTCCGGCAAGGACCGGTGACCGTCGGCGAGCTCCCGGGTCTCGCCGACGTCAATCAGCTGTGGTTCGCACGCGTTCTGCTCACCTACGGGGTCGTCGACGTCGACGGGCCGGCCTAGCCGCGTCGCCGCCGCGGCAACGCTACGCGTGCGTCGTGACCGACTCCAGCTCCGCGGTTTCGGTTCCGGGGCTCTGCTGCAGATCGAAGGCGGCACGTTTGCTCTTCGCGGCGGCTTCGGCCAACGGCGCGGCCGCGGACTTGTCCGCGGCGGCTTGCGGTTGGCGCGCGAGCGTGTCGCGTCCCTTGCGAACCGCCCCCAGCGCGCCGGCCAGCCGGCCTTCCATATCGGCCAGGATTTGCGCCGCGTACTGGTCGGCGCCTTCGCGCACCTTGCGGGCGCGCTCTTCGGCTTCGCGCAGCACCGTCTCCGCCGTCGTTCGAGCGCGCTGCACGATTTCGTTCTGATCGACCAGCTCCTCGTGCTTGTTGGCGGCTTGCTCGACGATCGCTTGCGCCTTCTCCTGCGCGGCGCGCATGACGCGATCTTGATCCTTGGCGATGATCTTCGCGCGGCCCACCTCTTCCGGCAGCGATGCGCGGACTTTTTCGACGAACTCGATCAGCCGCTCTTCGGATAGAACGCGATAGCCGGCGGGGAGCCAGGTTCCTTCGTGCACGTAGGCTTCGAGCTTGTCCAAAACGCGATAGACCGACATGTACTTACCTCCGTTACGAACGAGTTTCGAGAAGGGTCGAGCGTTTGACTTCCATCACCCGCAGCACCGGTTCCGGAACCAGCGCAGCGACGTCGCCGCCGAGAAAGAAGACCTCTTTGACTAGGCTGGAGCTGACGAAGGAATATTTCTGGTCCGACATCAGAAAGAGGGTGTCGACGTCGGAGAGCGATCGGTTCATCATCGCCGCCGACATTTCGCTCTCGAAGTCCGAAACCACGCGCAGCCCTTTGACGATCACGTCGGCGGCCGCGGCGCGAACGTAGTCCGCCAGCAGTCCGCGAAAGTGCTCGACGCGCGCGTTGGGCACGTGCGCGATGCATCGATCCAGCATCGCGACGCGTTCGTCGAGCGTGAACATCGGACTGCGCTTCTGGGGATTGACGACGATCGCCACCACCAATTCGCCGAAGCACTTGGCGGCGCGTTCGACGACGTCGAGATGTCCGTTGGTCGGCGGGTCGAAGGAGCCCGGGTAGACGGCGCGCGTCGCTCGCGCGGGTTTACCGTTGGTCAAGCCGGTCCCGTCGTGCCGGAACGGTCGGAGCCGCTTGCGCTAAAGAATGCCAGCGCGACATCGCCGTAGACTTCCTCGCGCGTACACCGATACCCCGGTACGTCGGGAAGAATCGTCTTCGCGGCGTGTTCGAAAACGATCAGCGCGCCGGGCGCCAGCAGCCCGCGCTCCAACAGCAAGCGAAAAAGCTGCAGCGGCACTTCGTTGGCGTACGGCGGGTCGAGGTAGACGATGTCGAACGGCCCCTCGAGGCGGTAGAGCGCGCGCTCGGCCGGCGCCGGAAAGACCTCGACGACGCCCTCGACGCCGAGATTCTTGGCAGCTTCCTCGATGGCGTGCGCCGTCTCGCGATGGGCCTCGACGGCCACGACGCGCGACGCTCCCCGCGAAGCGGCCTCGAACCCGATCGCACCGGTCCCCGCGAACAGGTCCAGAACGCGAGCGCCTTCCAGACGGTCGGCCAAGATCGAGAACAGCGACTCCTTGACCCTGCCCGGCGTGGGCCGGACGTGCAAGCCTTTGGGCGACTTGAGCTTCCGGCTGCCCAACGAACCGCCGGTAATGCGAGGGCTCACTGGAACGCACCCGGTGCGAGCGGCCGCATCACCGGATCGCGCTCGAAGAGACCGTTTCGCATGAGCATCTCTTCGCCGTAAAAGGCCCAACCCTCCGCAGAGAGGTAGCCGGAGCGCACGGTAAGGCTCACCGAAGCGCCGACGCCGTTTCCGGCAGGATCTCCAGCAGCTCCTCGAGCCGGCCGATGCGATACGACGGCGGCAAGATCTCGGGCGGATAGCGGCGACCCTCGTCGTCGAGCCACACGGCGTGCAGCCCGAACTCCCGAGCGCCGGAGACGTCGCTGTGCGGATCGTCGCCGACGAACCACGTCGTTTCGGGCCGCGTTCCGAGCTCGTCCATCAACACCTCGAACGCGCGCGCGCTCGGCTTTTGCGCGCCGATGTCGGCGCTCGCGAGCACCACGCCGCCGAACCCCGCGCGCCGCGCCTTGAGCAGCTGCAACGGGTTCCATCCGTTGCTGAGCACCGCGACCGGTATCCCGCGACGCTGCAGTTCCGCCAGCGTTCGTCTCACGCCCGGCATCGGCACCACGAACTGCTCGATCATTTCAAGTGCCAGCGCGCGGTAACGTTCGAGAAAGTACGGCTCCATCGGAAGGCCACGGTCGATCACGAACCGCTCCACCGCGATCTCGATGGGAAACGCTCCGGTGCGCTGCTCTGCCAGCAACGCGTCGATCCGGTCCGACTCTTCGAAAATCGATCCGAGCGGATGGCCGCCGCGCTCGACGACCTCCTCGAGCAATCGCAGGAAAGCGACCCGCTCGAGCTTGTTGTCGATCGCGAGCGTATGGTCGAGGTCGAAACCGACTCCGGCGGTCGCTTGGCACTCCATGCCCCGGCGTTCGACGGCGGAGTTAGCGAGGCCCTGGGCCGGTGACGACGCGTACGAAGCCCTCCGGCCGGACGTACTTCGCCATCGCCGCTCGGACGTCGGCGGCGGTTGCAGCGAGCTCGGCGCGGGCGTCGATCACGTTTTGGTCGAGCGGCAATCCCTGCAGCGCATAGCTGCTGAGTTGGTCGGTGACGCCGTCGTAGCTCGACTCGCGAATCGGCACGTCGCCCATCAGCAGCGCTTTGGAACGCAGTAAACGGTCGGCGTCGACCGGCCGTTGCTGCATTTGTGCGAGCACTGCGACGATCTGGCTTTGCGCCGGAACGACGTTGACCGGATCGCAGCCGTAGTCGAGTCCGAAGGTCGAACGCACTTTGCCGGCGTCGATGCTGCTGTCGACGTCGTAGGCGTAGCCGTGTACCTCGCGCAAATCGTGGTAGAGGAGCGACGAATAGAAGCCGCCGGTCAGCACGGCGTTGGCCAACTGCATCGCCGGCCAATCGGGATCGGTGCGGTGCAGCCCGATGGTCTCGACCAGCCGCACCGACGACTGAACGCGCCCGGTCGCCGGCACCGTGACGGCGGCCGGCGCGTTCGAGGGGACGGGCGAGGGATAGACGTTGGGTTTCGGACCGGCCGAGCTCCAGCCGCCGAAGTACTTCTCGACCTCGCTGCGGGCTCGATCGGGCGTGGTGTCGCCGATCACCACGATCGTCGTCATGTCCGGGCGATAGACCGACGCGTACCACGCCTTGACGTCTGACACCGTCAAGGCGTTCACCGTCTGCGGCGTCGGAAATCGCCGCTCGGGGTCGCCCGGCGGATAGAGTGCGTCGTCGAGCGCGACGTCGGCGAGATGGCTCGGCGAGGTTACGTCGCCGGCCACCTCGTCGGCGAGCTGTTGCTTCACCGTGGGAAAGTCGCTCGCGCTAAAGGCCGGATGCAGTTCTTCGTCGGCGAGCAACTGCATGCCGCGATCGAAGTTTTGGGTGAGCGATTCGAGTCCGAAATGCGTTCCCGTGCTCACGTCGGCCGCGATCGTATCGAGCTCGGCGGCGAACGCGACGCGCGAATACGTCGTCGATCCCCAGTGCATGAACTCCTGCGTAAGGCTGGCGACGCCGTCTTGACCGGCGGGCTCTTGTACCGCCGGATTGTTGAGAATCTCGCCGCTGACGACGACCGTGTGCGAGATCGTCTCCGGCTGGACGATCAGCCGGATTCCGTTGGGAAGGATCGTGTCCGAGGGGGACAGCGTTTGCGACGGCACCTGTAAGCGATCGAGCACGGCTTGCGCCCAGGCCGGCAGCGGCTCGTGCGTCGTCGGCGGAATCTGATTGTTCTCTTTGGCCAAACCGCTGCCGCCCGCAGCCGTCGCGCCGGAGTTTTTCGGCACGGCGTATGCCGCCACCACGGTCGAGTTGCGCAGGTACGCCCGCAGCACCCGGTCGACGTCGGCCACGGTCACGCGCGAGAACTCGGCCGCCGCTTCGTCGGGCGAGCTGCGTCCCTCGACCGCCACCGCCTCGCTCCACTCGTCGGCCAGACCTTGAATCGAGTTGGCGTTGAACTCGAGCGCCGAGATTTCGCGCAGCTTCGCCGCCTCGACCAAATCGGCCGGCACCCCGGTCTTCTCGTAGGCCGCCACGATGTCGCGAACGGTGCGATCGGTGACGCGCGGATCCGATCCCGCCGGAATGGCCGCATACGCGATGCCGATGCCGGCTTTTCGATACGACTGCTCGACGAACTCGACTCCCAGCGCCTTTCCTTCGTAGGGCAGGGCGCCGAAGTCGCTGCGTTCGCTGTCGAGTACGTCGCCGAGAATTTGGGCGGCGGCGTAGTCGGGGCTGTCGTAACCCGGCATCCGATAGCCCAGCAGCACCGCGGTATACGGCGCATCCGACGTGTCGTGGTAGACGGCGGCCTTGAGCGGCGCGAGGCGAACGGCCGGTCTCGGCGGCAGCGTCGCGGACGGAACGTCGCCGAACAGACGCTGCACGGCTCGCACCGTCGACGGCCCGTCGACGTCGCCGACGATCACGTAGACGGCGTTGTTGGGATGGTACCACGCGTCGTAAAACTTCCGCAGCTGGGCTGCGTCGATTTGGTGACCGAAGCTCTCGAGCGTACCCAGGCCGTTCTTCGCGTACGGCGTACCCCCCAGCAAGCGGTCTTGCATTTTTACGAACAGGCGATAGACTGCATCGCTATTATCCTGCGTCACTTCCTGTTCGATCGCACCGCGCTCCGAATCCCACTGCTGCTGCGCCATCAGCGCTCCGGTCGCGCGCGAGCGCTCCAACCGCAGCGCGACGTCGAGATATTGCGAGGGCACCGTGAAGTAATATTGCGTGACGTCATTGCTCGTCTCGGCGTCGAAGTCGCCGCCCGTGATGCTCAGAATGTCCATCAGCAGCGACGACGACAGCGTCCGGCTTCCGCGGAACATCATGTGCTCGGTCGCGTGGGCCAGGCCGTCGATCCACTGCTCGTCGGAGCCGACCTTGTAGTTGATCTCGGCGGTGACGACCGGCGCCAGCGGGTCGGTGACGACGACGACTTGCAGGCCGTTCGAGAGGGTCGCACGCGTCACCGGGGTGGCCGCCCGGACGGCCGTGGGGAGCAACGCCAACGCCGCCGCCGCAAACGCGGCGACGCGGAAAAAACGGGCAGCCGGATACATTCGGGCGCTATTCGCGCCGAGGCGCGCTAACCCTCACGACGAAACCAGCAGCGATTGCGTGCTCGGCTGCCGCTCCAAGAGTGCGCGCAATCCGGCATGATCCGGCGACGCGAGCTGCGGATCGGCAGCAACGATGCGTTCGGCTGCGGCTTTAGCGGCACGATAGATCTCGATATCGCGCACGAGGTCGCCGAGCCGCAGCTGTGCCGCGCCGGACTGCGCCGTTCCCGCAAACTGTCCGGGACCGCGCAGGCTGAGATCTTCTTCGGCAATTTCGAACCCGTCGGTCGAGCGCGTCAGAATTTCCAACCGCTCGCTCTCCGGCGCGTCGTCGGGATAGACCAGAATGCAATACGACTTCGACGCACCGCGCCCGACCCGTCCGCGCAGCTGATGGAGCTGCGCCAGACCGTAGCGCTGGGCGTCCAGCACGACCATGGTCGTCGCATTGGGGACGTCGACGCCGACTTCCACGACCGTCGTCGCGACCAGGACGTCGATCTCGCCGCGCCCGAACCGCTGCATCACCTGGTCCTTCTCGCGTCCCGAAATGCGGCCGTGCAGCAGCCCCACCCGCAAGCCTGCAAAGGCGTCGTCGCGCAGCCGGTCGTACTCCGCGACCGCGCTGGTGAGATCGGTCTCACCCTCCTCGATCGCCGGCGCGACCACGTAGGCCTGGTGACCGGCGCGAACGTTCTCGCGCACGAAGGCGTAGACGCGCTCCTTTCGGCTGGCACGTACTGCGAACGTTTCGATCGGCGTCCGCCCCGGCGGCAGTTCGTCGATGACCGAAACGTCGAGATCCGCGTAGATCGACTGCGCGAGCGTCCGTGGAATCGGCGTGGCCGTCATGTGCAGCGTATGCGGCGAAGCGCCCTTGGCGCGCAGGCGCGCGCGCTGCTCGACTCCGAATCGATGCTGTTCGTCGATGATCGCAAGCCCGAGCCGTTCGAAATCGACGCCTTCGGTCAAGAGCGCGTGCGTTCCGACCGCGACCGCGGCCTCGCCGCCGGCCAGTTTCCCGAGTGCGGCGGTGCGCGAGCGCTGGCCTTGGCTGCCGAAGACCGCCTCGAGCGCGATCCCGAACGGCATCAGCTGCGGCGCCAGTTTCGAGGCGTGCTGCGACGCGAGAATTTCGGTCGGCGCCATGAGCGCCGACTGTACGCCGTTGCGCGAAGCCAGCAGCACCGCCGCCGCCGCGACCAGCGTTTTCCCGCTGCCCACGTCGCCTTGCAGCAAGCGATTCATCGGTACGTCGCGGGTCATGTCTTCCCAGATCTCGACGATCGCTCGCCGTTGCGCGCCGGTCAGCGCAAAGGGCAGCGCGAGTTCGAACTCCTCGAGCAGGCCGGGCGGCAGGCGCAACGCCTGCGCGGCGTGGTCGCGCTCGCGCTGCGCGCGCCGCAAGTGCGAGATGGTGGCCAGCGCCAAGAACTCGGCGAAGACGAGCCGTTCGCGTGCGCGTTGGGCCGCCTCCGGATCGAGCGGCGCGTGAACGTCGCGGTACGCGTCGCGAAGCGACGGATAGGCGCGCTCGCGGGCGATCGCTTCGGGCAGCGGGTCGCCGGGCGCGAGCTCGAGCAGACGGGGCAGGTTCTTGCGAACGACGGCCGCGATCTTGCGGGTCGCCAGATCCTTGCTGGCGCGGTAGACCGGGACGATCTCGCCGCGATATTCCTGCCCGGGAGCGAGCTGTGCGTACTGCGCGACGTTCACGACCGGCCCGGCGAACGTCCGCTCGACGCGACCGCGCACGAAGAGCCGCATGCCTTCGTGAAAGCGTCCGTAGACGAAGCGCCGCCGCCCGATCCACTTGGCGACGAACGGATCGCCGGCGTCGTCGAGCATCCGCACTTCGACGATCTCGAGGTCGCGCACGCGGCGCTCTTTGGTCGCGAGCACCCGGCCGACGGCGTTTTCCTCGCCACCTCCGGTTCCCAACGCGCGCGCGGGCGTCGCGAAGCGCAGATCTTCGTAGCGAAACGGCAGATACTCGAGCAGCGCCTGCGCGGTGTCGATTCCAAGTTCGCGAAACAGCGGTGCGGTTTTTGCCCCGACGCCTGCCAGCTCTTCGACGTCGAGGAGCTCCTCGCCGGCGGCGTTCACAAGTCCATCTCCATTTCGCGACCGGCCACGAACCCGAGCGAACGATACAGCGGTTCGCCTTCGTCGCTCGTGCGCAAGCGCACCTTGACGCAGCCGCGGGCACGGAGCCACGCAATCCCGGCCTCCATCAGCCGCCGCGCGACGCCTTGCCGTCGCAGCTCGGGCAACACGAATACCGAGTTCACCCAGCCGCGCGGCGTCCCGAGCGCCTGCGCGCGATATTCGTCCGTGACGGAAAACGCCGCGACTCCGACCACGTCGTCGCCGCGCACCGCGAAAAACACCTGCCCGTCACCCGCGCTTTGCTTGTCGGCGAAGTAGGCGGCGTAACGCTCGCGCCAACCGGGATACTCGCGATCCCACGCCGAGCGCGCTTCTTCGGCCATGAGGGCCCGCATCCGCGCGAACCGACCGAGCTCGTCGACCCGGGCGGGGCGAATCGTAACGGCGTCAGCCATGCGTTCGTGGCGGCTGCAGCGCACGCAAGCGATGGTAGGCTTCGCGCGTTCGCGGCACCGGAACGCCGCAGCGCTCGCCCAATTCGATGATCGCGCCCGAGATCGGATCGAGCTCCAGATCGCGGCCGGCTTCGAAATCTTGCAGCATCGAGGTCTTCACGTCCGCCAGCCGCGCGGCGTACGCGAGTCGCGCCTCGATATCGACCTCGCGCACGACCCCGAGCGCCTGTCCGACCGCGAGCGCCTCTTCCATCAGCGCACGCGCGTCGGCTCGCGCCGCCGGGTCTTCGAGCAGGGCGCGCAGCGTCATTCCGTGCAACGCGCTCGCGGGATTCAAGCCCGCGTTATTCACCAGCTTCAGCCAGACCGTCGCCCGTACGTCGGGATCGAGTTCCGGGGCGAGCCCGGCCGACGCGAACAGATCGACGACCGTGTGCGCGCGCGCGTCGTCCTGTCCGCGCTGCGGCGTTCCGAAGACGTACCGGAGGCCGCCGCTTTGAACGACGTGACCCGGCGACGCGACGTGACCCGAGACGTGAACGACGGCTCCGACGACGTGCGCGTCGTCGAACGCCGTGCCGATCCGGCCGCCCGGATCGACGCTCGCGAGCGGAGGCTTGCGGACGTACCAGAACGGCACGCCGTTTTGCAGCGTGACGATCGTCGTGTCGGTCGCGCCGAGCGGTTCGAGCGCGCCGATTGCCGAGGGCCAATGATGGGCTTTGAACGCCAGCAGGGCGACGTCGACGGTTCCCAGCTCGCGCGCGTCGGCGAGCGCGCGCACGCGCGTCCGGAACGCGCCGATATCGCTGCGATCGACGGTCAGGCCGGCTCGCCGCACGGCTTCCAAGTGAGCGCCTCGCCCGACGACGCTGACGTCGTGGCCGGCGCGCGCCAGCGCCGCAGCTGCGAACCCGCCGATTCCGCCGGGCCCGACGACCGCTACGCGCACGCCGCGAGAGCGGGGCTGGAGGCGACGGGCAGATTTGAACTGCCGAATGGGGCTTTTGCAGAGCCCTGCCTTACCACTTGGCTACGTCGCCGTCTTATCACAGCTTGCGATCCTGGAGCGGGTAGTGGGAATCGAACCCACGCATCAACCTTGGGAAGGTCGCAGGCTACCATTACATCATACCCGCGCGCGGTCTCGTCACTACCACCGCTTAGCGAAGAAACCCTTGAGCCCTTCGGGGTTGCGATCCGAGAAATTAAAGCTTCAACTTCATTATCCTCGCGCCCCGGCGTGGGTATGCATCTGTCGTGCCCACCGACTCGCGTGCCGTCGATCCCAGGTCCGAGCATGCGCGCCGCGAGACGCCACTGGCGTTCCTTTGGGAGAGCGTCGTGGCGCTGCTGCCTCGCCTGGCGATCGACGTCGGGGGCACGACGGTCGTCTATTGGATTCTGTTCGCAACGCTTCCGAAGGCGAGCCTCTGGCCGGTCCTCGGCGCGTCGCTGGTTCCCGCCGTCTCCAACGTCGTGAACTTGGCCCGGCGCCGCACCGTCGACATCGTCGGCTTGTTCGTTCTCCTGGGCATGATCGCCGGATTGGTGCCGGCCGCGTTCGGCGGAACGCAGCGCCTGCTGCTCGTCCGCGAATCTCTGGTGACCGGGTTGCTAGGCGCCGTGCTGCTGGTTTCGTCGTTCTTCATGCCGCGGCCGATCGGCTACTACGTGATTCGCGAGTTCCTGACCGCCGACGACGCCCTTCCGCAGCAGCACTTCGAGATGGTGCGCCACTCGAAGTACTTTCGCCGCGGCGTGCGCATCGTCACGATGGCGTGGGGCATGCTGCTGCTGGGCGAGCTCGCGCTGCGAGGATTCATGGCGATGCACATGAACGTCGCGTTCGTCCTGTCCGCCTCGCCGCTGATCTTCACCGTGCTGATGCTGCTGGCGGGGATCGCAACCGCGGTCTGGCTGGGAAGCGCGATCTCGCGCGCCCAGCGCGCAGGCGCCGGACCGTAACGCACGAAAAACCAGGCGTGCTCTGGGTCTACGCTATCCCGCCGTGGTGGCTGTTCGCGGGCGTCATCGGGCTCACGTGCGGACTCGCCATGCTCGGCCTGCTGCTCTTCCATCGCGCCTTTCCGCCGCGCGAGGAGCTCACGCATAACGACGTCGCCGGCCCGGTGATCGGCACCGTCGGGACCATCCTCGCCGTGATCCTCTCGTTTCTTCTGGTGACCGTCTGGCAAGAGTACGATCAGGCCGCCGGCACCGTCGAGCAAGAGGCCAGCGCGGTAGCCGACCTCTACCATCTCGCGGGCTCGTTCCCGCCGGCGGTCGGACAGCGCTTGCGCTCCGATTTACGCGACTATATCGAAGCGGTCGTCAACGACGAATGGCCCGCGATGCGCACCGGACATCGCAGCAGCGCTGCGCGCCGGTCGGCGATGCAGGCGCTCGAGATCGTCGCCGCCTATAATCCGAGCGCGGCCTCGCAGCAAGCGTTGCAGCAAGACGCCATCGGCCTCGTGCATACGTTCCAAGACGCGCGCCGCGACCGCCTGTTCGCCAACGACCAAGGTATTCCGGTTTTCTTCTGGGCGAGCAACCTCGTCATGGCGGCGATCACGATCGCGCTCTGCTATCTCTTCCGGGTTCGCAGCCGCACCGCGCACGTCGCGATGACCATGTCGGTGGCCGCGGTGATCGCGATCGTCTTCGTACTCATCGCGCTCTTCGACTACCCGTTCCGCGGTTACACGCAGATCAAGCCGACGCTGTTCGTGAACCTGCAGCACTCGCTGGGCAACAACCTTACTGAATCAGACTAACCGAGCGCGCCAATACGATCGCGATCGTCACCAGCGAGATGAGCGACTCGACGAACATGAGAAACTTAGCCCAGACCGTCAACGGCATGACGTCGGCCGGGCTGAACGCCGTCGAGTTGGTAAACGCCAAGTAGAGGTAGTCGAAAAACTGCGGCTTCCAATCGGGATCGAAGCACGGCGTCGGCGAACCGCCCGCGATGCCCATCTGCATCTGCGGAAACAGAAAATCCGCATCGTGAAACGCGAGGGCGGATTTGGCGTGTGCGCGCGCGTCGGGCCCGTCGGCATCCAGTTCCCAGAACCAGAGCGCGAAGACGATGATGTTGGTAAACCAAATCTCCGCGCCGTGCAGCAGCAGTTGGGCGGCCGATAGCGGCGTCGCCTCCTTCCCGGGGCGAAAAAAGCTGTACACGAGCAGCGCCACCGACGCGATGTTGAAGAAGTTGACGATCGCGATGATCACGATGCCCCAAAAGCGAACACGCCGGCTGCCGTGATGCCGTTTCGGCGACAGAATCGAGAGCGGCACCAGCACCATCAGCACCAGCGCCGGGGCGACCCAGGTCGGGCCGACCGTCAGTTTCTCGGGCAGTGCGATATAGAGAATCATCGCCGCGATGACGGCCACCGAGGCGTGCCAACGCGGCTCGTGCTTCACTCGTTCTACGGGCGCAGGGGCGGTCTCCATGCATGGGTGCGTTCGCTCGATCCGGCTTGCAACCCGCCCGCACGTCGAACCGTTATGGACCGCATGCCGATCGATTTTCGAGATGGAAAGACCTTTCCGCGGCGCGGCCGCGAGCTCGCCGGCGACGCCATGTGGCTGATGCGTCTC
>DATJUC010000128.1:0-30197 GCA_035502675.1 Candidatus Acidiferrales bacterium | reverse complement strand
GAAAACGGCGGCGACTTCAGCGTCTCACTCGACCGCTCGCATCACGACTCGTACGCATTCAGCAACGTGCCCACGTCGGGTCTGCCGCCGCAGTACCCGCTGCCCCAAGGCGCGAGCCAAGTCTTCGACACCGAAACCTTGCGCGATCGCTTCTACGTCGCAAAAAACGTCTTCGCCAGCCTATCGGACTATTTCATCCAATACGGAAGCCACTATACCGACGACGGGGGCGCCACGTGGAGCGACGCAACGCGCGGATACAATGCCCCGCGCATGGCCCTGACGTGGCAGCCCGACCGCGACGTTTCGTGGCGTTTTTCGGCCGGCTCCTCGGTCGCGCCGCCCTACCTCAGCCTGCTTTCGTCGCCCGGCAGCGCGCCGGCCGAGAACATCAACGGCGTTCCTTCCGCCGGCTACACCGAGAATCTCAACAACGGCGCGATCGCTCCTGAGACGGCGTTCGGCTACGATCTCGGCGTCGACAAGCGATTCGCGCGCTCGCTCGCCATGTCGGTCGACGTTTACCAAGAGAATCTCTTCGACATGTACCTGCCGTCGACGTTTCTGATCAGCGACGACTACGTTCCGCCCGGAATGACGACGGGCTACCCGCTCTACGGGACCAAGACGGAGAATCTCGGCCACGCCCGCTACGAAGGCGTCGAGTTCGGCTTGCAGGACGTGCCGGCCGCCGGCATCGGCTTCAAGCTGCAGGGATCCCTGCAGCGCGCCTACGCGTACGACCTGCCGCAGGGATTCTACTGCACCAACGTTCCCGCGGATCAGTGCACGCCGAAAAACTACAGCACCAACCTCGGCATCATTCCAGGCATCAACTTCCAGTCCAGCGGCTTGGGATGGAATACGATCAACGGCGTCGCCGTGCCCTACAGCATGGGGTACGCGGAAATCAACTTTCACAACCACTGGGGAACCTATTTCAACGTCGGAACGACCTATTTCGGCTCGAATAACGCGTACAGCGTGCCGGCCTTCTTCGTCTGGTCCGCGGCGATTCGCGAACCCATGGGCAACGGAGCGGCGCTGCAGCTTTCGGTCGATAACATCTTCGACACGCACGGCCAGTACTGGACCAATTATTTCGGCGGCTTGGCGGCGCCGCTGCAACCACAGTGCGTCGGGAAATACGGAACGCCGTATCAGGGCGCGGCCGGAACCGTCTGCACGGCGATCGTTCCGCCGAAGGACCAGTTGATCATCCCGCAGTCCGGTCCGACGGTTGCGGGAAACTACGGTCCCACGACGCTGCGCTTGCAGTTCATCCAACACATCGGACCGCCGCAGTGATCCCGGCCGCCGGGCCGACGGTCGCCGCGACGGCGCGTCCCTTCACCTTCGACGATTATGCGTCGATCGTGCACCTGAGCGATGCCGCCATCTCGCCCGACGGGAGGCGCATCGCCGTGGTCGTCAGCCGCACCGATCTCAAGAAGGACGACTACGTCGGCCAGATCGTGCTCGTCGACGTTCCAAGCGGCAAGCAGCGCGTGCTGACGCACGGACGCGACGAGGCCGAGGATCCGCAATGGTCGCCCGACGGCGCGCAGCTCGCCTTCGTCGACGTCGCCGGCGAAGGCAAGAGCGCCGCCCCGCAGGTGTGGACGATGCCGATGAACGGCGGCGATGCGGAAACCGTGACGCACGCAAAAAACGGCGTCGAACTCTACGCCTGGCGTCCGGACGGAAAGGCGATCGCGTACGTCACCCAAGACGCGCCGGCCGACCAGACGGCGCTCGATCGCCACGAGGACCTTTTTAAGGCCGGCGACGACCCGTTCATGACGCGCTCGCTGCCGTCGCCCTCACACCTGTGGGTGCAGCCGCTCGGCTCGGCCGCAGCCGAGCGCCTCACCGAAGGCTCGTGGAGCGTGTACGCCGACGCCATTTCGTGGTCGCCGGACGGACGTTACATCGCTTTCGATCGTCTGCCGGGTGCCCGCTTCGACGACATCTTGCGGTCGCGCACGGCCGTCGTCGACGTGTCGACGCGTTCGGTAACGCAGCTCGGCACGCGCTGGAGTTTGCTTCCTGCGTTTGCTCCGCACGGGGATCAGCTGGCCTTCACCCAAGCCGCGGACGCGACCACGATCACGGAGCAAAACGCGGTCGCGCAAGCGCCCGTCGGAGGCCGACAGCGCGACCTCGCGCCCTCGCTCGACCGCAACGTCTCCTTTCTCGGCTGGTCGAACGACGGGACGCTGCTCGTCGCTGCCGACGATCGAGTCGATCGCGGAGTGTGGCGCGTTCGCGACGGCCAAGCGCTCCGGGTCGACATGGGCGACGTGCATTTCGACGGCGGCACCATTTCGCAGAGCGGGGCGCTCGGCTTCGTCGGCTCGACGCCGGCCAGTCCCGGCGAGTTGTACGTTCTAGAACCCGGAGCCGAGCGGCCGATCGAGCTCACGCATTACAACGCGCCGGTGGCGGCGCTCGATCTGGCGCCCACGCGCGAGTTCAGCTGGAGCAACGACGGCTTTACCGAATACGGACCGCTGACGTATCCGCTCGGCTATCGAGCCGGAAAGCGGTATCCGCTCGTCCTGGTAATTCACGGCGGTCCGACGTTCGAGGCGTCGACGCGCGCCTTCAATCCGCTGGTCCAGGTGTTGGCGGCACACGGCGCGTTCGTGTTGCAGCCGAACTATCGCGGCAGCGACGACGAGGGCCTGCGTTACGCCTACGCGATCGTCGGCAAGTCGCCGCCGCTGGGTGCAGGAACCGACTGCGTAGCTGCGGTGAAAGCGCTGGAAGCGACCGGCATCATCGATCCGTCGCGCGTCGGCGTCTCCGGCTGGTCGGGCGGCGGATGGCTGACCTCGTGGCTCATTACCCACTACGACATGTGGAAGGCCGCCGTCAGCGGCGCCGCCGTCGACGACGCGGTCATGCAGTACTCGCTCAGCCAGATCGACAGCTACATGCCGTACCTGTTCGGCGGCCTCACGCCCTGGAAACCCGGCGGGATGCAAGCCTACCGCGCAAGCTCTCCCGTGACCTATGCGGCCGACGTCAACGCCCCGACGCTCATCGTGAGCGACGCCGGCGATCAGCGCGTTCCGACGCCGGAAGCGTACGAGTTCTATGCCGCGCTCCGCGATCTCGGCAAGACCGTCGAGTTCCTCGTCGTTCCCGCCAACGGTCACCATCCATCCGATCCGGTACGCAGTCGCGCCGTCGACGAAGCCTGGGTCGATTGGATGGTGAAATATCTTCCGCTACCCTAATACCGCATCACCGGGAGGCTCGCGTGCAGACCAAGGCAATTCGTAGAGAAATCCGCATGCTGCGCTATTACGCGCTGTTCGTGACGTTGCTGGCCGGAGGCTTTCTTCTCGGCGCCGTCGCCGAAGCGAAGAAAGCCACCTTCGATACGATCACGGTCCACCGCATCGACGTCGTCGACCGCGAGGGCAAATTGGCCATGATCGTCACCGATCACGACGACTTCCCGCCCCCGATCGTCGACGGGAAAGTGTGGAAACGGATGGGCGGCGCCGACTCCAACGGCATCGTCTTCTACAATCAACAGGGCGACGAGCAAGGCGCGCTCGACTGGTCGGGTCGCATCGCCGCCGACGGAACGTTTCAATCCGCCAACACGCTTTCGTACGACTCGGTCGTGACCGACCAGATGCTCCAAGTCGACGACGGCAACGACAACGGCAAGACGTTCGCGTTCATGGTCGGCTGGAACCGGCCGAACATGCACACACCCGAGTTTCAACGCATTCTAGGGCAGCTGCAAAGCGCCAGTCCCGAGCAGCGCAAGGCCATCGCCGCCCAGCATCCCGGGATCGGCGGCGTCGAGCGATTCTACTTCGGTTACGGACCGGAGAACACGTCGCAGGTCATGCTGTCCGACGGCCAAGGCAAGCCGCGCATCAAAATGTACGTAACGGCCTCAGGCGAAGCGAAACTGCAGTTCTTGGACGCGGACGGGAAGGTGACGGCCGAGCTTCCGGCGGCCAAACCGTGAGGCGTTTAGCCTGGGCCGGATGCGCGCTGCTGGCCGGCTGCGCGCCGGCGCTCGCGCAGACCGCCCCGCGCGTCGAGATCTCGTTTCCGTCATCGGTTCGCTCGACGCCGCTCACCGGCCGCGTCTACGTCATCTTTTCGAGGGTCGACAAGCCCGACTTGCGCATCCAAGTGCTCGCGCCCGAGGTTTCGCCGCCGTTTTTCGGTACCGACGTAGACGCGCTGGCACCCGGACAAGCCGCCGTTATCGACGCGAGTACGCCGGGATATCCGGTGAAGACGCTCGCCGACGTGCCGCCCGGAGACTACTACGCCGAAGCACTCGCGAACGTCTACACGCAGTTCCACCGTTCCGACGGCCACACGATTTGGGCGCACGAGCAGTGGGACGGCCAAGTCTTTACGCTCTCGCCCGGTAACTTGCACAGCGACGTCGTCAAAGTGCACTTCGATCCGGGCGCCGGGACGACGCTGCGCTTCAGCCTCGACAAGGTTCTCACCCAGGCCGACAGCGACGAGCTTTTCGGTGAAGAAGGATACGACCGGGATACGCCCTGGATCAAACACCTGCGGATCCTCAGCCCGACGCTGACGAAATTCTGGGGGACGCCGATCTACTTGGGCGCGACGGTGCTGTTACCGAAAGGCTACGCGACGCATCCCGCCGCACGCTACCCGGTCGTCTACAATCAGGGCCATTACTACCAGCCCGTTCCCTGGGATTTTACGACCGATAAATCGACCGAGACGCCGCAGACGGCGGCCGCCGGCAAGCGTGCCGGTTACGGCACCGGCTACGAGTTCTACGAAGCCTGGAACTCGCCGCACTTCCCGCGCTTCCTGATGGTGACGTGGCAGCACCCCTGTCCGTTCTTCGACGACTCGTATGCGGTCAATTCCGCTAACTGCGGGCCGTTCGGCGACGCCATCATGCACGAGCTGATCCCGGCCATCGAAACGCACTATCGCGTCCTGCGCGAGCCGTACGCGCGGCTGCTCGAAGGCGGCTCCACCGGCGGCTGGGAGTCGCTCGCACTGCAAGTTCTGCATCCCGATTTCTTCGGCGGTGCGTACGTATTCGATCCGGATCCGATCGACTTCCGCCATTTTCAGCTGATCGATATCTATAAAGACGACAACGCCTTCGAACGGCATTCGCCCGACGGCGGCTGGAACGTCTTCGAGCTCGCGTTCAGCCGGCGTCCCACGGGCCAATATCTGTCCACCGAGCGCGAGGTCAGCCGGTACGAAGAGGTCATGGGATCGCACGGGCGCTCGGCGTACCAGCTCGACGGCTGGTGGGCGATTTGGGATCCGGCCGGCAGCGATGGATACCCCGAACCGTTGTGGAACATGCAGACCGGAGCGATCGATCGCAACGTCGCGACCTACATGCGGGAGAACGGCTACGATTTGAGTTACGATCTGCAGACGCGCTGGCCGTCGATCGGCCGCCAACTCCAGGGCAAGCTATTCTTTATCGTCGGCGACATGGACAGCTATTTTCTCAATCTCGCCGTCTATCCGGTGCAGGAGTTCTTGGAAGAAGCCCAGCCGCCGTTCGAGGGAAGCTTTACCTACGGACGCCCGCTCAAGGGTCACGGATGGCATCCGATGACGTGGGCGCAGCTGCTCGAACGAATGGCCGCTCAAGTGCGGCGGAACACGCCGGGCGGTGCAGGCGTCGCACAGTGGAACTACTGATCTCTCGACTCGCCAGGGCGGCTTGCGTGCCGGCGCTGATCGCCGCGCTCGGAATCGCGCCGCACTTTCGCAGCATCGGCCCGCTCGGCGGGCGCATCGATGCGGTGAGCGGCGTACCGGGAAACGCCGCGACCTTCTACGCCGGCGGATTGGGCGGTCTCTTCAGGAGCACCGATGCGGGTACGACGTGGAGCTCGATCTTCAACGACAAGCCGGTGAGCTCGATCGACGCAATTGCGGTGGCCGCATCGCATCCGGCCACGCTCTATGCCGGAACCGGCGAGGCCAATCTGCGCAACGACATTGCTTTCGGCGACGGCGTGTGGCGCTCCGACGACGCCGGCACGACGTGGACGCATGCCGGCCTGGATGCGACACGCTTCATTTCGAGTATCGCCGTCGACCCCAAAAACCCGGATCGCGTTTTCGTCGCGGCGCTGGGCGATGCGTTCCGGCCGAGTCCGGATCGCGGCATCTATCGGACGCTCGACGGCGGAAAAACGTGGCAGAAAGTGCTCTTTACCGACGAACGCACCGGCGCGTCGAGCATCGCTATCGACCCCGCCGACCCCAACGTCCTCCTGGCCGGAATGTGGGAAGGGTGGCGCACGCCGTTCCATCTCAACAGCGGCGGTCCCACCGACGGCCTTTACGAGTCGACCGACGGCGGCGACCACTGGACGCGCCTGCAAGGCCGCGGACTGCCCGACGGCGTGACGGGCCGCATCGCCGTCGCATTCGCGCCGAGCCGGCCGAGCCGCATTTACGCGCTGATCGAGTCTTCCCACGGAAGCCTATGGCGAAGCGACGACGCCGGCAAGACTTGGACGATGGTCAACGCGGCGCGCGGCATCAACCAGCGACCCTTCTATTTTACGTCGCTGACGATCGATCCACAGGATCCCGACCGCGTGTATTTCATGTCGGTGCGGATGTGGCAAAGCACCGACGGCGGCCTGCACGTCGCGCAGCTCAAGCATACGCGCGGCGGCGATTACCACCAGCTATGGATCGATCCGAACGATCCGTCGCGGATGATCGCCGGATGCGACGACGGCGCCGAAGTCAGCAATAGCCGCGCCGCCACGTGGCGCAACGCGGCGATTGCGGTGGCCCAGCCCTATCACGTGTATGCCGACGATCGCATTCCGTACACGATTTGCGCCGAGGATCAAGACGAAGGCAGCGCCTGCGGGCCGAGCGACAGTCTGGATGCCGGGGGCATCTCGCCGGATGCGTTCTTCGATGCAGGCGGCGGCGAAAGTGGTTGGATCGTCATCGACCGCGACGACTCCAACCTCATCTACGCGGATAGCTACGATGGAGCCGTGACGCGCTTCGATCGCCGAACGACGCAGGCGCGCGAGATTCCCGTATGGCCGCTCGACCCGATGGGTTGGCCTGCGGCTCCGCTCGAATATCGCTTTCAGTGGAGCGCACCGCTGGCGATGTCGCCGCAACACCCGCATCGCCTTTGGATGGGCGGCAACCGGATCTTCCAGACCGACGACGGCGGGACGACGTGGCACGCGATCAGTCCGGATCTCACCCGCGACGACAAAACGCGCCAACAGATCTCGGGCACGCCGATCACTCCCGACAACACCAGCGTCGAGTACTACGACGTGGTCTTTTGCATCGCCGGCTCGCCCCTGCGCGATGGTGAGATTTGGGCCGGCACCGACGACGGCCGCATCTGGCTCACCCGCAACGGCGGTGGGTCGTGGAGCGACGTCACACCTGCGCCGATGAACGGCGTGTCCGACCGTCAGTGGCTGCGCGTCGACTACGTCGCGCCCTCGCCGTTCGATCCCGCCACGGCGTACGCCGCGGCCGACGGTCACAAGTGGGGCGATCTGCACCCGTATCTCTACGTCACGCACGACTTCGGGCGAAGCTGGAGCCTCATTTCGGACGGACTCGACCAGGGCAGCTATACGCGCATGATCCGGCCCGATCCGGTGCGCCGCGGCATGCTTTACGCGGGTACCGAGACCGGCTTGTGGTATTCGCTCGACGAGGGTGCGAGCTGGATGCGTTTGCAGCTCGGACTTCCGGTCGCTCCGGTGTACGATTTCATCGTGCAGCCGCGCTTCGACGACCTCGTGGTCGCCACGCACGGACGCGGTATCTGGATCCTCGACGGGCTCGGCTTCCTGCAAGAGATGACGCCGCAAGTACGGTCGGAAGGGGTGCACGTCTTCGCGCCACGGACCGCCTACCGGTTTTACCTTGCGGGGAACGGCTCGGTGTCGCAGTTCACCGGCGAGAACCCCCCCTTTGGAGCGACCGTCGACGTATGGCTCGCGTCCGCACCGGCCGGCGGAAAGATGACGCTCCAAATCCTCGACGGCTCCCGCGTGGTGCGCACGATCGACGTCAAAAGGGCGGCCGCCGGCGTCAACCGCGTGACCTGGGATCTGCGCTACGACGCGCTCGCAGCGGTTCCGGGAATCGAACCCTGGCGCAGCGACGGCCTCGACGGCCCGCTGGTGCTTCCCGGCCGTTATACGGTCGTCGCGCGAGCCAACGGTCAAACCCGCAGCGCGAGCGTCAGCGTTGCAAACGATCCACGCTCGCGAACGCCGATGCCGGCGCTGCGCGAACAACTCGATTTTCTGCTGCGCGTTCGCGGCGACATCGCATCCGCGACGCGCGCAATCGCCCGGCTCGACGCGGCATCGCATGGGAACGGCGCGAACGCGGCGCGCGCGGACCGGCTCCGGCGCGAGCTGTACGATCCCGATGCGACGCAGGAAGAAGACGCTCTGCGTTATCCGCAACGTGTATACGGACGGCTGATTACGCTCTCGGAGGTCGCCGGCAGCGCTGACGCGGCGCCGACGGCGTCGGAATACGAGGTTTTACAACTTCTCGAGAGCCAACTCTCGCCGATCGTGACCGCCGCGGACGCGCTCGCCGCCCGGGCAAATGGCGCGGGCAAGAAACGGTAAAGCGGCTCGCCATCGCTCGTAGGCTCCCTAGGCCTGACGAGCACTATACAGTATAATCGGGGCCTTGGAGCCCCTCGACCCGGAAAAATCGATCGAACCCCTCCGCCGCCTCGCCGTTACGACGCTGGCGGTGATCGCTTGCATTGCGGTCGTTCAAGGGCTGATCGTCGCGGTCCATCTCGTCGCCGGCGACGTGTTTGCCGGCGTCGCGCTCCAAGCCGACCGCGTCGCATTGATCGCAGGCTCGGTCGCGATCGCCGCCGGCTGCTACGTGATCTACCGCGGCGTGGTCGTCCCGGGCGTCCGCCGAGGCTACGATGCCAACCAGCGGCGTCTCGACATTCAGCGGCGAATTGCCGTCGGGGAAGCTCGAATTCGCTCGCTCTACACGATCGCATCCTCGAACGTCGCCGATCTCAATACCCAAATCGACAACGCTCTGGCGATGGGCGCGCTCGGTCTGGAGATGCGTTACGGGTTCCTGTCGCGCGTCGAAGGCGGCCGCCTGACGATTCGCAACCAGTTCGGCGAAGCGACCGGCTTTCCGATCGGACATTCCGTCCCGCTGGCGGGCGCGCTGGTTCGTCACGTTTACGGAACGCGCCGCGCGATTGCCGAGAACGATCTGACCGCCGAGCCGTGGGCGACCGAAACGAAGGCCGGAGACGTGCCGTGGCTGAGCTTCATCGGGGCGACCGTCTTCGTCGAGGACGCTTCGTACGGAACGCTCACCTTCTCCGACACGGCGGTGCGCGGCCATCCGTTCGAGCAGACCGATCTCGATTTCATCGATTTGATCGCGACGCTGATCGGGACGATCGTCGCACGCGAGCGCCGCCAGAGCGAGCTGCACGCCAAGGCGTTTCGCGACGTTCTCACCGGATTGGCGAATCGCGCGCTCTTCGAAGAACATCTCGAGGAAGCGATCGTGCGAGCGCGGCGCGGCGGGGAACAAGTCGCGCTCCACTTCGTCGATCTGAACGACTTCAAACCGGTCAACGACACCTACGGACATTTAGCCGGCGACGACGTGCTCCGCGAGGTCGCCCGGCGTTTGAGCGCGGCCAGCCGCGCCCACGACGTGGTCGCGCGCGTCGGCGGCGACGAGTTCGTCGTCTTACAGACCGGCATCATCGGGCTCGAGACGGCCGAGCAGCTCGGCAATCGCCTGCGCGCCTCGCTCTCGTCGCCGATCGAGCTGCAAAACGGATTCAGCGTTCCGATGAGCGCGAGCTTCGGGCTGGCGTTGTATCCGCGCGACGCGACCGACGCCCGCGGGCTCCTGCAGCGCGCCGACGCGGCCATGTACGCCGCCAAGCGCGAGGTGATTCGCCGGGTCAACGGATCCGGCGGCGTCCGTTCGGCGTAGAGTCAGGCGACCGGCGCGCCCACCAGCGCAACCCAGCCCGCACAACCGGCAACCGCTCCGGCGGCGACCGCCGGCGCGACGCCGCTCAGCAAACCCGTTGCCCCGAGGGCGACCGCGATCTGCATGAGCGCGAACGCCGTCCATTCCAACGCGGCGCTCCGGCCGGACGCAGCCGGCATATGTGCGTTGACCATTTGACCGATCCATCCGGCCAGCACAACGAAGCCGTACGCTAAAGCGACCGGTTTCCCGGCGAGTGCCAACGCGCCGAGCGCGACCGCTACCAGGAGCCACGCGATGGCGGCACCGACAAACGCGCGCGGCACGCCGCGTCCGTCGCCCGCGCGGCGCAGCAGGTCGACGACGTCGAACGCATAGGCCGCCGCTGCGACGCCGACGGCAATTCCGCCGATCCACGCGACGACGGCGTTGCCGATGCCGGAACCGATTGCCAGCAGCAGCCCGCCGGCCAAGGTTGCGGTCCCCACGACGATGTGAATCAACGGAAAACGCGAGCGTACCCCGGTCATCTCGCGCACGGTGCGCGCCGACACTCCGTACACCAGCAGCGAGAGCCAGCCGAAAAATGCGAGATTCGCATGCGCGGATGCCAAAGCGGCGAGCCACGGCGCCGCGACCAAACCCGAATATCCCAAGGCGAGCGCGAATCCGATTGCCGCCACCAGCGCGAGCAGCGCGACCGCGATGGAGAACGCTCGCGCTACGGCGCGCTCGACGCGCGATCCGTCGCGCGCCTGGCGCAGGGTTACGAGCGCGACGCCGGCGTAAAGCAGAATGCCCGCGACCAGCAACGCGGCTGCGGCTGCGGAAAAACGCGGCGCGAACGGCAACGCGACGACCAACGCCAGCGTACCGGCGGCAATGCCGGCGAGCGACGCACCGGTCACCGGGAGCGAGCGCCATGCGACGCCGGTAACGTGCGGAACGATCGCCGGCAGCAGGGCCAGCGCCGTCACGGTGAACCATCCAAGCGCGACCAGGTGCACCCACGCCAACCCAGCCGCCGAAAGCACGCCGGCACCGTCGTGCACGGCGATCCACAGCAGCACGAGCCACGACGCGCCCTGGCATCCCGCCGCGAACGTGCGGACGATCCCGACGGCCCGCACGTTACAGCTCGAACGTCTCCCACGTATACGCAGTAAATCCGCCGGCCGCATCTTCCCAGCCGATGCGAAACGCTTTTCCGATTCCCACTTCGTCGTCGAACGAGCCGACCCCGAGCGGGAGCACCGCCTTCGGACGAATGTACGCGAGATCCGTGGCCGGGACCGACTCCAGAAAGCGGCGCAGCAAATCGGCATCTTCCCCCAAAGCGTTGGGTCCGATTCGTTCGAACGCGCGCTTGGCGCGCGACTGAAAGTACACGTTTCGCATTTCCACTTCCAGGATCTTGCGCTGCATCGTTCCGAAGGCGCCCATCGCGACGCCGATTGCGTCGTCGAGCGAACCTTCCGACTCGAACGGCGGATCGAGCAGTACGACGTCGGCGGCCTTGGATACGGCGTGTGCGATGGCCACCGGCGAGTTGCTGGCTACGCCGCCGTCGACGTATTGATTGATGCTGCCGTCCACCGAAGGAAGCGCAACGGGATCGAAAGCTAACGGAATTGCGGCCGACGCGAAGAGCGCGCGCTGCAAGAGCTCGGGAGTGGCGCGCCGGACCACCGTATGCGGACCCAGCGTCAACATCATCGCCGTTTCGACCCGTTCGTGCATCACTTGCGGACTGGCCAGCGGCATCAGGTAGAAGTATTCAGGTCGCTGCGTGGTAAGGTTCGTGACGGCCCACGCCAGCGGTACGAGCACCGGAATCTCGGGATCGACGTTCCGTGCAAGCCAGTCGAAGATCGGTTTCGACTGCAGCACCGCCGGCTCGTTCTTCGTCAATGCGAGCAACCCGATCGCCGAGGCAAAGCGGTTGAGAACGCCGCTTTCGGGATCTTCGAGCGCGGCGTATTCCGGCTTGAGCCGCAGGATGTTTTCGCCGCTGATGCCGTACCACAGCTCGCGCAGCTTCCGGTACTGCCCGGTCGCGATGGCCCAGCCGTTGAGCGCGCCGATCGAGGTGCCGCAGACGGCTGCGTAGCGCGGAAGCGGCTGACCGTCCGGCACGCCGGCGGCTGCCGCGAGCGCGCATACGACGCCGGCCTCGTACGCACCGCGTGCGCCGCCTCCGCTCAGAACCAAGGTCCGCTCGAGCGGCTCGGGAGCCCGCGAACCGGAGGCCGTTCCCGCGATGCCGGTTGCCGCAGGAAGCAGCCCGGCTGCGGCGAGAGCGCCGATGAAGTCGCGCCGAAGGATCATACTCGCTTGCTTTACGGCGGCCGAGCGCCGTTCCTCGGCAAACGTCACGTTTGGGGCCCGCCTTCCGTCGAATGAGCGGAGGAAGTAACGTGCTGAACCGGATCGTGAAAAACAGGCTGGGCGCCTTCGAGCGCGAGTGGAACTACGACACCAGCTACATGCGCGAGATCGTCGACGAAGCGGGCGCGGGTGCGGTCATGCCGCTCTTCTCGCTGCAAAAGCTGGGGTCGTATCGTCGAGACGTCCCTTCGGAGGCGTATCACGCTGCCGGAATCGTCGCATCGCAGGCGGCCGGCTGCGGCCCGTGCCTGCAACTCGGGGTCGCGATGGCCGAACGTGCCGGAGTTCGTCCGTCGACGATCCGCGCCGTGCTGGCAGGCGATTTCGAAGCGCTGCCCGAGGACGCTCGCCTCGGCGCCGAGCTGGCTCGCGCCACGGTCGCCCGCGACGGCAGCGGCGACGGCGTGCGTGCCGAAATTCTTCGCCGCTGGGGACGCCGCGCGCTCGTTTCGCTGGCCTACGGGATGGTCGTCGCGCAGGCGTACCCGACGTTCAAGTACGCGATCGGACACGGTCACGCGTGCGTCCGCGTTCGGGTCGGCGGCGAAGACGTGCCCGCCCGCGCGACCGTACACGCGTGAACCGCACGCGGCTCGACACGTTTGAAGCCCTGCGGCCCGAGCTCACGCGGCACGCGTATCGCATGCTCGGCGACTGCGGTGAAGCCGAAGACGCGGTGCAGGACACCTATCTGCGCTGGAGCGACGCGCTCCAGCGCACCGAGGTCGAGAACGACCGCGCGTTCTTGCGGTCGGTGACGACGCGGCTATGCCTGGATCGGCTTCGTTCGGCGAGGGTTCGGCGCGAAGCGTACGTGGGACCGTGGCTTCCCGAACCCGTCGTCTCCGATCCGAACGAGAACCCCGAAGCCGCCGCGGCCCTCGCCGACGACGTGTCGTTCGCGCTGCTGCTGGCGCTCGAGCGGCTGTCGCCGCTCGAACGCGCCGCGTTTCTGCTGCACGACGGCCTCGACGTTCCGTTCGAAGAGGTGGCGTCGATGCTCGGTCGCAGCGAGCCGAGCGTGCGGCGTCTCGCGTCGCGCGCGCGCGATCATCTCCGCGAAACGCGACCGCGTGCCCGGGTCTCGCACGAAGACGCAATCCGGCTGCGCGACGCCTTCGCGGCGGCGCTGCAAAAGGAAGATCCCGCAGCGCTGGCCGAGCTGCTGACCGAGGACGTCGTCGTCACCTCGGACGGCGGCGGCAAAGTCTCCGCGGCCACGGTGCCGGTTGCGGGAAGAGACCGCGTCGGCCGCATGCTGCTGGGGCTCCAGCGCAAAGGCGGCGCCTCGGTCAAACGCGTCGAGCTCGCGAAGATCAACGGCCTTCCCGGCTTCGTGTTCTTCGACGAGCGCGGCGTGATGCAGACGCTCGCTCTGGAGCTGCGCGACGGGCGAATCGCGGCAATGTACGTCATGCGAAATCCGGAAAAACTGGTGCGGGTCGCGGAACGCTATGCGGCGCAGCCTTCCGGCTGGAGTTGACAGGCCCGCGAAGCGGGCTTAGGATTGACTCCTATGAATCTAGTTTTAGCCGGGTTCGCACGTGTCGCGTAAACGCTCGCCGATCCTCACCGACCACGAGCTTCGCCTTATGGAGGTCCTTTGGAAGGCGGGGCGCGCGACGGTCGCCGAGGTGACCGCCGGCGTGGGGTCGCCGCCGCTGGCATACAACACGGTGCTGACGACCTTGCGGACGCTCGAGCAGAAAGGCTACGTCGCGCACTCCGAGGACGGGCGCGCGTTCGTCTACCGGCCGCTGGTCGAGCGTTCGCAGGCGGCCGATTCGGCGATCCGGCAACTGCTGCGCCGCTTTTTCGGAAACTCGCCCGGCCAGCTCGCCGTAACCCTGCTCGACGACACCCAACTCAGCGACGCCGACCTGGCGCGCGTGCAGAAAGCGCTTTTCCGAAAACGAAAGGCACCGCGATGATTTCGATCGTCATGGCGAACGCGCTCTGGCAAGGCGCGATCGTGTACGCGCTTGCAGCACTCGCGTTGCGCTTGGTACCGCCCGCCAACGCCACGACCCGCTACGCGATGTGGTTCGCTGGCTTGATCGCCGTCGTCGCAGTACCCGCCCTGACGACGGGTTCGCATCTCGGCGTGCAGCTGCTCGCCATGCTGCCGCACCGGGCCGCAGCGGCGGGCGTTTTTTCGCTGCTTCCGCTCGGAACCGCTGCCCGTCCGGTTCCGGCCTGGAGCTCGTTGCAAGCCGCGCTTGCAAACCCGGGGCTGACGACCGCGATTGCCGTCTTTTGGATCGCCGGCAGCTGCGCCGGCATCGCGCGGCTGACGCTCAGCTTCCTCCGAATCGCACAGATTCGCCGGGAGGCCGTCCCGTACGCCGGCGTCGACGGCGTACCGGTTTTGACGTCCACCGACCTTTCCATACCGATCGCTGCCGGCGTCCTGTCACCGGCCATCGTCTTGCCGGCCGACCTCGCCGGTACATTGGGGCCAGACGACCTTCGCTGTACGATCGAACACGAGCTCGCGCACGTGCGCCGCGGCGACGTCGCCGGCAACGCGCTCCAGCGCATCGCCGAAGCGCTCTTCTTTTGGAATCCTTGGGTCTACGCAATCGGCCGTCAACTCGCGCGCGAACGCGAGGCCGCTTGCGACGACTGGGCCGTTCGCCGCACCGGGACCGCGCGGGCGTACGCCGTTTGTCTTGCCCAGCTCGGTCGTCGCCTGAGTGCCAAGCACGCACCTGCGCTGGCGCCGGGCGCGCTAACGACGCGTAACGCGCTGGTCGCACGCATCGAGCGGCTCATGAGCGAACGCTCGCCGCGCGATTTGCAGATGAACTACGCGGCATTGGCGGCGATCGCGGCGATGTTCGCCGCGCTCACGCTCGTTTTGGCGATCGCACTGCCGCCGGCTGCGCGAGCCGCCGGGGGCGGCGTTCCGGCAACTTCGAGCGCGCTCGCGAGCGCCTGCAAAACTCCAAACGCCGAACCGCAAGTGCTCGATCCCGTCCCTCCGGTACTGCCGAAATCGGAGTGGCCGTCGTCGAGCGTTTCGGCCGTCGTGGCCGTTTCGATCGCGAGCGACGGAAAGCCGGCGGCCGTGCGCGTCTACGAGTCCAGCGGTAACGCCGACGTCGACGACGCCGTCTTGAGCGCGGCGAGGAAATCGACCTACTCGCCCAAGCTCGTCGACTGCGTTCCCGTTGCGGGGGATTACCTGTTCAAAGCGAACTTCGGCCGGTGACGTTTATGAACTCTCGCCATGCAAGCGCCGCGTGTGCGCTCGCCGTTACCCTCGCGGTCGTATTCGGGCAGGTACGCGATACGACGACCGGCCAGCCGTTGCCCAACGTCGGCGTCACGATCGGATCGCATCACGCCACGACCGACGCTCGCGGCAACTATCGCCTCAGCGGCATCGCACCGGGAACGTATACGCTGTCGGTGAAGTCCGACGACGTCCCTCCCCAGCACGAGCACCTCACCGTCGGAACCGGCTCGATGCAGTTCGATTTCCGCGTGTGCAGCACGACGCTCGACTACGGATGCGGAGGGGCGGCTCCGGGACCGGGATAAAGGCCGCAAGCCGCCTCCATGATTCCGTCGTCTCTATAATAGCCCGGTCAGATTCCACACGTCCGGCGAGCCGATGCCGGTGACGAGATCGTAGCCCGGTCCCGCAAAGTACGGATCGCCGCCCTGGACGATGTCGTGGAAAAACGGCTTGGCCTTCGTCCCGTAGCCGTGGCCCTTGACGAGACCGAACAGCTTCGAGCTGTCGATGAGCACGCGCTGGTTCTTCACCTGATCGGCTTGCGCGACCGCCGCCGCAAAGAGCGGTGACGAGAGCGACGTTCCGCCGAGCGGATTGAGCTGCGAGTTCCAACTGCCTTCGTAGTAGAAGGCCGTTCCGGTGGCCGGATCTGCGTCGAGCGCGACGTCGGGAATATTGCGGCCGCGATCGTCGACGTTCGAGTAACCGCGCTGCCACGCCGGCACCGAGAAGATCGCGGAGATGCCGCCGCCGCTTCCGTCCCACCCCGTCTCGTTATCCCAGGCTCCGCCGGGGCCGACGGTCAACGTCGTGCCCCCGACGGCGGTAAAGTTCGGCGACGTCGCCGGCGCGGACGGGCATAGATCGCCGCCCGAGTCGCCGGTCGAGGCGGCAAACGTCATTCCTTTGGCGACGCCTTGTTCGGCGAGGGCGTTAAAGCCGATCGCCGCGCTCTTCCCGACGAACGTTTCGCACCCGCCGAAGCTGGAGCTCGCGACGTCGGCGAAGTTGTCGGAGAGAATCTTGTTATAGGTGTCGGCGATGTAGTTGTTCGCCAGCTCCGGCATCTCGTACACGTAGATCGACGCACCCGGAGCGTTGGCGGCCGTGGTCTCCACGTCGAGCGTCGCCTCGACGGAGTCGGAGCTCGAGCCCGACGCGGGCGGCCCGAAATCGATCAGGACGCGTTGCGGCTGCGGCCCGGTTCGTTTGATGCCGAAGTACTTCAGGAACCCGCTGAGATCGTTGTTGAGGAAATCTGCGTCGATCGCGATCGCGATCGCGCGGCCGGTGCCGTCGTAGGTCTTTCCGTTCGACGCATGAGCGGACGGAAAATCGTAACCCTTCTGGAACGCGAGCGGCGCGTAACCGTCCGCCCCGGTCTGGGTGCTAACCGGCCCGAACAACTGTCCCGACTGCTTTGCGGCGACCGCCATCGGTCGCTCGCCGCGCGAGAGGCGCGCGTACTGCGTCTGCATGAGGACGCGCGAATCGAGGCCGTCGAGGGCGAGCACCATGCCGCGCAATGCCGCAGGTGCGTATGCCGGCCGCACGTTGACGAACCGCCGGCCGTAGCCCGGTTGAGCGACTTGGTGGATCTCCGTATTGAAGTAGCGCTCGACGGCAGCCACCGTACCCGACGCGTCGATGACCGTGCGGTTAGCGTACGTTTGCTCGACGTGCAGCCCCGCGGCGCGCAGCGAACGCGCGACGATCGCGTAGGTCTGCGCCGAAGGTGCGTAGCGCTCGTCGAACTCGGCATTCGTCAACCAGCGCGGCGCGCCCGACGCGCGCTGCTCGGCGATGAACCGCTCGAGCCCCGGCTCGTCGCGGTAACGTAGGATCAAGCCGAGGCGTAACCGGGCCCCGGCCGGCGCGCGTCCGAAATCGCGGTACCCGCTGCCAAGACCCATCGCCGCGGTCGCGACGACGTCGCCGCTCGCGCCGCGAACCGCCGGCGATTGGGCCGCTGCCTGCACGGCATTTGACGGTACGGCGCTTGCGGCGGCCGGTTGCGAGGCCGGAACGAACGTACTCGAGCTCTGCGGACCGGCGCATGCCGCGAGCGAAGCGACCGCCGCTCCCGTCAGGAGCGCGGCGAACGAAGCCGATTTCATGGGGTCGTTGGTACCTTTCGTGTTGGAACGCCGCAAGGCGCTACTGACAAGCGACGTTGTAGTTGACGAATCCGTAGGGTGAGAGCGCGATCGCCGTGTTCCAGAACTGCGTGGCCGGAACTGCCTTGATGTTCAGCTGCCCTTCGTGGACCGTTCCGGTCAAGCCCAGCATCTGCCAGCCCGCGAGGCCGTAGTCGTTAAAGACCATGACGTTTTCACTGCAGGTCGTGCCCGGAAAGCTGGCGGCGGTTATCGTAATGCCCGGCGTATCGCTGAGCGTCACCGGTTCGTTCGCGTTATTGACGACCTCGAAATAGACCAGCGACTTTCCGGGACATGCGACGTGGCTGCCGCTGGCACTGCCTTGCACGCAATACGTCGTTCCGTAAAACGGAAAAGCATGGACGTACAGACCCGTGATGTCGCGATCGCCCGTCCCGTCGCCGACGATGAACTTTACCTTCCCCGACGCCGTGTTCGGGCCCGACCGGATTCTTACGGTGATCCCCTTATACGACTTGAGATAGAACGTCGTTCCGGTCGCCTTCATGTGCTTTTTGACGCACGACCCATGGAAATACCAAAGGTTCAAAATGTTGCACGGATCCCGCTTGTCCGACGCGATCGCCGAAGCCGCCGGCAACGATTGCGTCGGAACGAGTTGCGACGCAGGAGCGACCGGCGCGGGGACGCTTCCCGCCTGCGAACAGGCGGCCAACGCCAGGGCGGCGACGCCGGCGAACGCAACCGCACGATGATGCACGCGCATGCTACCGTGTTTCTCCTCCATCTATGTGTTGCAGCCGATGGCGTACGTGGCGAACCACCCCCATGGCGGAAGTTTGTACCACTGCGAAGGTGCCGTACCGAAGCTGTGCGGCGGAATCTTCAGCACGCCGTTGCGATCGAACGTCCCCGTGAGGCCGGGCTGCAGCCAATAGAATTGTGACTGGCCGCCCACCATGACGCCGAGTTGACACTGTACGCCTACCTCGCTTTTGTCGATGACGGTGATCGCCGGCGAGACCGCGAAATAGATCGCGGCGTCGCCGACATTGTCGTTGTCGAAGTAAAGGAGAGGCTTCGGACAAGCCTCGGAGTCGCCCGACGCACTCAGGCAGTTGTCCTTGCTGTACACCGGGAAATGGCCTCTCGCGTTGCTGCCGTGGCCCAAGACTCCGGTGATGTCTTTCCGGCTCGTTCCTTCGCCGACGACGAGCGTGCCGATGGCCTTACCGGATCCTTCGGCCGTGATGTCGAGCGGCCCGGTTACGTCGGCGGTCGTCATGCCGCGATACGTCGCGAGCGCGATCGTCGTGCCGTCGCCGGTCTTCACGCTGGCGCTGGAACAGCCGCCGCGAAAATACCACATATGCTGAATCTGGCAGGGACTCTTTGCTGCTCTCGGGATCGTTCCGCCGTACTCGACGGCGACGTGGAAGCCCGGCGGTACGACGATCGTCCCGGCCGCGACCGCCGGCGCGACGACCGGCGACGACCCAGGCACCGATGCCGGCATCGTCGCCGCCGCGCCGCATGCGGACAGCACGGCCGCCGTCGCGGCGACGATGGCCGAGCGCACGCAACGATCCATCGTCACACCTTCCCGCTCATCACGGCGCCGGCGGGTTGAATCCATCCGCTATTGAGCGCGCGCAACGGCCGGCCGCTCGGGAGCGAGTAGATCTGGACGTTGTTGTCTTCGGAATCGGGTCCCACGAACCGCTCGCCCTTGTACCAGACCATACCCTGGGCGATGAGGCCGTTGTTGTTCCCGAACGCCGAGGTGGTGTTGACCGTGAACGTCGTACCGCTCAGCGTTGCCTCGTACAGCACCGAGATCGAATAGACGCTGCCGGCGCTCACACCTTGGTCCCCGATATACCACGAGCTGCCGCCGGCCCACTGAATCGTCCCCGGCCAGTGTTCCTTTCCGGTTTGCGCGCCGTTCAAAGTGAGCGGCGTAAACGACGTTGCCCCGTTCGACAATTCCGCGAGCTGACCGAAAAGGCTTGCGGTCCCCGTGCCGTCCGCGATCAAATCGCCCTGGCTATCGTAGCCCATGTAATAGACCGCGCCCATGTTCGGCACGACCAGCTGGCTCGGCGTCGCGGACGGCGAGCTCATAAAGACTACGTAGCCGTTGGGCGTGCTGCAGCAGAACGGCTTGTAGGAAACCGCCAGCGTTCCGTTGGTGGGATCGATCGCGCAACCGTTGGGGAACGCCCCGCCCGGGATGTCGTACGTCGCGATCGGCGTCGTGCCGGCGTGCGCGTATTCTTGCACGACGGGCGACTGTTCGTAGTCTTGGACGACGACGTAGACGTCCTGGTTCTTGTCGGTGCACATCCCAACCGGCGATATCAGACCGGTGATCTGTCCCACGAGCTTACCGTCGGTCGTGTAGACGTCGACCACCCAAGCGCCGTCGTCGGAGATGTAGAGGAGCTTGCGCCCCTTCTTCTTTGCCTCCGGCGACATCCAGGACTTGATCTTGAGCGGATGGGCGGGACGCGAAGCAAACGGCCCATCCGGCGCGAGCAAAGGATTGCTCGCCGGAGCAACCGAGGATGCGGGACCGCCGCTGCAGCCTGCCAGCAGCGCGATCGCAACGCCTAAAATGATGCCTTTTTTGTGCATAGGGCCGATGCTAGCACGGCGGCGGGCGCCGGCGAGTCGATCTGCTAAAAGCCTGCGACTGTTGCTAAAAGCCCGACGTTTGCCGGCCTCACCGGCGCCTAGGCCGAAATGAGGCGCGCAATCTCGCTGGCTTGCTGCTTGAAACGAGGGTCGCCGGTAATCTTGGCGGCGACGCTATAGGCCTCGCGCAGCAGCGGCGCCGAGCCCTGCTGCTCCGCGGCGGCGACGGTCGCTTCGATCAGGGTGCGGGCTTCCTGCTTCCGCTGCAGCTCGTGCGCCGCGCCGGCCGCAATGAGACGCGTCCGCAGCGCCAGCGCCGGATATCGGCTCTTTTGGCCGGTCTCGCCTTTGGCGAGCGCCCAAGCGTCGTCGAAGGCGCGCATGCGGAAGGCGCGCGCGGCGGCACAATACGTGATCACGTCTCGATGGCGGGTGTCCGCCGAACCGACCTGTTTGTTCTCCGGAAGCAGTCCCAAAGCGTCCTTCCAATAACGCGTGCGCACCAGATAGAGGACGACCGAGATCGCCGTGTGCGTGAAGAGCCGCTCGCTGCGATGCTTCTTCGCCAGCAGCACCGCCGACTGGGCGGCCCGTAAGGCCTCGTCCTCGTTTCCCGAGACGGCGTGGTGTTCGGTGAGTCCGACCAAAGCGCTGACCGCGCCGGTAAGCGAGCCCGACGCGTACGCAACCTCGAGGGCGTTCGCCAATCCCCTCAACCGCTGCGACGACGGCTGCCAGTGCTTCGAGCTCATCACCAAGCGATTGCGAAGCCGGCATGCCTCGACCGTGATCCAGCTCCGCAGCGGAAACGCGGCCGGCCGGATGCGCGAAACGGTAATCTCGGCGCGCGCCATATATTCGTATCCGCTTTCGAGGTTGCCGACGTTCGCAAGCGCGCAGCCCATGTCGAATTGGCTCTCGGCATAGACTTCTTGAATCGACGGCGCCGGCTCGGCCCGCAGTGCCTCCAACCGCGCTAAGGCGCGTTGCGCTGCCGACAGCACGCCGGTGGCGTTGCCGTCGTCCGCCTCCAGCTCGACCTCCATGAGGTCGATGCAGGCGCGGGCGGAGTCTCGGGCCGCCGGTGCGCTCGCGTGCAGGTGCTCGGTCCAAAGCGCGCGCGCGTCGTTGTGCGCCGACCTCGCCCGCGCCAAATCGCCGAACTGTATGGCGACCGAGGCGCTGCCCCGCAGCGCCTCAATTTTTTGCTGCGGCGATCCGGCGGTGCGCGCAAGGTCGTCGTACTCGCGAAGGGCGACGTCGACGTCGCCCAGGGCCGCGTGATGCAGCGCACGATCCATGAGAAAGCGGAACTCGTCGATTTCTTGAAAGCGGTCGAGGACCGGCGCGTCGTCGTATTCGGCGAGGTAACGCGCGACCCGGCGGCAGACGTCGGCACGCTCGCGGTAACAGTGCGGATACGAGATCCCCAGCGCCGCCGCGACTTCGCGGATCGGCCGCCGCTCGATGCATTGCATCGTGACGATCGCGTGTTGGCGCAGCGCTCGCTCGTCTTTACCGGCGGCGAGGTCGGCATCTCGGCAACGCTCGGCGCCCTCACAGACGAGCTTGTGAATGCGAACGAGGACCGCGCGTTCGCGATCCCTTCCGCTTCCCTCAATGCCGGCGTTCTCGAAAAACCGTCGAACCAACGGATTCTTTCGCAGGGCGCGCGGATCGTGCAGGTGGCGGAATAAGTGCCTGGCCGCCACGTCAAAGGCAGCGTTCGAATTCACAGCGGGTTCTTGAATATTACTGGGGCGCGCGAACGCTCCCTTCCGCTTAAACAGCGCCCGCAGGCCGAGCTTGCCCCAGCTCGCACTGGGCGTTACAGAACCGGAACGTCGGGAGCGACGTCGGGCGGCAGCAACCCAACCAAACGGGGGTCGTCGTAGATCTCGATCTGCCGCAAGTACGGCTCGAAGCCCGAGCGCCGGTAGAACGCCACTGCCTTGGGATCGTCGAGCGTGCAGGTGTGAACCCAGAAGCGCTCGATCGGGCGCGCCCACGCACGTTCGATCGCGCGTTCCATGAGACGGCGTCCGATGCCGCGACCGATCGCGCGTTTCACCAGCCCGAAGAATCGCAGCTCGCACTGTCCGTGCTCGCGGAAGTCCAGCTCCAGCAAGCCCGCGTCGCCGCCGTCCGAAAACCGCGGCACCCAAATCTCCACGCCGGCGTCGTCGACGATAGCGCTCAGATGCGCGTCGTCGAGGGCGAGTCGCGAAGACCAGAGATACGGACCGCCGACCTCGCGAAAGAGCTCGCGATACCAGGGCAGCGGCGGACGCTCGACGCGCACGATCGTCGTGCCATCGTCGGGCACTCGGCCGGCCCGCGTCGGAGGCCGGTGCAGCATTTGCAGGCAGGTGACGACGTTCGCCAGTTTTCCCGCCGGCAGATCGAAATAGCCGTCGGGTAAGTCGAGTCTCACGCAGCGATCTTGGTCTCGCCGCCCGGCGGAGCCTGCGCGTTCCTCGTCGCGGAAGAGAATCGTCGCCTTCCACTCGAAAGCCCGAGCGGTGTCTCGTTGCGGTTTCCGCACCATTTTCGGGCGATGAACCTGCGGCCCGTCCACGCCAGGACGCTTCGCGAGGTCGCCGAGGTCGTCGCGATCGTGCTCGCGGGAGCGTGGGCGCTCTACGTCTTCGTTTACGAAAATCGCATCGCACCGGCATTCGCTCCGGTAGCGCCGTCGTTTTCGATCGCTTTGCGGCACGTTGGAAACGATGGAAACCTCGCCGTCATTCGGCTCGACGAGGCGATTCGCAATCCGGGATCCACCGTGGTGGGCTTCCTCGGATATTCGGTCACCGTCCTGGGCAGCAACGTCGTCGCGCGAGCGTCCCCCCGGCCTGCAAACCACCAGCCGTTCGTCGACACGCTGGAAGCCTACTATACGTTCACGCAGCCGGTACCCGTGTTTCGCGAGGCATTCGTCACTGCGGCCGGGGATCCGAACAGCGGTAAGGGACTCTTCGTCGAACCCGGTCAAACGACGGCGTTTGCCAGGGAACTCTACGTCCCGCTTCGCCGTTTCGATCGCCTGACGGTCTGGATCGTCGCGCGGTATACGAAGGGCTTCACCTTCGTTCCGACGACGCTCGTCATCGAGAAGTCGGGAATTCCGGCCTTTCCGACGCGCGGAAACGCCGAGACGTACGAGATTTCGCAGCCGATGGCCGAACTCGACCTCCGCAGCGAATGACGGCGCCAATGCACCGGGTGACGCTGATTCAAAGCGTACCGTTCACCATTGGGCTCTATTTCAGCGCCCGGCATTCGAACGGGCCGTTCCCCGGGTGGCTGATGGCGTACTTATGGATCTCGTACGGCACGCTGTTCGCGGGGCAACTGCGTGCCTGGTGGATCCCCTATCTCTTTCGACCGGAACCGGAGCGCGCCCGGCGCTACTGTGCGATGTTCGGAAACACGCATGCGTTCTTGCCGGTTCGCAACGGTTTGGTTCCGAACACCGCGCACCTTACGTTACACGCAGCGACGCTGGCCACGCTGGTCGTGCTCGCGATTATGCAGTGGGGCTCTTGATTTCTTAGGGCGGATTCGGATTGACCCACGTCGAGCCGTCGGCGTAGATCACTTTCGTGACGATGCAGTTTGCCGCACTCAGTCCGAGCGGCGACGTCCCCGCCGGAAGCTTGAAGACGTGATTGATCGACGTGCCGGACCCAAAACGTCCGCGGTCCGAGACGGACTCCACGGTTCCGGCGCTGTCGATCACCGTGAAGTCGACCTCGACGGCTTCCGAGTGCGCGGTGTTGACGTAGGCGATGCGCAGCGGCGGGGGGTCGAGCTGCGCGTGGCACGTCGTTACCGTGACGTTGGAGCCTTGCGTTTGGACCGGGGTCGGCGTCGGCGTCGCCGCGACCGCAACCGCCAGCGCGAGCAGCTTCATCACGATAGAGGAGCGATTAGGTACGGCCGCTCCGGCTCCTCGTCGGCGTTTGGTGGATCGGACGCAGCTAGCGATAACCTCGAACGATCGCTCTGACGGTCTCTTTCAAGACGGCGGCGACGCGCTTGTGATCGCGCCGGCCGGTACACAGCGCCGCGTAGGTTTCAAAGCTCGTAAGCGCGTGGACGACGTCGACGACGTCGGCGGCGTCGCGCCGAGGAGTCATCCGCTCTAGAAGACGCGCGATGGCTTCGCGGCGCCAGCCGCCGCGCTCGCGGAGCGCCACTTCGACGGTTTCGTCGAGGGTCGCGAAGGCCTCGAGCCGGCGCACGAGGGGGCCTTGAGTCTTCCAGAGATTGCAGAACACGTCGACCAGCAGATCGAGGCTCTTGCCGGGATCGCGCTCTTCGAAAACCTTGCGCATGTTGCGCATGTCGGCACGCGCCGCGAGATCGTCGAGCAGGGCCTCCAAGAGCTTCGCCTTGGACTTGAATTGATAGTAGACGGTCATCCGCGCAACGTCGGCGCGCTCCGCAATCGCGTCGACGCTCAGCGCCGTAACGCTGCGGTCGGCGAGCAGGTCGCGTGCCGCCGCAACGATCTTGGTGCGCGTGGCCTCGGTGGCGGCGAGCCGCCGTTCTCCCGCTTTGTACGGACGTGGGCTCATGAGACCTTATTCGCCGCTCCCTCCATCTTGACTTTTTTAAGCATATAGTCTAAATAAATATCTATGACGACGATTCCGCTGCTGGTCGCGCACGTATTGCTGGTGACGGCGGGTTACGGCGGCCTGATTGCCGCCGACGCCTATCTGCTCTTTCTCAGCGCGTCCCGTGACGCCGAAGCCGTGCTCGCGGGCGTGCGCGCGTGGCAGCGAACGGCTCGGGTCTTCGGTCCGATGCTCGGTCTAGGCGTCCTCTGCGGAATCGGACTGGCGTTGACGCTCCAGGTGCCTCCGGCTTCGCTCTGGCTCGTCTGGACGTACGTCCTGGTAATTGCCGCTATCGCGGTGCAGGCGCTGGTGATGATACCGTGGCAACGGCGTGCCGCCGGCGCGCTCGCGGGCGGCACGATGCCGTCGCTCGGCGTCGTACGCGTCGCGCTCGTCGCGCTCGCCGTCTTCTATTCGGCGATCATGACGCTGATGCTGGTGCGGCCGAGCTAGCGCGGGTTAGGGCAGAGCGCGTCGCGAAACGACGAGCGCGCCCACACCTTGCCGAAAGCGGTACGTCTTTTCGGGCGCATCTGCGCCCGGCGCGTAGACCGTGACGTTGCCGTAACCGTGCAGCGGGACGTTGGCTACGTAAAGCGTGCCCGAGGCGTCGATGCCCAGCGCGATCGGATCGCGAATGCCGGTTCGGATCGTGCGCGCCGGCGTCGAAGCTCCCGGCGCGAAAACGGCGACGCTGCTGGGGACCTTGTTGGTCCCGCGGTTGCTGACGTACAAGTCTCCGGAAGCGTCGAACGCGATGTCCGAACTGTCGGAAAGGCCGTTCGAGATCGTGCGCGTCGGCGTGCTTCCCCCCGGCGCGTAGACGCTGATCTCGTCTCCGCCGCTAAAGGTGCCGCTGAGGGCATAGAGGTTGCCCGCGCCGTCGAACGCCAGCGCGAGCGGAAAACCGATGCCGCTCTGTATCGTACGGAACGGCGATTTGGCGCCGGGGCGATAGACGGCGACCCAGCCCGGAAACGTTTCGAAGTTCGGGATATACGCATTGCCCGACGTATCGAAAGCCGGTTTGTTTGGAAAGCCGCCGACGCCGTTCAAGCTGCGCAGCTGCGTTCCGGTGCGGCTCGCATACTCTACCACCGAACCGACGATACTACAGCATCCGTTCTTCATATTGCTCACCACGAACAAAACTCCGGACGGCGCGACGGCAATCCAATGCGGCATGCCGGGGAATCCGGTGATGGTGCGCGACGGAGTCGAAGCCCCGCTGGGATAAACGCTCACCGATCCGCCGGTCGAACCGGTGCCGGTCGCCGCGTTCGCAACGTACAGGGTGCCGGATCGATCGAGTGCCAACGACATCGGATCGGCGACGCCGTCCGAAATCGTCGTACCGCCCAACTGCTGCACCAAACCGCTCGGCGCCGGACAGGGGCTATGCACGCACGTCTCGGTGGCATACGCCGGCGAAGCAGACGCCGGAGCGGCCGGCGAGCGGACGCCTGAAAAGTTTGGAACCGCGCCGGCAGGCGCGGAGTTTGGAGCTCCGCACGAAGCGAGCGCGAGACCAAAGATCGAAGCAAGCGTACGTGTTTTGAATCGCATCGGCCCTGCACTGCAATGCAGGGGTCGCGCAATCCTCCAACGAGCGCTCGGCGTCTAGCGCAAATAGATTTGCTTGACGACCGTTTCGGTCGGGTGGTGAACGACCGGTCGCCCGTTCATTGCGGAGCGGATCGCGGTAATCTCCGCCGGCGTGACGCCGTCGGCGGTCATCGACGTCAGCTGGTCGCCGTTCGTCCACGCGAAATGCGCGCGTTTGGCGAGTGCCACCTTACCGCCCGGCATATCTTGAGCCTCGTACACGAATTTGGACGGGGGGCCCGTGCGCGGATCGTCTTTTTCGGCCATGATTTCAAACGCGCGCCCGCCCGGGCGGCGATACTCGAACTGCAGCGCGGGCGAATCTTTCGACCACACGCGCGTAGCCGTATCGTAGGACAAGACCGGCATGACGCGGATGGCCACTAAAACGGCGTCGGACGGCAGCCCCGCCGGCGGCACCAGCGCAAACGCCACCTTGGACCGCGCCGCCGCCAGCGACGTCGCTTCGGACGCGTGCGCCTCGGCACTCGTCTTATCGGCGAGCGGTTTCGGCGGACTGGGCGGCGGGGTCCATCCCATGACGCGGTAAGCCGCCGAATAACTGTCGACGACGATGCGCTCGATCACCGCAATCGAGGCTTTGGGCACGATTGCAAATGCGAGTGCCGCCGCGGCGGCCGCGATGTATGCAAGTCGCGCGTAAGGCGGGACCCGGCGCGAGTTCGCGGGCGCCGCGATTGCGGCGCGGTTCAGAATCGAGGCCATCGGAACCGGCGGGACGTCGACGACGGAAAACATGGATTCGAGCGCCGGAACGATTCGCGATTCAGCGAGCATTGGTTACTACCTCGTCCGAAAGGGTGGACGCCGTTCTCTCGACGGCGAGTGCTTTGCGTAACGCGCGCTTGGCGAGCATGATGTGGAAGCGGACCGTCGACGAAGGACAGCCGGTTGCGGCAGCGATCTCCGAGCTTTTCAAGCCGGCGTAGTAGTGGAGGACGATGGCGGCACGCTGCACGACCGGCAGCGCGGCGAGCGCGTTGTCGAGATCGACGGCTTCCGCAGCGTCGATCGAAGCGGCGCACGAGGCACCGGCTCGATCGAGAGACTCCGCCGCCCGGCGCCGGCGTCCGATCGTCACCGCGGCATTGGCCGCGATGCGGTAGGTCCACGACGCAAACGTAGCCGCGTTGTGGAGCGCGCCGAGCGATCGCACGATCGTCGCGCACGCATCCTGGGCGGCGTCTTCCGCCAACCCGCGATCGCGCAGGATCGCGAGCGCGATCCGGTACGCTTCGGGCCACACGACTTCGATCAGCCGCTCCAGCGCGGCCGAATCGATCTTCGCCGACTCGACCGCGGCGGGGTCTACAGTCAACGCCACGATCTATAGACGCACGGGGGCCGCCTATTGTTGGCGCCGTTTACGCGGGCGCAGCCAAGCCGGCGAAGTAGTGGCCTTCCCCGAGATCTTCGAGCAGGCCGGGCTGATTCGGTTGCCAACCGAAGCGCTGCCGCGTCAGCTCGCCCGATGCGGGCGCGTCCAGCGCGGCGAACGTGCCGATCCAGCCGAGATCCCGCTGTGCCTCGTCGATCGGCTTACCGACTGCCGGCACGCCGAGATGGCGGCCGATGAGTTCCGCAATCTCGCGCATCGGTACCCCCTCGTCGCCGACGGCATGAATCTTCGTTCCGGCCGGCGCTGCTTCGAGCGCGAGACGAAAGAGCCGCGCCGCGTCGAGACGGTGCACCGCCGACCAACGATTGCGTCCGTCGCCGGCGTACACCGCCGCCCCGGAATCACGCGCCAACGCGATCAAGCGCGGAACGAACCCGTGGTCGCCTTTCCCGTGTACGGATGGCGGCAAGCGCATGACGGAGGCGCGCACGCCGCACTCGGCGGCAGCCATCGCCGTCTCCTCCGAAACCCGCGGAAACGTGTTGGCGGGATCGCGAACGTCGTTTTCGGTAACGACCCGTCCGGGCGCAACGAGCGCGAGACCTCCCGCGACGACCAGCGGTCGCCCCGAACCGGCGAGGGCTTCGCTCATGGCTTCGATGGCACGTTTGTCGGCTTGCACCGATGCTTCGAAGTTCGAAAAGTCGTGGATGAACGCGGTGTGGACGACGCCGTCGGCCGCATCCGCGCAGCGCCGCAGCGTGCCGGTGTCGGCGAGCTCGCCACGTACGACGACGGCACCCGCCTGTGACACCGCGGCCGCAGCCGCATCGGACCGCGCCAGGCCGGTGACCTCGTGGCCCGCGCCGATCAGCTCGCGCACGACCGCCGAGCCGATGAAGCCGCTGGCTCCCGTTACAAAGACCTGAATGGTGTTGGACCTTTCCGCCGGCGCCGAGCAAGGCATGACGTCAGCTTATGACATCATTCTACCACGTCATGTCAACCACTGTCATGAGCGTGGTATGATGAGGCATGGGGCGTTGGGAGCCTGATGCGCGCGGACGCCTTCGCGCCGCGGCACTCGAGTTGTTCGACGAGCGCGGATTCGACGGGACGACCGTCGCCGAGATCGCCGATCGAGCCGGCCTTACCGAGCGGACGTTCTTTCGGCATTTTGCCGACAAGCGCGAAGTCTTGTTCGCCGGCGCCGAGGCGCTCGAGGGCGAGATGGTGCGAACGATCGAGGAGGCGCCGCCGTCCATGCCGGCCATGAAGGCCGTGGCGCTGGGGCTGCGCGCGATCGCCGAGCAGATTCCAAACGATCGCGAGTACGTTCGGCGCCGCAGCGCGATTATTGCCGCCAATCCGGAGCTTCAAGAGCGCGAGCGCAACAAACTGGCCGCCCTGGCCGATGCAGCCGCCGCGGCGCTGCGGAAGCGCGGCGTCGAAAAATCGGTAGCGTATCTTGCATCCGAGACCGGCATCGCCGTCTTTCGCGCCGCGTTCGCGCGCTGGCTCGCGGAGAACGACGATCGCACGCTCACCGGCTTCATCAGCCAATCCCTCGAAGAGCTCCGCGCGGTCACGGCGAGCTTCTGACGCGCCGAAAAGTTTGGCACGAACCGTCGGTTTTCGGGGTCGTCAATCGTCTAAGGTTTGAAAGGAGCAATCACTATGAGCGAATTCGTTTTTCTCTACCGCGGCGGACGGCGCGCCGATTCTCCCAGCGAGGGTGAGAAGCAGATGCAACGCTGGATGGCCTGGTTCCAAGAACTTGGAAGCAAGGGCCACCTCAAGGATCGCGGTCAGCCGCTCGAAACCGAAGGCAAGGTCGTGCGCGGGAGAGACCGCACGGTCACCGACGGCCCGTACGCCGAATCGAAGGACCTCGTCGGCGGCTTCACGCTGATCGAGGCCACGAATCTGGCACAGGCGGCGGAGCTGGCCGGCGGATGTCCGATCTTCGAGTCGGACGGGCTGGTCGAAGTCCGGCCGATCATGCAGATGTAGTGGACCGCGACGAGTACCCGTTCAGGCATGAGTTCGGCCGCATCGTCGCGGCACTGACTCGAACCTTCGGTCTGCACAACCTCGCGCTGGCAGAAGATGCCGCACAAGACACCTTCTGCCGCGCGGTCGAGGTTTGGAAGCTGCGCGGCATTCCCGAGAACCCGGCGGCGTGGCTGATG
>DATJUC010000127.1:0-7663 GCA_035502675.1 Candidatus Acidiferrales bacterium | reverse complement strand
GCGGCGAAACGGAAGGGGCCGGATCCGCGGCAGAAGAGCGGCCGAATGAACGCCGGCACGAAACCCGGAAACGCGAACGCGCGCGCGAAACCGGCGCGCTGCGCTTGCGCGCGGATGTTGTTTCCGTAATCGAACACGACGGCACCGGCGTCCAAGTAGCGTACCATCGCCTGCACGTGAGCGCCGCAGCTCTCCAGCGCCCGGCGTTCGTACTCGTGCGGATCCCGTCGCCTCAACGCGGCGGCCTCGTCGAGCGTCAGACCCGCGGGCACGTAGCCATCGATCAAGTCGTGCGCCGAGGTTTGATCGGTCACCGCATCGGGCCGAAAGCCCAGGTCGTAAAGCTGCGGGAACTCTTCGGCGGCATTCCCCTCGTAACCGACCGAAAGCGGTTCGCCCGCCTTCTTGGCGCGATCGATCTCGCGTAATGCATCGTCGCGCGAATCGGCGACGCGGTCGAGATAGCGGAGTTGCCGGCGGCGGTCCAAACGCGCGCGATCGACGTCGATCACCAGGGCGACGCCTTCGTTCATCGTGATCGCCAGCGGCTGGGCTCCGCCCATGCCGCCGATTCCCGCGGTCAGGCAAACCCGGCCCTTCAGCGACCCGCCGTAGTGACGGCGCGCCAACTCGGCAAAGGTCTCGTACGTACCCTGGACGATCCCCTGGGTGCCGATGTAGATCCACGAACCCGCCGTCATCTGCCCGTACATCGTGAGACCTTGCGCTTCCAGCTCGCGAAAGACCGCGTAGTCGGCCCACTTCGGAACCAGGTTCGAGTTCGCGATGAGGACGCGCGGCGCGCGCGGGTGGGTCTTCCACACGGCAACCGGCTTGCCGCTTTGCACGATCAGCGTCTCGTCGCCGCGCAGGCGCCGCAGCGTGCGCACGATGGCGTCGAAGGCCTCCCACGAACGGGCCGCCTTGCCGTTCCCTCCGTAGACGACGAGGTCGTCGGGACGTTCGGCGACTTCGGGATCGAGATTATTCATCAACATCCGCAGCGCGGCTTCCTGAGGCCAACCCTGCGCGCTCAACTCGGTCCCGCGCGCCGCGCGGACCGTACGCGTCGTCGTGGTCATGTCACCCAAGCTCCCTCCCGGTGCCTACGCCCGCGGCGCTCGCACGAAGCAAGCGACGAGACCGAGGCCGGCCAGCAATCCGGCTATGAAATCCCAATACGTCTTATGATACGCGTGCGGGCAAAGCGCCATGTAGGCGACTCCCAAAACGCCCAAGACGATCCACAGCCAAATCGCCCGAGCGACGAAAGATGGTGCGAGTGCTTGCATGCTGCGTCGAGTTCGTCGAGGGCCCGCTAACGCCTGGAGCGAATCGAGTTACCGCATGAAGCGCGCGCTCGTCGCCCTGGCGGCACTCGCCGCCCTTGCATGCAACGCCTTTCCTGCCGCCGCCGGAACGACCGGCAGCGTCAACGGCGTCGTTTCCACCAGTAGCGGCGCCCCGCTCGCCGGCGCGCGCGTCGTCGTGGTGAGTCCTTCGCAAACCGCGGCGACCACCACCGACGCTTCCGGTCACTTCGCGCTGCTGTCGCTGGCGCCCGACACGTACACGGTGACGGCGTCCAAGAGCGGATACGAAACGTCGACGATCACCGGCATTTCGGTCTTTGCCGACCAGGTGCAGCGGATCGGCCTCACGCTGGCCCCGTCGCTGCACACCATCGCGCACGTCACGTCGAGATCCTCGATGGACGTGGTTAAGCCAGGAACGACGAGCGACATTTATTCGGTGAACTCGACGGTCACGCAGGCGGCGGCCGGCCTCGGCGGAGGCGGCAACCTCAACAACGCCTATTCGGCAATCGCGACCGTTCCCGGCGCTTTCGTCCCGCAGAATCAGCAGGGCTGGGATCAGGTCGTGTATATCCGCGGCGGCAGTTACGACCAAGTCGGCTACGAGTTCGACGGCGTCCCCGTCAACCGGTCGTTCGACAACTATCCCGGGGGAACGGCCGGAACGCTCGGTCAGCAAGAGCTGCAAGTCTACGCCGGCGGCGGAACGTCGGGCGAGGCGGCCAGCGGTCTCGCCGGCTTCATCAACCAGGTCATCAAGACCGGCACCTATCCGGGATACGCCAACGTCAACGGCGGCATCGGATCGCCGAGTTACTACCACAGCCTGCAGTTGGAGGTCGGCGGCGCGACGCCGGACCGGCTCTTCTCGTACTACGCGGGTATCGGCGGCTACAATCAGGATTTCCGCTACTTCGATCAGTTCAACGGCTCGAATCTGGGCGACGTTTGGGGCGTTGCGTCGATCGCCGACAACACGATCAACGACTTCAATTTGCCCGGCGACTATCCGACTTGCGGCTACACGCCGCCGGCCAATCTCGGCTTCTACACCGGGCCGAACCGGTCCGCGATCTACGACCCGATGCGCCTGGCCCCGGGGCAGCCCGGCTACGTCGCACTGCCGCCGGGGGTCTCCAGTTACCCCGGCTGCTATAACACGATTTCACCGGCCTATGCGAGCTACTCGAACCTCTCCGACCGGGAGAGCGTCTTCAACTTTCACATCGGAATTCCGCACCGTCACGACGGCGGGCGCGACGACGTCCAGCTGCTGTACGACAACGATTCGCTGCTCAGCCAATACTACAGCTCGCAGAACGACATCGGCCCCAACGTCGTGCAACAGCTCAACGAGTGGAACGTCTACCGGGACTGCGTCGTGTACGCGACGTCTTCGTACCCCTGCGTCCCTTCGGCAAAAGCCCAAATCGCCGCCGCCCCACCGCTGATCTACGGCGACTTCATTACTTGGGCGCCCGGAACGTATTTCGGCGAACCCGCCGCCGACGCCAAGCTCGCGCCCTACTTCGAGCCCGGAACGCCCGGCGACCGCTGCGCCAACATCGCGTCGACCACCGGGTACGGCAGCAACGCACCGATACCCGGCGCGTGCCCGGCCGGTACCTACTCCACCGTCCCCGGCGACGTTCGCGACGGCTTCTGGAACAACGCGTCCATCGTAAAAATTCAGTACCAGCACAACATGGGGTCGAACGCTTACCTGCGATTCTACGGCTATACGTTTTATTCCGACTGGCTGCAAACCAGCCCGCTGAGCTACGGCTCCGGACTCTACGGTTTCGGCGTGACGAGCTACGATTACGAGCTCGAGTCGCATACCCGCGGCCTCGCGCTGCAGTTCGCCGATCAGATGAACTCCCAGAATCTGCTCACGTTCAACGCCAACTACACTGCCGCCACAACCAATCGATACAATAATACGACTTTCAACAACGGTAACGGCACCACGTACCTTTCGGCGGCCGCAACGAACCTCGTCGCCGGCAACCATTGCATCGCGTACGCGTCCGGGTCGTACCTCGGCGAGTCCTACAAGGCGGGCCAGCCGGCACCGTGCAACAGCCCGCTGACGCAAGGCACCTTTCTCAATCCGCAACCCGGACCCGCGCTGGGCGGCGGCACCTGGGACGTGACGTATACGGGCAATTCCGGCTTCGTCAACACGATTGCCCCGAACTTCTACGGACTGTCGCTCGAAGATCAGTGGAACCCTACCGATAGACTCAACGTCGATCTCGGTCTTCGCGATCAGATCTATATCTTCAACCTCGCCAACACGTCGGACGACGGTCAGAATTTTTGGTTCCTGGCCGGGCAGAACGAGTTTTGTTACAATCCCGTCACGCTGGCGCCGTACGTCATTCCCGCCAACCCGCGAACGGGATTCCCGGCCACTCCGTTCGTCGGATTCAATTGTCCGATGGACGACTCCAATGCGGCGCACCCGGTGCAAACCGTTCACCCGAACGGCAAAGACGGCAACCTGCTCCTGAGCAACGTCTATAGCCCGACCCTGACCGACACCGCGTTTACGCCGCGCATCGGCCTTACCTACACGCTCAACAACAACACCGTCTTGCGCGCTTCCGCCGGACGCTACGTTCAGGAGCCCGAGACGTATCAAGTGCAGTACGACGCCAAGGACAACAATCTGGCGTACGACCTGTTCCAGGCGTTTTGGCAGTACGGCTACACGACCCCGCGCCACGACCCGCTGGTCCAATATTCCAACAACTACGACGCGTCGTGGGAACAGCGGCTCAAGGGGACGGACATGTCCTTCAAGTTCACGCCCTACTACCGCTATGCGACCAACCAGATCTACAACATTGCGCTGCCGTTCGGGCTGACGGGCGGACTGAACACGGGCATCGAGCGGGTCGACGGCGTCGAGTTCGAGTTCACCAAAGGGGACTTCAGCAAGGACGGCCTGTCGTTTTTGCTATCGTATACGTACACCAACGCGGCGGAAAGCTACGCCGACTATCCCGGAACGTCGATCAATCCGATCGACCCGTACAACCAGAACATCGAAAACTTCAACGCTCTTACGAAAGCCGGCGGCGGCGCGGCGTGTTACTCGTTCCACGCCAACGGCCTGCCGATGAGCTGCTCGAACCCTAAAGCCATCGCAAATCCGTACTACGCCATGCGGCCGCAGCCGCTCTTGGATCGCAACGGCTGGTATCCGGTCGGCTTGGACTACGGCTATTTGTCGCCCAATACGGTCACCGCGATCGCCAACTACCGCCACAGCCGATTTGCCGTCACGCCGTCGGTGCAGTTCAACGAGGGCCAGCCGTACGGCAACCCCGGCGACGTTGAGGGCATCGATCCGCGCACGTGCACGAACAACTCGCGGCGCATGACCGGCTCGCCGATCCATACGGCAAATCCGCTGCAGGCCGACTACACGTCGTGCCTCGCGTCGCTGACGCAGACCGGCACCTATCCGGGCGAGCTGTTCATTCCCAACCCGCAGACCGGCGTCTTCGACAGCTTCGGAACCTTCCGGCAGCCGAATCAGCTCAACTTGAGCCTGGCGATGTCGTACGACATCAATCAGCGCGTCACCGCCAATTTGATTCTCACCAACCTGCTCAACGCGTGCTTCGGCGGCTCCAACGAACCCTGGTCGCGCCAGTTCGCCCCCAACTCGTACACCTGCGGATATCAGAACAACTACTTCTACGTATCGAACTTCTACAACGGCGTCTCGCCCAACGACAAAGGCGCCAACGGCGTGGCGCTCAATCCGGCGTTCGCGAACGCGTACGTTCCGGCGTGGGCCGACACCAACGCATACACCTTGCCGGGCCCCTTCAACGCCTACCTGCAGTTTCAGATCAAGATCTAAGTCAGAGCCGGACGCCGGTCGCGGCGTCGGCCGCGGATGCGAGCGCTCCGGATGCGATCAGTTCGCGCGCCGCAACGATGTCCGGCGCCGGCGAGCGATCTTCCGACCACGGCGCGATATGCGGACGCGCCGCGGCGTAGGCGGCTTGCGTCCCTTTTCCCGAACGCAGCGGCCGCCGAAAATCGGTCGCGGCCAGCGCGCCGAGCAGCTCGCAGGCCAGCGCGCCCTCGACGTTGTCGAGCACGCGAACGAGGTTGTTGGCCGAGGTCATGCCCATGCTGACGTGATCCTCCTGGCCGGCCGAGGTGGGAATCGAATCGACGCTCGACGGCCACGCCAGGCCTTTGTTGTCGTTCACGACGGCTGCGGCCGTATATTGCACGATCATCAGCCCCGATTGCAATCCCGAGCGACCGGTCAAAAAGAGCGGGAGCTCGCGGTCCTCGGCGTTGAGCAGCAGGTAGAGGCGGCGTTCGCCGATCGAGGCAAGCTCGCAGACGGCCATCTTGAGGAAGTCGATCGCCAGCGCGATCGGTTCGCCGTGAAAGTTTCCGCCCGAAAGAAACTCGCCGTCGTCGGGAAAGACGAGCGGATTGTCGGTCACGGAGTTCGCCTCGGTCTCGGTAACGCGACGCACGTGCGCGATCGAGTCGCGAACGGCGCCGTGTACGACCGGGATGCACCGAAAGGAGTATGGATCTTGGACGCGCCCGCACTCCGCATGGGACTGCACGATCTCGGAGTCTTCCAATAGGGCGCGCAGGTTCTGGGCCACCTTCGATTGACCGGGGTGGGGACGAAGGTCATTCAAGCGACGATCGAAGACGCGCTCGGTTCCGAGATACGCTTCCAGCGACATTGCGGCGATGACGTCGGCTGCGGCCGCCAGGCGTTCGGCCCGCAAGACGCCCAGCGCCGCGATGCCGGTCATCACCTGCGTGCCGTTGATCAGGGCCAGCCCTTCCTTCGCGCCCAGCTCGACCGGGCGCAGACCGGCGCGTTCGAGCGCCCGAAGGCTCGGCAGCCGCTCGCCTTCGTAGGTCGCCTCGCCCTCGCCGATGAGGGTGAGCGTCATGTGCGCGAGCGGCGCCAAATCGCCGCTCGCGCCCACCGAACCTTGGCACGGCACCACCGGAGTCACGCCGCAATTGAGCAGCTCGACGATGAGCGAAAGCGTCTCGGGCTTTACCCCGGAGTGACCGGCCGAAAGGGAGTTCGCGCGCAGCACGCCGGCAGCACGAACCAGCTTGCGATCCAGCGGCGTTCCGGTACCGGCTGCGTGACTGCGAACGAGATTGAGCTGCAGCGCGTGCGCGTGTTCGGGATCGACGTGGACGTTGGCAAGCCGGCCGAACCCGGTCGTGACGCCGTAGATGGCTTCGCCGCTCGCAAAGCGCTCTTCCACGAACCGGCGTGAGGCCGCGACGCGTTCGCGCGCCGCCGCGCTCACCGTTACGCGCGCACCTTCGGCAACGGCCTGGATCGACTCCAGGCTCAGGTGACGCCCGTCGATTTCGACGGCGTTCAGAGCTTCGACCAATCCGACGGCGTCGGCCGCGCGAACGGCGGCCCGTTCTGAATCACGATCGTCTCCCTATCCGCCAGCGGAATGTCGCGCGGGTCGCTTCCGTGCCACGGCTTTCCGTTTACCCAAATCGACAACCGTTTGCCGTGCGGCGCAACCATCGAGCCGGCGGTGGTCCATGAGAAGCTTTGATCCCAGATGTCGAAGAACTGCCCGAGCGTAAAGGTTCGCTTGACGGGCGCCTCGATGTGGACGTATCCGTCCGGCGTATGCGTGTGGATCCAGTACAGGCACTGTCCGGCTTCGGAGAAGCCGATATCGGCGGGAATACCGACCGCACGTCCCTTATCGAACAGCTCGACGTGCGTATGAATGTGCAGCAGGGCCCCTTCCTGCCGATCGCACGAGATGCCGTCGATCGGTAAGCTCCCTCCCATGAGCGACTGTGCGAGCAGCGTCGCCGTAAAAAAAAGAACGACCATGCGGCCGCCTTTCGATGCCGCCCGTGGATAACCCGACCGGGGCCGGTGCATAAGCAAAAAATTTTGTGGACACCCTGTGCATGGGCCGTTCGAACCGCTTGCCCGTCGGCCGCCTGCGTGCTAGCATCGTGTCACTTCGGACTTCATCCGAAGCGCGACAAACGTATCGGTCGCGACCGGAACTGCAAATCGCGAAACGTTGCGATGAGTGACGATCCGAGGCAACCGGTCAAACCGCCGATCGACGTCAGTGGGGCTCTCCCACCCGGGAGCCAAACAGGCGAGACGGTGAGTGAATACGTCGGAACCCGTGGGCTTCGCCCGCGGGTTTCGTTACGTTGCGTACTTGAACGCGATTTCTTTGGCCAACTCGGCGATGCGGCGTCGCGCCGAGCCGGGCGAGAGGATCTCCGCCTGCGGTCCCCAGCCGAGCACCCAGCGGACGAGCTCGTCCAGGTCG
>DATJUC010000126.1:0-8141 GCA_035502675.1 Candidatus Acidiferrales bacterium | reverse complement strand
CTTTCGGGACGGCTTGCGCGACGTCGATGCGTAACGCGGCGTCGGCCGCCGGCGATACCGCCGCTATCGGCTCTACGACGGTGGCGCGCACGCTGCCGTCGCGAACGTCGTCGATGCGGACCGAAAAAAGCGCTCCGGCCGAGTCGGCCACTTCGAGCGCGTCGCCCGCGCGGAGCCGCAGCACGTGCACGACCTTGTGGGCGTCGCTGCCCGCGAGCGTTATGCTTTCACCCGGCACCCGGACGCCCTCGACGAAGAAGCGCCGCGCCGACACTATTCGGGCCGGAACGCGTCCTTGACGCGGTCGAAGAACGAACGCTCGTCGACGGCGTCGCCGCCGGCGCGCGCGTACTCTTCGAGCAGCTCGCGCTGACGACGATTCAATTTCGTCGGCACGACGACGTGGACGGTAGCGTGATGGTCGCCGCGCTGGTTGCCGCGCACGCTCGGCATACCGCGCCCGCGCATGCGCAGGACCGTCCCGGATTGCGTGCCGGGTGCGAGCGTGCCGCTGAGGTCGCCTTCCAGCGACGGTATCGAGATCGGGCCGCCCAACGCCGCTTGCGGAAAGCTAACCGGAACGTCGACCAGCGTGTCGAGGCCGTCGCGCTTGAAGATCGGATGCGCGGCGATACTGAGATACACGTAGAGATCGCCCGGACTTCCGCCGCGGATGCCGGCCTCGCCGTTGCCGGCGATGCGGATCCGAGAGCCGTCGTCGACGCCGGCCGGGACCTTCACGGTCAGCTTCCGCTCGATCTCGCGCCGGCCCCGGCCGCCGCACGCTTCGCACGGCGACGGAATGACGGTACCCTCACCGTTGCACCGCGTGCAGGTCGTCTGCGTTACGATTTGTCCGAGCGGCGTCTGGCGCACGCTGCGCGCGACGCCGGTGCCCTGACAACGATCGCACGAGACGACCAGCGTCCCCGGCTGCGCGCACGTACCCTTGCAGACGTCGCATTGCGCCAGATGGTTGAACTGAATCTCTTTGGTCGTGCCGGCGAACGCTTCTTCCAGCGTAATTTCCAGATCGTAGCGAAGATCCGAGCCGCGCTGAGGGCCGGAGCGCCGCGCGTTGACCGTCGCGTTTCGCACGTTCCCGAAGAACATGTCGAAGATGTCGCCGAAGCCGCCGGGACCGAAGCCGAAATCGCCGGGTCCGGGTCCGGCGCCGTTGCCGACGACCCCGAAGCGGTCGTACTGCGCGCGCTTGCTGGGATCCGAGAGCACCTCGTACGCTTCGTTGATTTCTTTGAAGCGATGCTCGGCGTCCGACTTATTCGGCGAAACGTCGGGATGGTGCTTGCGGGCGAGGGCGCGATAGGCCTGTTTGATCTCGTCGTTCGACGCGTCGCGCGCGACGCCGAGAACGTCGTAGTAGTCCTTCGTGGGCATCGTGCGCTAGCCGTGCTCCACGTCCGAGAGACGTTCGCTGAGCGTCTCCGCAGTACCGGATGCTAGCGCGAGCAGCCGCGCGTACGGCATGCGTCGCGGTCCGAGAATCGAAAGCATGCCGAGCGCGTGCGAGCCGAAGCGATAGGGAACCGTGACGACCGAAAGGTCGGCGAGTTCTTCGCTTCCGAGTTCGTGCCCGATCTTCACGCTCGGCAGCTCGGCGTTCGTGGCGTCCGAAACGATGTCGTACAGCGTCTTCTGTTCTTCGATGATTCGCAAGATGGAGCGCAGCTTTCGCAGGTCTTGGAACTCCGGCTGGTCGAGCAGGTTTTGCGCCCCGGCGGAAGCCACGGTCGCGGCCTCTCCCGACCGTGCCGACTGCAGCGCCGCGACGACCGCTCCACGCAAGTCGTCGCTGGCACCGACTTCTTTGGCGACCGCCGCGACCTCACGTTCCGAAACCTCGCCCAGCGTCCGGTTGGCAAAGCGCGCATTGAGCGCGTTCGAAAAACGCGTCAAGTCGTCGGCATGCGCTTCCGCGCCCAACTCGAAGAGGCTTTGCGCCGTGACGCCGAGCGTGGTCACGACGATGGCCACTCCGGTGCTCGGCGAGAGCCAGATCAGCTGGATGTGCTTGAAGGACTGCGCTTCGTGCTGCGGCTTGGTAACGAACGCCAGATTGTTCGAAAGGCGTCCGAGCAGCCGGGTCGTGTGATCGATGATCTCGTCGAGCTCGCGGCTGGCGTCGCGCAAATCGTCGCGAATGCGCCGCCGCTCCTCGGTGTCGAGCTCCTCCGGCTGCATCAGCCGGTCGACGTACTCGCGGTATCCGGCATCCGAAGGAATCCGGCCGGCGGAGGTGTGCGGCTGGACCAAATAGCCCCCCGCTTCCAGTTCCGCCATTTCGTTGCGAACGGTGGCCGAGCTGACGCCGAGGTTGTACTTTTGGGTCAGCGTCTGCGACCCGACCGGCTCGGCCGTCGCGATGTACTCATAGACGACCGTCGCTAAGATATAGGACTTGCGCTTGTCGAGCCCGCCCTCGTCACCCCTCATAGCCCGCTATCGTAGCACTCTTGGCGCTGGAGTGCTAGGACTAAGCGCAGAAGCAATGGCCCCCTCGAGCTCGGGCCAGCTCAATCCGCCCAGCGAGACGTACGAGACGTCGCCGGCCGGGTCGAGCACGACCGTCACCGGAATCTTGGTCACGTCGTAGGCTCGCGAGATGGCGCCGGTCAGGTCCTCGACCAGCGGCAGATCGATCTCCCACGTCCGAAAGTAACTGGCGGCGACGTCGTGAGGTTCGTTCGAGATCGTGACCACGTCGATGCGATCGCCGAACTGCGCCTTGGCGCGTTGGAAATATTTCATCTCGGCGGTGCACACGTCGCACCACGTCGCCCAAAAGTCGATGACCACGACGCGCCCGCGCAGCGAGTAGAGATCCTGCGTGCCGGCTGGGGTCGGAATGGAAAAATCCGGAGGCGGCGATCCGGGAGCCAACGGGCCTGCCGCACTGAGTGCGGCGAGTACGATTGCGGACCAGGTGAACACGGTCTGAATTTCGGCAGGCGAGACCGCCCAGCCTAGGAAACTGCGTGCCATGAGCAGCGAAACGCCGACCATCGAGGCGCTCTTCGAAGAGGGCCGCAGCTTCCCGCCGCCGCCCGACTTTGCCGCGCAAGCCAACGCGCAGCCGGGCATCTACGACGAAGCCGGCAAGGATCGTCTCGCTTTCTGGGCGCAGTGGGCGCGCACGCTGACGTGGATGAAGCCGTTCACCAGCGTCCTGGAGTGGAACGAGCCGTTCGCGCGCTGGTTTTCCGACGGCGAGCTCAACGTCTCGGTCAACTGTCTGGATCGCCACGTCGAGGCCGGTTTCGGCGAAAAGATCGCGTTCTATTTCGAAGGCGAGCCGGGCGACCGCCGCGAGATCACCTACCGCCAGCTGCTCGCGGACGTATGCCGATTCGCCAACGGATTGCGCAAGCTCGGCATTCGCAAAGGCGATCGCGTCGCGATTTATATGCCGATGATTCCCGAGCTGCCGGTGGCGCTGCTCGCGTGCGCTCGAATCGGCGCGGCGCATTCCGTCATCTTCGGCGGCTTTTCTCCCGAATCCATCATCGATCGCGTGAACGACGCGGAGTGCGTCGCGCTGATCACCGCCGATTGGGGATGGCGGCGCGGCGCGAAAATCCCGCTCAAGCGGAACTGCGACGTCGCGATGGAGCGCACGCCGTCGATTCGCCACTGCATCGTCGCCCAGCGGATCGGGGACGAAGTCTTCATGCACCAGGAACGGGACGTGTGGTGGAGCGAGGTCGTGGCGGGAATGCCCGACGAGTGCGAGCCCGAACGCATGAACGCCGAAGATCTGCTGTTCCTGCTCTACACGAGCGGCACGACCGCCAAGCCGAAGGGCATCAAGCACACGACGGGCGGCTATCTGACGCACGTTACGGCTACCCACAAGCTCGTCTTCGATCTCAAGGAGGACCGCGACGTCTACTGGTGCACGGCCGACATCGGCTGGGTCACTGGCCATTCGTACATCGTCTACGGTCCGCTGGCCAATCGTGCCACCGGCGTTCTCTACGAAGGCACCCCCGATTACCCGGATAAGGACCGCTTTTGGGAAATCGTGGAGCGCTACCAAGTCACGATTCTCTACACGGCGCCGACGGCGATTCGCACCTTCATGAAATGGGGCGTCGAGTATCCCGCCAAGCACGATTTGAGCTCGCTGCGATTGCTTGGAAGCGTCGGCGAGCCGATCAATCCCGAAGCCTGGATCTGGTATCGCGAATGGATTGGGAACAACCGCACGCCGGTCGTCGACACCTGGTGGCAGACCGAGACTGGCGGCATTATGATTTCGCCGCTGCCGGGCGTGACCACGCTGCTGCCGGGCAGCGCGACGCACGCACTCCCGGGCATCGTGGCCGACGTGGTCGACGACCGCGGAGAATCGGTTCCGCTGGGCGGAGGCGGCTACATCGTCATCCGCGAGCCGTGGCCCGGCATGCTGCGCGGAATTTGGGGCGACGACGAACGCTATCGCGAGACCTACTGGTCGAAGCTGCCGCACATGTATTTGGCCGGCGACGGTTGCCGGCGCGACCGCAACGGCAACTTCTGGTTCATGGGACGCATCGACGACGTGATGAACGTCAGCGGCCACCGCATTTCGACGACTGAGGTCGAGAGCGCACTCGTCGATCACCCGAAGGTTGCCGAAGCCGCCGTCTGCGGAAAGCTCGACGAGATGACGGGACAAGCCGTCTACGCGTTCGTCTCGCTCAAGGCCGGCCAAACGGGAACGCCGCAGTTCGCCGACGAGCTGCGCGACCACGTCGCGGACAAGCTCGGCAAGTTTACGCGCCCGAAGTACATCACGTTCACGCAAGAGCTGCCCAAAACGCGCAGCGGAAAGATCATGCGCCGGCTGCTGCGCGACATCGCCGAGGGGCGGACCCTCGGCGATACCACGACGTTAGCCGACTCGACGATCGTGCACGAGCTTCAAGAGCGCGCGCGCATCGAAGTCAAGGAGGATTAACGACCGGCGCTACGGCGAGGCCGAAGGCTTCGGCGAGCCGTGCGACATCATCATCGCGTTGTGCCCCGAAGACATCGCCTTCGGGCTTGCCGACGGCTTGGGGTGGCCCATCGTCATCGAGCCATGGCTGGTGGTCATCGAGCCGTGACTCGTCATCGAAGCGTGGGCAGAGGGGGACGGCGACGGTTTCGGCGTGCCCATAGTACCGGCGAATGCAGCGCCGCCGGCGGCGAAAAGGCAGGCCGCGGCTAGGACGGTAGGAACGATCGGTTTCACGATACCTCCAAAGACGAATGAATGCGGTGCTATCGGTTACTACGCTGCGGCGCGGCAACCGGATGAGTCGATAGGAGAATCGGCGAGCGGTCTAGTCGCCGCCGAAAGCGTTCGGCAGGGGTGAGACGCGCCCGCCGAGGACGTCCTGCACGGACATTTCCGGATAGCCGACGCTGGAGTATAAGCTATTGTCGTAGGCCTCGACGATGAGGTCGCGCAGCTCGCGCGCGCCGTCGGCGACACGTGCCGTCGCAAATGCGACCGCTTCGGGCGAATCCTTGCGAAAACCGCCGCGCCGTTCGATTGCGTAGAGTTGCGGCACCTCCGCGTTCGAAGCCGTAAGATATTCACCGATCTGCGCCATCAGCTCGCGCTGATCGATGGCGCGATCTTCGGATCGCGGTCCGCCCGGCGGGACGAGACGTTCGACGGCTTGCGTGGTGACGTTGTTGCGCACGAACTCGCCTTCGAAGCGCGCGTGGATTCCGCGATCGTTGTAGTGGGTCGTGACGTGCAGCGGCTGGCTGCCGTCGCCGACGAAGTGGCCCCAAACGCCGATGTCGTGGACGATCAGTTCTTCGCGCAGCGACCGGTCGGCCGTCCAAGCGGCTCGATACGGTCCCCCGTGCATCGCGAGATAGTCGAAGACTCGAAAGTACGCGAAGTCTTCGCGCAGCGCTTCCCACCCGTCGGCAATCGTGTAGGGCAGATAGCCGACTTTGTACGGATCGGTCGGAACGCCGGCCAGCGCCTTTTCATAGGCCTCCATGTCCTGGGGCAGCGCATTGAGCGAGACCGTTCCCGCGATGCGGTGATCGTCTCCGACGTCGACGTAATGGCCCGGATCGTCGTCGTGATCCCACGAGAAGCCCGCCCCCTTGAGCGCGTCCATTTCCGGGCCGAGCGCTTCGATCGTCGCCTCCGCCTGCGGCGTGCGCACGAAGTCGGGAAAGTCGTCCGGCAGCTCTTTAATGGCGACCAGGTTGATCTCGCGGTGCCCGGTTGTGCCCCAGGCGCGAACGGAACAGGGCATCGCAACGACGGCGAGACATAAGAGCGCGGCTCGAAATCTCATCTCAGCATCCGTATCACGACGAAAAGAACGACGACAAGTCCTCCAGCTGCCCGATTCTGGTCGCCGGAGGCAGCGACGCGAGAATCGTCGCGCCGTAGCGCGTGGACGACGCGCGTCCGTCGAGGAGCGCGACGACGCCGCGGTCGGCAGCGCTGCGAATCAGGCGTCCAAAGCCTTGCTTCAGCCGCATCGTCGCCGCCGGAATCATGTAGTGCTCGAACGGATCGAGGCCGCGGCCTTCGAGCGAGCGCATCCGCGCCATGACGAGCGGGTCGGTCGGTGACGGAAACGGCAGACGATCGATGATGACGCACGAGAGGGCCTCACCGACGACGTCGATGCCCTCCCAGAACGTTCCGGTCGCGAACAGCACCGACCCGGGCGTCTTGCGAAACCAGTCGAGCAGGTGCGCGCGCGGGAGTTCGCCCTGCAGGCGCACCGGGAACGCAATGCGGTCGCGGACGAGCGCGTAGACCTCGCGCAAGCGCGCGTACGACGTGAACAGCACGAACGCGCGGCCGCGGCTGCGATCGAGACACTCCTCGACCAGCGGCGCAGCCAAGCGCGCGAATTCGGACGACTTGGGATTGACGTGCGGCGGCGCGATGAATAGCCGCGCCTGGCGTCCGTAATCGAACGGCGACGGCGCGATCAGCTCCTGCGCGCCGTCGACGCCGAGCGCGCGCTTGAGGTGCGCGAACTCGCCGTCGACCGAAAGAGTCGCGCTGGTCAACACGACGCTCTGCGTGCGCGTGAAGAGCGTGGCTCGCAGAAAATCGGCAACGTCGTGCGGCGCGCAGTTGACGGCATAGCGGCCGTCGCCTTCGCCGCGCTCGACCCAAGCGATCGCGTCCTCGGAAGAGGCCTGCGCGCGATCGATTGCGGACGAGTGGCCGACGACGTTGCGCAGGGCGAGGTCGCGACGGCGCTCGGCCTCGGCATCGTTGTCCGGCTTCTTCTTCAACGCCGAATGCCAGTTTGCGAACAGCCAGTTCTCCAGCCCGTACAACGCGTCGCGCAGCCGCTCCAGCGCCGGCCACGCGTGCTCGTTGGCCGCCAGCGGGTAGCGCTCGCCGGGGACGCGCGCCAGCGCCGACTCCAAGCCGCGAACGCTTTCGTCGAGTTGAGCGTCGAAGACGGGAGGCAAATCGTAGTTTCGATGCAGCTTGCGCAGCATGCGGCCGACGCTGGCGCGCGAAACGCTCGCGGTCAGCGCGTCGGTGGCCCAGCGCTCGGCCTGATGGGCTTCGTCCAGCACCGCCACGTCGTACGGCGGAAGGAGCCCGCCGCCGACGGCCAGGTCGAGAAAGAACAGCGCGTGGTTGACGACGACCACGTCGGCGTACTTTGCTTCGTCGCGCTTCTTGAAGAAAAAACAGTCCCGAAAATGCTCGCAAAACTCGCCCACGCAGTCGTCCGCGTCGGCATCGAGCTGTTCCCAATCGTCGGCACTGGGAACGTGCGCGAGTTCGGCGCGGTCGCCGGTTTGCGTGCGTGCCCCCCACGTCCACAAGTCCTGCATCGCCCGCGAGGGCGCCACCAACCGGTCGGAGCGCAGGCGCTCGAACTTTTGCTTGCAGAGATAGTGGCCGCGGCCTTTGAGCAGCGTAACGCGCAGCGGCACGTCGAGCGCACGCTGCACCAGCGGCAAGTCTTTACGCACGAGTTGCTCTTGCAGCGCGATCGTCCCGGTGGAAAGCACCACCTTCTTGCGGCTGCGGATTGCCGGAACGAGATAGGCGAGCGACTTCCCGACGCCGGTTCCCGCTTCGGCGATCGTGTGCACGCCTTCAAGAATACCGCGCTCGACGAGCTGCGCCATCTGAACCT
>DATJUC010000125.1:0-8590 GCA_035502675.1 Candidatus Acidiferrales bacterium | reverse complement strand
GTGAGATAATCCGATGCTTTCGCGACGCCGTGGAGCTTCAGTCGAACGGCCACCCCCAAGAGGTGAGCCATGCCCTCGAACCCGGTGCCGAATCGGTTCGTAATCCACGCGTTGCCTTCGTTGTCGATCGCAAGGCCGCTGTTGCTGATGCCGGTGTGAAAGTTCTGCACCTTCGTCGGGTCGGCAGCGTCGAAGCGGGTGACCTTATCGGTGGCGTTCGTTACCCAGATCCGATTGCGTTGGTCGATCGCAAGGTCGAAGGGCGAACTGAACGACTTACACGGTTCCTGGGAGGAGCCTTCGCATACGATCCGGCCTTTGTTGATATCGCCTCTTGGGAAGTAGACGAGCTGATCTTTGGATATTCCTACTACCCAAACGTCGCCGTTCGGCGCAACCATTACTCCTTGCATCAGCCCGAGTCTGCCGCCGAAATTCATACCGTTTGGAGGCGTCAGCGGATTACCATCCCTGTCAAAGACCGTGATGGATTGGCTGCCGTAATTCGTGAGCCAGGCATCGTCTTTGGCGTCAACGGCAGCGCCGAAGGTTCCGCCTTCCATCCCGCCGCCGGTGAACCCAGTCGTAATCGGCGAGAGAGGTTGACCGTTGGGCGCAAATTTCGTGGCGTGGCCCTGCCATAATGAGTCCTGTCCTTGCCAGCCGACCGAAAAGTTATCGCCCACCCAAAGATTGCCGTTGCTGTCGAACATGGCTTTGCCGCCCGCACGATATCCGCCGCCGTCGAACCTGAGCGGCAACACCCACGCGCTGGGTGCCCAGTTCAGATGCGGCATGTACGGTACCGGGCGCAGGTTCTTGCCTTGCGGCACCGGATAGAAACGATCGAGCAGTGCAAAGAGCCGTTTCGGCTTATACCAGGGATAACGCGCTATCGACTCCGCCGCCGTCAGCGTATCCGTCGGAGTGCGGTGCGCCGGCGCCGCCGCAGCCGAAAACAGACTGGTACACGCATCGGCAATTACGCGCGTGACGCAGCCCGACAGCAGGTCGGCGAGCGTCGCAAAGTTGGCCATCGTCGGCGTCTGCGGGCCGTTCAACGAGTCTTGAATGGCGCCGCCCCATCCCCCGGTTTGCGTATCCACAAAGTTCGGCACGTTCCCGGCTCCGATGCGCAACCCAAGCGGATAACCCTGAATCGCCGTCCCAGTGATGAACTGGTTCAAGGTCCAGATCGACGCCACGGTCGTGTACTCGTTGATGACGACGTGCGATGGAGGTTGCGTGCCGATAACGGAAATGAAGGCAATAGCCGCGTTGTCGCTAGGATCCTTAGCCGCCTTCGACGCGCCGCCGGTGGCGACGAGGTACAGAATCCCGTTGCCGCCGCCAAAACTCATCGTAAACGTCCCATCGTCCCCGCTCTGGGTCCGAGCTAGCTGCAGGGGCGAGTCGGCCGTAGCGTCGTACAGCGTCACCGTCGATTTTGCGATCGGCTCACCCGCGCCGAGAACCTGACCGTCAAAGCTGCCCGCCGCGAAGGCGGCCGCCGAACCAGCCGGAACCGTAGCTTCGCTTGCAGCGACCGACGGTGGGCTCGACGCCGCGGTAGCTTCGCTAGCGCGCTGCGGCTGCGCGCACGCCGCGAGAGAAACCGCCGCAAGCACCATCGTGCATAATGCCCTGCTCATTTCCTGGACCGCCCTTCGTCGATGCGTTAACGACCGCAACCAAGGCTACGACGCTAACGTATTCGGTTCCCGGCCGCTATGCGATTGGCGATCGGCCGGACGCGCCGGCCGCCTAGCGGATCGGGTTGACCCTTCCTATCGCCTCTGCCGGAATGCGGTCGATGTGGGCGACGGTGATGCAGTGGGTGGCGGTGAACCCCGAGGCTCGCTTACTTGACAAAGCAGCAAAGGACGAGCATTTTTATTGCCTGCTTTGCTCGGACGAAAGAGGTTCGCGTGGGCCTCAAGCCGCTTCGCAAATAGGAGTAAAGGCCTCGGGATGAATCGGCGTTACTTCGTTCGTCTCGCCACGATAGGTTTGGTGAACCACACGTGAAAGCGTCCGTGGTGACTGCGTACGGCGGTCCGGAAGTGATGAAATATCAGGACATGCCGGATCCCGCGCCGGGCGCGGGCGACGTCCTCGTCAAGGTAGCCGGCATCGGCATCAACCCGGAGGATATGCTCGAGCGCAACGGCGACCTCAAGGATACGTACCCGTTGCGCTTTCCGGCGATCATCGGGCTGGACGTGTCGGGCACGGTGGTCGCGATGGGCGACGGCGTCAACGGCCTCAGGATCGGCGATCGCGTCTGCGGGTGGTCGTACCACACGTACGCCGAACTCGTTGCCGACAAAGCGACGCTTTTTGCCAAAGTGCCGGAGACCATGGATCTGGTCGACGCGGCGGCAATTCCGCTGGTGGGCGTCACCGGAAGCCAGTTGGTCAAGGTCGCCGGCGAGTTGCAGTCCGGTCAAACCGTGCTGGTCTCCGGCGCCGCGGGCGCGGTCGGCCGTTGTGCGGTCTACATGGCGAAGGTAATGGCGGCGCACGTGATCGCCGGCGTGCTGCGTTCTCAACTCGACCAGGCGGAAAGCATCGGTGCCGACGAAACGGTCGCGCTCGATGACGCGGCCGCCTTCGCGGCAATTCCTCAGGTCGACGTCGTGGCCAACGCGCTTCGCGGGAAAGCGGCCACCGCTCTGCTCGCGAAGGTCAAAGACGGCGGGACGTTTGCATCCGTGACGGGAGCGCCCGACGGCAGCGAGGACTATCCAAAAGTGCGCGTTGTTCCGTTTCGCTCGCAGCAGGACCGAGAAGGCGTGGCTTTCATCGCCGACGCCGTGAACGCCGGCAAGATGACGATCCCGATCGGTCGGCGCGAGGAGCTTAAGAACGCGGGTGCCGCGCAGGCCGCGTTCGCGAAGGGCGGTATCGGTAAGGTGCTGCTCACCCCGTGAGTATCCGATTGGAGGAATAAAATGGACGAAGTACGAGTCGAGCAGTCGAGCTACCAGATGCCGCCGCAGGAGGGGTTTACGGTAGCTCACTTTCTCACCGTGGCCGACCTTGAGCGATCCGCCGAATTTTACAAGACGGTCTTCGACGGGGAAATTGTGAGTATGGGCGATGGGGACGCACCGCCGTACATCAAAATCGCCAATACGTGGCTCATCATCAACGTTGGGGGCGGTCCGACGCCCGACAAACCAACGGTGACGCTCCGTCCCCCTCCCGACCCCAACGAGATCAGTAGCTTCATGAATATCCGTGTAGCGGATATTCAAGCGTGCTACAAGTTATGGAAGAGCCGGGGAGCAACGTTTCTCACCGAACCCTTGGACAAGTACGGCGAGACGCGCTGCTACATCCGCGACCCAGACGGCTACATCATCGAAGTCGGGCAAAGCAAGCCCGGTTTCAAGTATGGCTAAAGAGAAAGTCGCGGTGATAACGGGCGCATCGCACGGCATCGGGGCAAGTCTCGTGACTGCCTTCGATGAAGCTGGATACAACGTCGTCGCGAATTCGCGGTCTATCGGCGCCGCAACGAATCCGAGCATCGTCAACATCGCGGGCGACATCGGCGATCCGGCTACCGCCGACCGCATCATGAACGAAGGCGTGGGAAGATTCGGCCGTCTCGATACGCTCGTTAACAACGCCGGCATCTTCATTTCAAAGCCATTCACCGAGTACACGCAGGCAGACTACGACGCGATGCTTTCGACCAACATCGCGGGCTTTTTCTATCTGACCCAGCGCGCGGTGCGGCTGATGGAACGTCAGGGATGGGGTCACATCGTGAACGTGACCACAACCGCCGCGGAACAGCCGATCAACGGCTATCCGGCCCTTTTGGCGTCTTTGACGAAGGGCGCCTTGAACGCCGCGACAAAGGCGCTCGCGATCGAATACGCGCAACGCGGTATTCGCGTGAACGCGGTTGCGCTCGGCATTATAAAAACGCAGAAGTCGGACTCGTATGCGGGGCTCGAGGCGTTGGAGCCCCTGGGCCGTCTGGGCGAGTGCGGCGACGTCGTGTCGGCGGTGATGTATTTGGAGCGAGCCGGGTTTGTGACCGGCGAGATCTCGCACGTCGACGGCGGGCAAAGCGCGGGCCACTGGTAGCTTTAGGTCACGGCCAAACAGAGAACGCGGCGCCCTTGCGAGATCGCGAGAATTCGCGCGGCGGCCGAACGGCTCCTAGGTTGGCGCAATCAAGCGGCTAGCCACGTCTAGGGTTTAGCGCGATCGTTCAGCATGGCGGTCAACGCGGCCGAGGACTTGATGTTCTGCTCCATGGCTGCCCGAAGGGCGCGCAGCTCTTCGAGGAGCCCAGTGTCGGGCTCGTTCCTGCCCTCGGTGCTCTCTAGGGCGTCCAGGGCGGATCCCACGCCGTGGCAGAATTGGCGCATCGCGTCGACCTCGTCCGCAACGTAGGCCTCGCGAGTCGCGCGCGCACCCAAAAGCACCGCGCCCAAGAGGCGCCCTCGCGCCAGCATCGGAACGGCGAGATCGCCGGTCAGCGCCGTGGCATAGCGATGCGGGTCGAGCGGCTCGTGGCGAGCCTTGAGCGCGAGGATGAGCGGATCGTTTTCGCTTACCGGCGGCGGCTCGTCGCCGAACGAGCGTGCCGCCTCAAACGTCCCAAGGCCGTCGAGAAGAATCGCCGCCGAACTCGCGTCGGTATGGTGCCGAACGATTTCGATCGCCCGATCGAGCAGGTCGTCTTGGCGCGTGACAAAGGCCGCCTCCTTAGAGAAATCGTGCAGGGCGCGTTCGTCCTCGTAGCGCTTGCGGAAGAAGGCCAGATCGACGAAACGATCGACGCGTTTGTGGATGAACGACATCGATAGACCGAGTACCAACGCCAACGCAGCGTTGGCCGCAAGCCCCGTCGCATGGCCGGCGCTAGTGACGACGGTTCCGAGCAGCCACTCCAGCAAGGTGAAGGCGACCACCACGATACCCGAGATGCCGGCAACCACCAGCGTGCGCCCGATAAAAAACTGCAAGTCCATAACGCGCCGGGCTAGGAGTGCATAGGTCACGGCGGCAGCACCCGCAAGCATCGCGCCGCTCGCGAGAATCCACAGCCCGATGTATCCCAGGTACGTCGGCGCAGACGTCGAGAGCTGCTGGGCCAACGAACCCAACGCGAGGGCGAGCGGCATCGGGAGCAGCAGCCACGCGGCACGCGCGCGCTCTGCGTTGGGCACCGTCGACAGCGCACCGGCGACCGCAATCGCCGCCGCGGCGAACGCCATCACGGAGACGAACCTCGCGCTGCCGTAGAGCAGCGGCAACGGGTCGACGCGCGCCGTCAGAATGCCGGCCGTTTCGATTGCGACGCCTGCGACGTACGCCGCAGTGACGAGCAGCGACAGTGCCTCCAGCAGCACCCGCCAGCGCGGCCGTTTCCCGTAACCCGCGGCAAATGCGAGCGACAAGACGATCGTGACCGCGCAGCACGCTCCTACGGCTGCATTTGCAAGCGCGTCGACCGCGCCGCTCGGCGTCACCAAGATCACGTTATATAGACCGGTGGCCGCGGCAATCAAAATCACGCACAGATACCGGCCTTCGCGCGTATCGCGGCGGCGCGCCCACAACAGCAGCGCGCATCCCAGCAGCCACAGTCGCCCGATGAGGTTGATCGCGATGTTCGTGATTTTCGGAACGGGAGAGATCTCAAATTGCGTCGTCGGGATCACTCGCGTAACGAACGTCGTGCCGTTGCGAAGTATCGGAAGCATCATCGGCTGGGTGACGGGTTGAAAGAGCAACGCAAAACGACGGTATGCGTCGAGGTCGCGTATGTCGACCCGATCGCCGTCCCGAATCCCGGCGCCGAAGGCCGCGCCACCCGGCACGATTTGGACGAATTCGGCAAGATAGGGCTTCCCTGCGTCGACCGTGACGGAGTCCCAGTATCCGAACCAGGGCTTTCCGCCGAAACCGAAGCAATCCGCAACGCTCACGAGCAACAGGGCGAAGGACAGGGACCACAGAGCCCCCAACAGCCGTCGCCAACGACGGTCGCTATCGCGCATGCTCCGTGCCGAACGTCGTCACGGGCATGGTGCCCTTCAAGACGGCTGTCACGTCGTACGGTTCCTCGGCGAGCGTCAGAGGGTTCCACATGCTGCGTTGCGTTCCGAGAAAATCGCCATCGTAGACGTGGATTGCGCCGCTGAAGCTGCCGAGCGGGTTGACGACCGAGTGAATCACCTCCGGCCCCAGGAGCGTTACGTCGCCGTCGCCCAGTGCGAGACCGCCGGCGGCCTCGATCGAGAAGCGGTTCGCACCGCCGGCGCGCCGCCAGAATAGGTTGTCCTCCCTGCCCGCGTATAACCCTATGACGGCGGTCATCCGGTGGTCGTGCGGCAACGTGATTTGACTCGGTGCCCAGGTTACGTTGAGAACCGTCAGATCCGAAGCTCGATGAAGTACCTGCACGCCCGCCCGTGCCGGTTCGCCGAGCACTCGCATGAGAGCGACCGAGTCGGAGAGCGCGCGCTCGACGGTCTCTTTGAGTGCCTGACGATTGCGCTCTCCCAGCGCGGTTCTGAGATCCGAGACGAATTGTTCGAGTTCGAACATGGTAACCGAACCCTCTCCTGGATGTCGGATTATTCCAGGCGCCGGAAAAACTGCCTTGCTGCCCGGCGTCAGCGCAACCGCCACGTGATGGCTCGGACGTAACGACTCACGGATCGCTCGCCGGTGACGGTCGCGCAAACGTCTCGGGGTCTCGCAGCGTGAGCCAAGCATATGCCGAGCCGGTTCGATGCGCGAGCGTCGACAGCGCCTCGACTTCGGCGGGAAGGTAGTGCGTGCGGTCACGCTTGGGACCGCACGCAAGGAATCCGACGAGTTGCGCGCGCGCCGTCATCGGGAGCAACAGCGCGCCACGGAGCGGATGTTTGGGCTCGTCGCACTCAAACGGCTCGCTCCAGCGCCGCAGCCGCAGGACAACAAGGTCGTCGTTCGCGAGCAACGGCGGCAAATCGTACGCCTCTTCCAGCGGCGTTGCCCGCACGAGCGACGAACCGTCGGCCGTGTAGATCGCGGCATACTCCGCTTCGACACGTGCGCGAAGCACCTCGAAGGTGTGCCGGATCAGCCTGTTCGGATCGGCAATCAAATCGACTTCGCGAGCGAACCGGCGAAGGGCCGCAAAAGCCGCCGCTTGCGCTCGGAAGATTACCGCGTTGATCGCGCGTTCGACGCGCCGGTGAATCGTCGTCAACGCGAAGCCGGCGAGCAGCGCCAGCGCAAGCTCGGCCAACAGCGCGAAGCGCGACTCCTCGAGCCATTTCGCAAATATCCAGTCGACCAGCGCCAGGACGGCCACCGCAATCGACGTGACGGTCGCGTAGACCAGGGCGCGGCTGAAGACGAATCGGATATCGAAGAGCCGGTGCCGGAGTACGGTATAGGCCAAGGCGAGCGGGGCGATCGCGGTCCACGCGATCGCAAGGTTCGCGACGACGACCGGGAGCGAAATCCCGAGGTCGAATTCGACAGCTCCGCCCAAAAGATTGGGAGCGTACGCGACGGAAAAAGCGGCCACGATCCACTGCAAACGGCTTCGGATCTCGCGATCGGCGAAGGCGTAACGGGCGAGGAGCACTACGATACCGGCGCCGAAGACGGCGTAACCAACGAGCTGTGCCGCCAGCCCGGCCCATGCCGGGACGAGCGTCGCGGCGAAGACGAATGCGACTTCCGTTGCGACGAAAAATGCCCCCAACAGCGGCGCCACCACGAAAAGCAAACCGCGTTCGACGATGGCGGCGGGACCGCGTAAGCGGACGTCGGGAAAGCGTAATGCAAACGACATGAACGCTGCCGAAGAGAGCGCCGTCGTCAAGGTTCCGTAGACGAGCAGCGTCAAGACCGCTGCGAACGGCAAGCGCTCGTAGAGCGTCACTCCATTGTTGCAAAAGGAGTAAGAGAAGGCATAAAACGCCCAAGTCACGGGGCTCGGGCGCAGCAGAACCAGCCCCGCGGCCACGACGATGTAGAGGAGGAGCGCCAAACATTCGATCACGTCGGTAACGTTGTCGGCGAGCGTGCGTGGCCGCATTCGCGCCGTCACGGTTACCGACTGCCCGGACTCGAGCGGCAGCCGCATCGTCGTCCCCACGGGGGCGAGCATATAGCCGGGCGCTGCCGCGAACTTGAGGCGTTCCGCAGGAGTCAGTCCCGCGAAGTCGATGCGGTCGCCCGCGTGGAGCCCGGCTCCTTGCGCGGCCTGGCCGGCCCACGTCACGTCACCCGATCGGTTCGCCGAAAAGCCGAACGCCGCGTACGGTTGCCACGGAATGAGGAGATCGCTAAGCGACGTGACGACTGCCACCGAGGCGGTGAGCAAAATGAAAGCGACGCGGACGACGGCACGGACGTGCACGTGCGAGGTCATTCTCCGCCGTGATTCGAGGCCGGCATGCTAATCGGGCAGGTACTCGTTCACGGATATCAGCGCGCGGACGGCCCGCAACTCGCCGAAGATCTTGGCGATTTCTCCGGACATCCTCGCGAGTTCGTCGGCGCGACTGCCGTTCGCTTCGAGGCTCCACAGCGCAATGCCGACGCCCTGCGCGACCTC
>DATJUC010000124.1:0-6152 GCA_035502675.1 Candidatus Acidiferrales bacterium | reverse complement strand
GCTGCAGTTCAATGCGTTTGCGCCGGCCCTCTTGGTGGCGACGCTGTTCCGGCTCTCGCTCGACGTTTCGGCGACGCGATTGATCTTGACCGACGGCGCGACGCCCGGCGCGGTCGGCGCGATCGTCCCGGCTTTCGGTGCGTTCGTCGTGCACGGCAATCTGGTCGTCGGCCTGATCGTGTTCGCGATTCTCGTCACGATCCAGTTCGTCGTCATCGCGAGCGGCTCGCAGCGCGTCGCCGAAGTCGCGGCACGCTTCACCCTCGACGCGATGCCCGGCAAGCAAATGGCGATCGACGCCGACGTGCACGCCGGCGCGCTCGACGTCGAGGCCGCGCGGCGCAAGCGCGAAGCGGTACAGCGCGAAGCCGATTTTTACGGCGCGATGGACGGCGCCGGAAAGTTCGTCAAAGGCGACGCGATCGCGGCGCTGGTCATCGTCGCGCTCAATCTTGCCGGCGGCGTCGTGGTGGGCGTCGTCTACCACGCCATGTCGCCGCTCGACGCGCTGAACGCGTACGCGCTGCTCTCGATCGGCAACGCACTGGTGACGACGCTGCCCGCGTTTCTGATCTCGACCGCGATGGGCATGATGGTCACCCGCGTCGCGTCCGACGGCGCGCTCGGCGCCGATCTGGCGGCTCAACTCTTCGCGCGCCCGGACGTCCTGCGCGGTGCCGGCGGACTGCTGCTGGTGCTGGCCTTGGTCCCGGCGCTGCCGCAGGGGCTATTCTTCACGCTCGGGACCAGCGCGTTTGCGGCGGCGCAGCTGGCCGCACGCGCGGCCCGGCGGCAACGCGATGCCGACGACGAGGCGCGCGCTCGCGCGCGCCGCGGCGCGATGCGCCGCCCGGAGCTCGCGCTCGGCTTGGTCGGCGTCGACGCCGTGACGATCGAGATCGGGAGCGATCTCGCTGCGTTGCTCGCGCCGCCCAACTGCGAAGCGCTCCTCGACCGCATCGGCGAGGTGCGCCGCGCGCTGGCCGCCGACATCGGCGTCGTGCTGCCCGGCGTTCGCCTGCGCGACGACCTGGCACGCGATCCCGCGACGTACGCAATCCGCGTGCGCGACGCCGAAGCCGCTTGCGGGCGTTTACACCTGGATCGAATGCTGGCGGTCGCCGACGAACCGGTGCTGCAGCGCCTGGGCTGCGACGTCGTGCGCGAGCCGGTGTACGGACTGCCGGCTGCGTGGATTGCGCCGGGCGATCGCGAGCGGCTCGTCGAGGCCGGCGCGCTGGTGTTCGATCCGATCTCGGTGCTCGGCTCGCACCTCGCGGAAGTGGCACGCACGCACGCCGCCGAGCTGGTCGGACGCCAGGAGCTGCACACGCTGCTCGAACATCTGCGCGCCTCGGTCCCAGCGCTCGTCAAGGAGATCGGCGGCGACGCGCTGCCGTTCGGCGCGTTACATCGTGCGATCGGACTACTGCTCGCCGAGGGTGCGTGGCCGCGCGATCCGGTGCGCGTACTGGAAGCGATGCTCGAAGCGGGCAACCGCGACCCGCGCGAGCTGGCCGAGGCGGCGCGGCGGGTGGTCGTCCCGGGCGTTCTGCGCCGGCGCGGCGTGGCACAGCTCGACGCGCTCGTCTTCGACCCCGAGTTCGAGCGGCGGTTGGCAGCAGGCTGGAACGGCGGCGGCGTGGAGGCAGGTTCGCCCGAGACGGCGATGCGGGTCCGCGACTGCATCGACGCATATGCCGCCCAAACACCGCGCGACCGGGCGGCGGTAGTCTGCACGGCCGCGCTGCGGCCCGTTCTGGCGGAGTTCTTGGTGCGCAGCGGCATTCGCGTCGGCGTGTTCGCGTACGGCGAACTTCCGAGCGAGCTTGCGGTGGTTCCGACACAGGTCGTACGCTAGCCGTTTGACACCCGACGGCAGGCCTTGTAACGTGGGAACGTTAAAGTCCACCGGCCCGGCGGGCTTACCCGCCCAGGGCCGCTTGCTTGCATCGCTCCATGCCGGATGCCAATGAACTGGAATAACCTCAAGACGCCGTTCAAGGCGGTCGTCGTCCTCGCAATCGTCGTTCTGTCGTTCCTTGCGATCTGGCCGATCTCGCAGAAGATCCGGCTGGGTCTCGACCTCGAAGGCGGCTCGCGCCTTTTGCTTCAGCTTTACCCGACCGCCGACGTACCGACCATTACGTCGGAGGTTCAGGCTCAGACGCGCGAGGTTATCGACCGCCGCATCAACGGCCTCGGCGTTACCGAGCCATCGATCAGCAACGTCGGAACCGATCGCATTCTGGTCGAGCTGCCCAACGTCAAGAATCCGGATCAAGCCGAGCAAGTGCTCAAGCAAGTCGCGGTTCTGCAATACAAGATCGTGCCGTACGACGTCAACCAGAAGGCGCTGGCGGCGCAACAGCTCTTGGACAGCAATGCGGGCACGCCCAAACAGCGAGCTCAGGCGGAAGCCTACGTCGCCCACGGCGCCTACGACGCCAGCGGTCCGGTCGTCTATTCGGGCAAGGATTTGAAAGCCGCGCAAGCCGGTTTCAGCCAGCAAGGCGGTCAGCCGCAGGTCTTCTTTCAAACGAAGGATCCGGCTAGATTCGGTAAGCTGACGTCGGCCAACGTCGGGAAGCTGCTCGGCATCTTCCTCGACCAGCGGTTCATCGAGGCGCCGGTCATTCAGAGCCCGATTTACGACAGCGGCGAGATCAACGGCAGCTTCACTCAAGAGCAGACCGTGACGCTGGCCAACGAGCTCAACGCCGGCGCGCTTCCGGTAACCGTCAAGATCGTCGAGAAAGAGACGATCGGGCCGACGCTCGGAAAGATCGACCTGGTCGAATCCCTGCGCGCTTCGATCTTCGGCCTGGCGCTGGTGCTGATCTTCATGATCGTCGTCTACCGTTTGCCCGGGTTCCTGGCCGACGTCGCGCTGGTGATCTACGTTGCGGTGATGCTCGCGATCCTCGCGGTCTCGCACGCGACCCTGACGCTGCCCGGCATCGCCGGTTTCGTGCTCTCGATCGGTATGGCGGTCGACGCAAACGTGCTGATCTTCGAGCGCATCAAAGAAGAGCTGTGGAACGGAAAGACGATGCGCGCGGCGGTGCGGACCGGTTTCCAGCGGGCTTTCTCGGCCGTCTTCGACAGCCACTTCACGACGATCGTCGGCGCCTTCGTTCTGTTCTCGCTCGGCACCGGAACGGTCAAGGGCTTCGCGTTCACGCTGTTGTGGGGAACGATCGTCTCGCTGTTCACGGCCGTCTTCATCACGCGCTTCTTCGTCGACGTGCTGGTCGATAACGACGTGTTGAGCTCGCCCGAGCTCTACGGCGTCAAACGCGGCGACGTCGGCGTCTTCGCACGAGCGGGGGCGGCGTAATGCTCTTCCGCAGACTCAACTGGAACATCGTCGGCTGGTTCCGAATCGTCTCGACGGTTTCTTCACTCGTCATCGCGCTGGGCATCGGCTCGATGATTTATCACGGCTTCCAAGGCGGTCAAGGCTTCCAGCCGTCGCACATGCTGCGGCTCGGCCTGTCGTTTACCGGCGGCACCGAGATCGACGTTCAGTTCGCGCAGCCGGTCTCGACCGAAGCCGTCACCAAAGCGCTGGCTCCGCTGAATTTGAGCGACGAGCAGGTGACGACTGCCGGAACGGCCGGCAAAGGCTTCGTCATTCAGACGCAGACTTCGTTCGCGAACGATTCGCGGCCGCTGTGGAACGCGCTCGCCGCGGCCGGCACGGTCGATCGCGCCGGCTCCTCGATCACCGCCGTGGGCCCGTCGCTCGGGCGGGAGTATCTGATCAAAGCGCTTTGGGCGCTGGTCATCGCGCTCGGCATCCAGTTCGTCTATATCGCCTTCCGGTTCGGCTGGAACTACATCTTCGGCTTGGTCACGGTCATCGCGCTGGTGCGCGACGCCGCGATGATGATCGGGATTTATTCTCTGGCGGGCCGGCGTGCCGACGACGCCTTCCTCGCTGCGGTCCTGACCGTCATCGGCTACTCGGTCATGGATACGATCGTCATCCTCGATCGTATTCGCGAGAACACCAAGCTGATGGCCGGCGCGCCCTACGAAACGATCGTCAACGAGTCGATCAAGCAAACGATGACGCGCTCGTTCAATACGCTCGCGACCGTCGTCATTACGCTGATTGCGCTGCTCGCGCTCGGCGGCGGAAGCCTGAAGAACTTCGCCTTCGCGCTGCTGGTCGGCATCTGCTCGGGCGGCTATCACTCGATTTTCTTCTCGGCGCCGCTGGTGCTGGTATTCCGCAAGCGGCAGATGGAAGCGGCGGCCCGGGTTCGCCGCTCGAGTCTGAGCGCCGAGCGGTCCGCGCCGTCGCGCGCTCGCTCCGACGCCGCAGCCGCGCAGAGCCGCGGGATGGCGCGCGAAGACATCGTCGCCGCGCGCCGCGAACGGCGGCAGAAGGCCAAGGCGGCCCGAACCGTGACGTCGCCGCAGCCCGCGCGTTACCGTAAGCAGCGGCGTACGGACGAACGCGGCGGGGTACTGGTCGAGGAGCCGTTCGAAGGCGACTCGTACGAAGCGGTCGATCCGCTCGACGCGCAGAACGCCGGTCTTCACGACGCCGCGCTCGCACAAGGGCATGAAGAAATTTCGCTCAACCTCGACGAGTTCGAAGAAGGCCAGCATCCCGAGCAAACCGCCGGAGAAGAGAAGCCGAGCTAAGGCGGCGCTGCCGCCGCCGACGCCTTCCGAAGCGGCTTTCGAGCGCGCCTTCGCCGCACTCTCGGAAGGCGCGCAGCCGCGTGCCGAGTCGGAGGCCTCGGCCTTCGTCGAGCGCGCGTTCGCCAAGAGCGATGAATACTTGCGCGATCGCTACTCGACGATTGCGGACGCCACGTCGTTTCACACCAAGATCGTCGGGGTCTCGTTTGAAGGCCGTCAAGACGTGGTGGCGGGCCTGCGCGTCGGTGCCGAGCTGCAGCTGGTGCGCCAGCCCGACAATCCGCACGATCCCAACGCGATTGCGGTGTTTTACGGCAACCTGCAAGTCGGATTTCTCCACCGGGCGATGGCGGCGCATCTGGCGCCCGCAATCGACGCCGGCGCTCGCTATCGCGCGCGCATCGAGCACCTGACCGGAGGGCCGGCCGCGGAATCTGCGCAGGCGCGGCATCGCGGCGTCAACGTAGCGATGGAGCGCGATACTGCGGCGGCGGTCGATCGAGAGTCGCGTCACGCCGGCGAGGCGCGCGCCGCGTGGGACGGCGAAGCGGACCGCATTCGGGCAGCGCTGATCGGCGCCGCCCGCCCGCACGACGCGCAGCGCTCGGTGCTGGAGCGCTTGGAGCGCGGCCGCAACACCTTGGCCGTGCTCGGGACGGGCCGCGGCAAGTCGTTTTGCTTTCAGTTCACCGCCGCACTGCGCGCGCTGGCCGGCGGCGAGAAGACGCTGGTGATCTATCCGCTGCGCGCGCTCGCCAACGATCAGTTCGACGCCCTGTCGCGTAAGCTCGATCCGCTCGGCGTGCGCGTGCATCGCGCCAACGGCTCGATCGACAATCGCGAGCGCGAGGAGCTGTTCGAAGCCTTGCGCGAGGGCGCGTGGGACGTCATGCTGGCGACGCCGGAGTTCTTGGATTTCCATCGGGAGGCATTCGCGGGCGAGAGTCGCCCGCGTTTGCTGGTCGTCGACGAGGCCCATCACGTCCACGAGTCGCGACACCGGCCGGCGTACGGCCGGCTGCCGGCGACGATCGCGGCGCTCGGTGCGCCGCAAGTCCTCGCTCTCACCGCGACCGCCGGCGACGACGCGTTCGCGCGCATCGTCGCCGAGCTGCGGATCGATGCGTGGGTCGTCGATCCGACCGTTCGCGAGAACTTGCACGTCGTCGACGCCCGCGGCCGAAAGGACAAAATCGGGTATCTCCGCGAGATCTTTGCCGCGCCGGAAAAGGGCATCGTCTACACCAACTCGCGCAAGGAGGCCGCGAAGGTCGCTTCCGGGCTGCGCAAAGAGTTCGGTAACGAGGTCATGTTCTACCACGCCGGCATGCCGGCCGGCGATCGCCACGACGTCGAGCGGTTCTTTCGCGAGGGCGCGCTGCGCGTGGTCGTCGCGACGTCGGCGTTCGGCGAAGGCATCGACTTGCCCGACGTGCGCCACGTCGTGCTCTTCCATCTGAACTTCGATTTTGCCGAGTTCAACCAGCAGGCGG
>DATJUC010000123.1:0-3671 GCA_035502675.1 Candidatus Acidiferrales bacterium | reverse complement strand
GAACGCCGTGTTGGCCGTTTGGATGAACGCGTTCGCGATGACCGCATAGCCCGTGTTCGAGGGATGCAAGCCGTCCCAGCAGACCAGACCGCCGCCGAATTGCAGCGTGAACGTTCCCCAGCCGGGGACCGCGACGCCGCTGGCCGACGCGGCTTGGAAGAGCTCGCTGATGGGTACGAGCGCGACGCTGCTGCCCGAGTTGCTGGCAACCTCGTCGATCGCCTGATTGTAGGCCGCATTGAGTGTCTGCACCTGCGCGGCGAAGGCCGGCGTCAGATAGGCGACGCCGAGGCCGCTGCCCTTGACCACCGGGGTACCCGAGTCGAGCTCGATTGCGCTGAAGTTCGGGTCCGTCGGATCGGCCTCGATCAGCGCGATACCCTGCTCTGCGGCGGCAAGGAAGCCGCTCTCGGTGAGATATCCGCCGGCCGTGACGCCGAAGTTCGTGCCGATCGCCGCGGTCATTCCCTGCGCGTACGTGTATGCGGTCTCGTCGGGAATCGTGCCCTTCGAGAAGACCTCGATGAGGTAGGTGAAGTCACCGGCGAGCGATTTCTGCGCGAAGAACTGCGGAACCGATTGCCCCGTCGTCGGCATCAGCGTGGGGAGATCGGCGACGAGGACCTTCGATCCGCTGGCGACGAGCTTCTTGACGATCGTCGTGAGATCGGTGGCCATCTGCTGCGGCGTGTCGCTCGTCGGCGCCGTGCCGGCCGAGAAGATATACTTCAGCAGATCGTTCGCGCCGAGCCATACGGTCGTGATCTTCGGCGACATTCCGGCCGCGACGTTGATCATCGTCGTGTTGCTGCCGTAAGCCGGTTGGAACTCACCGAGCACGGGGAGGAAGAGCTGGTTTTCGCTCTCGACGAGCGATTGCAGGCCGCCCGCGGTCGGGTCGCCCGGGATCGACTTGTACTCGCAGGTGCTCGCCGGGGGCGGGCCGGTGTACGGATCGGTCATCGCGACCGCTTCGTGCATCGTGATGCCGGGAACGCCGAGATCGGCGATGCCGGTCGTTGCGTTGATGCGCGTCTGCTGCCACGTGGTTTCGCCCCACGCCGCGTTGTTGAACGCGGTGCAGCCCCCTTGCGTGTTTGCAAGGAGCGTCGAGGCGTTCAGCACCAGCTGCGTGCCGAGGCCGGGCGCGTTGATGAGCGGCAGCACGGCGAGCGAGGGATTCGAAGGTACGGAGCTGACGACCGCCGTGTGCGTGCACGTGGCTCCGGTCGAGACGAGGCAGTCGTAGAAATCGGCGAAGAAGCCGTTGCCTTGTCCGGGCGGAACGAGTCCGCCGGGATAGGCGGAGACGCTGCTGGTCGTCGGGATGCCGAGCGAGCCGTCGGACTGCTCACCGAACGTCAGGCTGTCGCCGACGCCGACGAGAATCGCGCCGCCGGGCGGCGTCGGCGCGGTCGCCGGCCCCGTACCGGGATTGGTATGCGGAACCGGCGCGTTGCCGGTGAGGCCGCCGCCGCACGCGGCGAGCAGCGTGGTTGCGATCAGCGCGAGAAGCGCAAAGGTTTTTTTCATGATTGCGTACGTCTCCTAGAGCGGCAGTACGACGGGCGAGCCGATACCGAACTGCACCTGGAGCTGCGAAGCCTTCAGGCCGCCGATCGCCGGAGCAGAGTGACCCGGAGTGCTGCACGGCAGCATACTGCATTGGAAGTATTCGATGCCGTACGGGCTGTAGTTCGTCGGACCGCCGGTGTTGTAGACGAGCTGAACGAACTCGTTTTTCGCGACGCGCTGCGTGAGCCCGACGAAGTACGCCGCGAGGTGCTGCGGATACGGATCGGTCGGCAGATAGTCGCGCGAGACCTGCGGCTCGGCGAAGAGACGCAAGCTCTTCGTTACGCTGTATTCCAGATAGAGAATCTGATAGAGCTGCGCGTGATTGGTGATGTTCACGCCGTTCGGATGATCGAGCCAGGTCGGCGCGACCGTGAACGTGCCGAACATGCGCGGCGTCTTCAGAAACGGCGCGGTGATCGCGACGGACCAATACTGCGCGCTGCGCGTCGAGTTACCGTTGACGATCAAGCCGTTGTTCGGATTGACGAACGAGACGACGTCGCTGCTCGCGATGCCTGACTCGTCGATCTGGGACCAACGCGCGACGTAGGTCGGCGTAATGACGAGCGGGATATCGCGGCCTTTGACTTTACCGGCCGAGATCAGCTGCTCGTAGCTGAGCAGCAAGAACTTGTCCTTGGTCGTCATGTCGAGATTTTCGGGCGAGCATCCGCCCTTCGTGCTTCCGTCGAGGTTGACGCAGCTGTTCGCCGGAAGTCCCGCCGGCAGATAGAACGGCACCGTCCCGCTGTTGAAGCCGTACGGATAGTGCTGCAGGTCGTAATACGACGCAACGACGCGCGACGTGGGGCTGAACCCATACGAGAGCATGCCGTCCATGCCGCCCTGCAGCCACTTGCCGCTGCGGTTGCCGATGTCGCCGAAGGGATCCGCCATTGAAAAGTCGCCGAAATAGTTGAAACCGACCGGCAGACCCGCTTGTTGCGCGCCGCCGACCGGCTGCTGACTCACCGGAGGAACCTGCGCAACCGACGACTGTAGACCGTCTTGACGTTTCGTTACCGTCTTCGGTTGCTGTGGCTGCGACATCGCATTGCGAATCGCCGTGTTGGCGCCGCTCACGACGCCGCCGGCCATGGCTTGGGTCATCTCCTGGGCATGCACGGGCATGCACGAAAGACCGAACGATACAGCGACGAGGAGCGCTGCGCTCGTTCGGATGAGGCTTTTGAGCATAGTTGTCTCCAACTCGAGTTCCGAACTATTAAAAGTATCAGTCCGGCTCGCCACAAGTTCGGGCTTAAGAAGCCTTAACTCCTACTACTTAGCTAGGAGTCGTGCTCGGGCTTGCTGCGTCCGCAAGGCCGGCGGGTGGCTTACCAACCGTAGGCCGTTCGCCGCGCAACTCGAGGCTCTTGATGATCACGTAGAGGACCGGCGTGATGGCCAGGTTCAGGAACGTGGAGATCAGCATGCCGCCGAAGACGACGGTCCCGAGCGAATGGCGGGCCGCGCTTCCAGCGCCGCTTGCGAAGACGAGGGGCAGGACCGCGATGATGAACGCGATCGAGGTCATGAGGATCGGGCGCAGCCGGGTCTGTGCGGCGCGCAGAGCGGCGGTCCAGATATCCGCGCCGGCGCGCAGCTGCTGGTTCGCGAACTCGACGATCAGAATCGCGCTCTTTGCCGCAAGACCGATGAGCATGACGTAACCGACCTGCGCGTATGCGTCTTGCTGCACGTTCGCGTACAAGAACGGAATCGGGAAGTGCCGGAAGTTCATGAAGAGCAGTGCGCCGAGCAGCGCGGCCGGCACGGCGAGCAGCACGATCAGCGGATCGACGAAGCTCTCGTACTGTGCGGAGAGGACCAAGTACACGAAGACCAGGCCGAGCATGAAGATCAGGGCGCTCTGGGCGCCCGCGGCGATCTCGTCGAGCTGCAGACCCGACCACTCGTAGGTGATGCCCTTGGGCAGGACCTTTGCGGCGATCTGCTGTGTCGCGTCGATTGCTTCGCCCGAGCCGTGTCCGGGAGCGGCTGCGCCGTTGATCTCGATGTTGCGGTAGAGGTTGTAGTGCGTGATGATCGGCGCGGTCAGATCCTGCTTGATCTTGACCATGGCGCTGATC
>DATJUC010000122.1:0-7571 GCA_035502675.1 Candidatus Acidiferrales bacterium | reverse complement strand
TTTATGCGGCCGTACCGCCGCAATCGTGACGTCGCTGGCCGCAGCACCGGCGACGCAGCGTAAACGCGCCCCTTCCGAAAAGACGACGCGACCCGCGGGGGTCGGGTCGCATTTCAATTCGCCGCGCAAGCCGAAGACGCCGGCGATTCGGCCGACCGGCAATTCGTCAGCCGGCGTCGTCTTCGTTCTCTTCCGAGCCTTCGGCGGCTTCGTTCGTGTCCAGAATGTCGATCGAGACGCGGCCCTCGGCGGTAGCGCGCACGATCGTTCGCAGCGCGTGCGCCACGCGACCGCTGCGACCGATCACCTTGCCGAGATCGTCGGGATCGACCACCAGTTCGATCACCGGCTTCGCCTCTTCGTCCATGAAGAGCTCGACCTCGACGGCATCGGGTTTGGCGACCAGCTTGCGCGCCATGAATCCGAGCAGATCGCTGGCGCGACGGTGACCCGCCCACGGATCGCCCGAACGCGGCCCGGAGGGGCGGCGTCCGTAATCGCGCTCGCGGCGCGGCGGCCGCGGCTGGCGCACCGCCCGGCGCGCGGGTTTCTCTTCCTCGAGCTCGATTTCGTCGATCACCGTTTCCTGGGACGCGATCTTGCGTGCGCCCAGGGTCGGACGGCGCTCGACGTCGTCGGAGCCTTCGCTGAAGAGCCCGAACTCGTCGTCGAACGCGCTCATCAGCTGCCTTCCGCGTTTTTGGCTTTACGCTTGGTCGCCGAAAGGGGTCCGCGCTCCATGATGCCGCGCTCGGCGAAGAGCCGGCGCACGGTCTCGGATGGCTGCGCGCCTTTCGCCAACCAATCTTTGGCCTTCGTCTCGTCGACCTCGACGGTCTTCGGCTCGGTGCGGGGATTGTAGTGACCGAGGATCTCGATGAACCGTCCGTCGCGCGGCGAACGCGCGTCCGCCACCACGAAACGATACGTCGGTTGTTTCTTGGCGCCCATGCGGCGCAGTCTGATTCGTACCATGTGCCTTACTTTCAGCGTAGGGGTAACTAGCGAAACATTCCGGGTGGAAGCTGCGGCAGCCGGCGCCGCTTGCCGCCCATCTGTTTCATCATCTGACGCATCTGGTCGAAGCCTTTGACCAGCTTGTTGACGTCAGAAACTTGCGTGCCCGATCCCAGCGCGATCCGCTTGCGGCGCGAGCCGTTGAGGATATCGGGATGCTTGCGCTCGCGAACCGTCATCGAGCAGATGATCGCTTCGATGCGGTGCAGCTCTTTCTCGGGGATCTCGAAGTCTTTGGGCAGCCGGTTCGAGAGCCCGGGAATCATCTTCGTGATCTCCGTCATCGAGCCCAACTTGCGCACTTGGCGCATCTGCTCGAGGAAATCGTCCAGCGTGAAGCTCTGCTTGGTGAGTTTCTCTTCGAGCTTCTTGGCTTGATCGGCGGAGTAGAGGGTCTGCGTTTTTTCGATCAGCGTGAGCACGTCGCCCATGCCCAGGATTCGCGACGCCAGCCGATCTGGATGGAACGGCTCCAGCGCCGAAAGCTTCTCGCCCACGCCGACGAACTTGATCGGCGCGCCGGTCACCGCGTGAATCGACAGCGCCGCGCCCCCGCGCGTGTCGCCGTCCATTTTCGTGAGCACGACGCCGGTGATCCCAAGGCGATCGTGGAAGCCCTTGGCGACGGTTGTAGCCTCTTGCCCGGTCATCGCGTCGGCTACGAACAGGATCTCTTTCGGATCGACCGCCTCTTTGATGCGCTCGAGTTCGACCATCAGCGCGTCGTCGATCTGAAGACGTCCCGCCGTGTCGACGATCACCGTCGAGAGACCGAGCCGCTTGGCTTCGGCAACGCCGTCGCGCGCGATCTTGACCGGATCTCCTGCGCCCCGCTCGAAGACCGGCAGATCGATCTGTTTGCCGAGCGTCTGCAGTTGGGCGATTGCCGCCGGCCGATAGACGTCGGCGGCGACGAGCAGCGTTCGCCGGCCTTGCTCCTTGAGCCGCAGCGCCAGTTTTCCGGCCTGCGTCGTCTTCCCCGAACCCTGCAGCCCGACCAGCATGACGACCGACGGCGGAGAGTCAGAGAACTGCAGCCGCGCAGTCGCGCCGCCCAGCAGCGCGACGAGTTCGTCGTAGACGATCTTGACGATCGTCTGTGCCGGCGTGAGCGACTCCAGGACGTTGGCGCCCAGAGCCTTTTCCTTGACGCTGGCCACGAACGTTTTGGCCGCGGTCAAAGAAACGTCGGCTTCGAGCAGCGCGACGCGAACCTCGCGCAACGCCTCGTTGACGTCGGCTTCGCTAAGACGGCCTCGTCCGCTCAGGCGCGAGAAGATCGCGCCCAAACGCTCGCTGAGCTGGTCGAGCAATCGTTACGCCGTCGAACCTGCGGTCGCTTCGTCGATGCGCTTGACGGCATCGCCCACCGTCTTGATCTTCTCGGCTTCCTCGTCGGGGATGTCGATGTTGAACTCGGTCTCGAACGCCATCACCAGCTCGACTTGGTCGAGGGAATCCGCGCCGAGATCGTCGGTGATCGATGCCTCTGGCGTGACCTCGGACTCGTCGACACCGAGCTGCTCGACGATGATCTTCTTGACTTTATCGAACGTGGTGGACATTACGTCTCCTTCTTTGCGGTGTTGCTCACATCAGTACGCCGCCGTCGACGACGAGCGTCTGCCCGGTGATGTACCCGGCCGCGTCCGAGCAAAGGAACGCGACTGCCCCGCTGACGTCCTCCGGTGTCCCGGGACGCCCCAGCGCTGCCTGCTTGATCAAAAGCTCCCTGACGGCGTCGGGCATCTTCTCCGTCATGGCCGTCTCGATGAGGCCCGGCGCGACGGCGTTGACTCTTATATTCCTCGAACCCAACTCCTTTGCCACCGACTTGCAGAGCCCGATGAGCCCCGCCTTCGACGCGGCATACGCGGCCTGGCCCGCGTTACCCATGACGCCGACGATGCTCGTTACCAGCACGATCGCCCCGGAGCGCTGCTTCATCATCGGCTTTGCAACCGCGGCGCAAAGGTAGAACGCCGATTTGAGATTCACTTCGAGCATCGCGTCGATCGTCTCGGCTTTGAGGCGCAGCAGCAGCGCGTCGATCGACTGACCGGCGTTGGCGACGGCGCAGTCGACGCGGCCGAAACGTTCGAGCGTTTCGGCGACCGCGCGCTCGACGGAGGATTGATCGGTTACGTCTCCGATGAATACGTGCGCCGTCGCTCCGGGCCGGGCCGCCGCGCACAGCGCGGCCGTTTCGTCGAGCGCGCGGGCGTCGCGTCCCACCAGCGCGACGTCGGCGCCGCGTTTGGCGAATGCGACCGCGATCGCGCGGCCGATCCCGCGGCTCGCGCCGGTGATCAGCGCCACCTTTCCGTCGAAGTTCACGCTTGCACCGCGCTTTCCAGCATGCCGCGAAGCTTTTCCACGCCGGGCCAATCGGCGACTACCGCGACCTGGGGCGCGGCCGGCAAACGCCGCATGAGCGGTCCTAGGACCGCCGACGCGCCGAACTCGACGACCATGCCGGGATCGTACGACAGCAATCGCAGCGCCGTCTCGTGCCAGCGGACTTCGTGGACGATCGAACCGACGAGGTTGCGTTTGATGCTCGCCACGTCGCGGTACGGCTGCGCGTCGACGTTCGAGATGACGTCGAATCGCGGGATCTCGAAACCCGCTCGCTCGACCGCCGCCGCAAACCGTTCGACGGCCGGCTGCATGAGCTCGCTGTGCCAGGCGCCCGAGACGTTCAGCGGCACCACGCGCTTCGCGCCGGCCGACAGCATCGCATCGCCTGCGCGGCGAACGGCCTCGAGGTCCCCGCTGACGACGATCTGCGTGGGTGAGTTGAAGTTCGCCAGCTGCAGGCGGCCGCCGCCCGCCGCACGCGTTTCCTCGACGACCGTGCGCACGCGGTCGGCGTCCAAGCCCAGGACCGCCGACATTCCGCCGCGCGCCATCTCGGCTGCGGCCTGCATCGCTTTTCCGCGTTCGTCGACGATTTGCAGCGCGTCTTCGAACGTCAGCGAACCCGCGATCACCAGGCTGCAGAACTCCGCGAACGAGTGGCCCGCCGTGGCGACCGGCGAGAGCGCGTCGCCGACCGCTTCGTAGAGCGCGACGTTGGTCACGAAGATGGCCGGCTGGCTGAACTGCGTTTCCCGCAGCTTTTCGTCGGGGCCGGCCGCTTGCATCGCCAACAGGTCGTAACCGAGGACGGTGCGCGCTCGTTCGAAGATCGCGCGAGCCGCGTCCGAGCGTGCCGCCACGTCGACCCCCATGCCGACGTTCTGCGACCCCTGTCCGGGAAAAACGGCGACGATCCGATCGCTCACGCCGCCCATCTCCAGGTGACGGCTCCCCACGACAGGCCTCCGCCAAAGGCGACGAACACGATCACGTCGCCGGGTTTGATCGATCCGCGCTGGACGGCTTCGGAGAGCGCGATCGGAATCGATGCCGCCGAGGTGTTTCCGTATTCCGCGATGTTCGTCACGACTTTCTCGTCGGGCATGTCGAGATAGTGCGCGGCCGCGTCGATGATGCGTTTGTTGGCTTGGTGCGGGATCAAAAACGTTACGTCGGCCTTGGTGAGGTGGGCTTTTGCGAGTGCCTTGTCGGTGCAGTCGATCATCTTCGTAACGGCGGACTTGAACACTTCGCGGCCTTGCATGTGAATGAGGTTTGCCTTCTCTTCCAGTGCGGCGTGGTCGATCGGGTGCCGCGACCCGCTGGCTTCGACGTAGAGCAGCTCGGGCTTTGCCGCGTCGGAGCCGAGTTCGGCCGACAGGAAAGAATCTTCTTCGCAGCTCTCCAGCACGACGGCGCCCGCGCCGTCGCCGAAAAGAATGGCGGTCGAACGGTCTTCCTTATTGAGGATCTTCGAGAGCGTCTCGGCGCCGATCAGCATGATCCGGCGGTAGACCCCGGACCGGACCAGCCCCGACGCGACGGTGAGGCCGTAAATAAAGCCGCTGCACGCGATGGAGATGTCGAAGGCGGGACGGTCCTTGGCGCCGAGCCGGGCCGCGACCAAGCATGCGGTCGCCGGAAAGTAATAGTCCGGAGTGACCGTGCAGACGATGAAGCAGTCGATGTCGGCCGGTACCAACGCCGCGTTCCGGAGCGCGGCCTGTGCGGCGGCCAGCGCGAGATCGCTCGTCGCTTCGTCGTCGCCGACCCAATGCCGCCGCTTCATGCCGGTCCGCGTCGTAATCCATTCGTCGGACGTCTCCAGCCACTGTTCGAGGTCGTGATTCGACACGACGTGCGCCGGAGCGTTGTGTCCGACGCCGACGATCTTCACGCCGGAAGGCGGCATTCGCAGCTATTCGTGATCGTGCGCGAGGCGATCTTCGCGGATTTCGACGACCTGCCGTCCCGCGTACGTTCCGCAGCTCTCACACGCGAAATGCGGCCGTTTCGGCTGATGGCACTGGGGGCACTCGACGGCCGTCACGGCTTCGAGCTTCCAGTTGGCCGCACGGCGGCTGCGCGTCTTACTGCGCGGCGTCTTCCACTTTAGATTTGCCACGTGATTCTCCGTTATCGCACGAGCATAGGCCCGCGTTGAGGTTCGCTCCGCAGGCGCCGCACAGGCCTTTGCAGTCGTCGCTGCAACGCACGCCCATCGGCAGCCGGCTGAGCACTACTTGTTGTGCCAGGTCGGCAACGTCGAGGCGGTCTCCCGTCAGGACGTTGCTCTCGCCGAACGGATCGGCATCGCGACCCGCCGACGGGTCTAACCGCTCGTCGACGTCCGCATGGATCTCGCGATCGACGTCTTCCAGACACCGGTCGCACTCGCCGTGACACCGCACGTCGACGCTTCCGCGGATCGCCAGCATCCGGTCGGCGCAGCGAAGCTCCAAATGAACGCGAGCCGGCTCCGGAAAGGTGATCCCTTCGAAGGCCTCCAGCGGTACTTCGTCGTCGACCAGCATAACCTGGCGACCGCCGGTGAGTAATCCCCCGATATCAATTTTATGCGAACGAGCCATGACACAGTCGCTGCAGTACGAGGGCCCCGCAATCCAGGCGGGGCCCACTGCAACCTGCACATTCTAGAACCCGGGCCGCTCCTTGTCAAACACGCCCGTCGGAGGGATGGTAGCGTGCCATGACGATCGATTCCGCCGCCGTTCGCCTAGCCGGACAGGGCGTTGCCTACGCCCCTCAAATCGCCGCCGCCGCACAGCGTCACGGGCTTGATCCCGAGCTGCTCGCTGCGGTCGCCGCACAAGAAACGGGCGGCCCGGGAACCAACGCCGGGCGCAACGTCGTCGGCGACGGCGGCCACGGGCACGGCCTCTTCCAAATCGACGATCGCTGGCATGCTTTTGCCTCGTCGTCCGCCGCCATGGACCCGGGCGCCAACGCCGACTATGCGGCGGGCATGCTGTCCGGGCTGCTGCACCGCTACGGCGGCAGCGTCCGCCAAGCGCTCTCGGCCTATAATGCCGGCAGTCCGGCCGCTGCCGGGACGATGACGATCTGGCCGGACGGCCGGACGCTGGGGTACGCCGGCTCCGTGCTCCGGCACTACGCCCGGCTCACGGGCGGCGCAGCGCCGCAGACGACGCCGCTCGATGAAGCCGACGCGGAGGCGCCCTCGCTGGTTGCGGCGCTGTCGGCGCTGCCGATGGCGGCCGGTCAGCTTCCGCCGCCGCCCGCGCTGGGCGGAACGAACCAGCAGCAGCCGCAGCCTTACCAGCCGCAAGCAACCGACTACGGCCAGCTCTTCGGCGACGACGACAACTAGCGCTCGTTTCACACATCGGGAGATCGCAAATGGCCTTTTTGCTTCCCATTCTCGAAGGTGCCGGCGCCGGTCTGCTGGGCAACGCCGTCGGCGGATTGCTCGGAGGCGCAGGCGGTGCAGCCGAAAACGGCGCGATGAACGCGCTCAATTCACAAGACGAAGCCTTTCAGCTCAGCATGTACGCATCCGAGATCCAAAACCAGGAACAGCTTCAACTGCAATCCGAGGTCTTCGATCAAATGATGGACGAGCGCAGCGAAAATATGCGGGAAGTGGATACGCTGCGAAACGTCGATATGCAGCAGCGCAAAATGGACGACTCGATCACCAAGAAGTTCATTCAGTCGATTACCGAATGACGGCGCCGCTTTTCCCCGTTCGCGGCGATCGCGCCGCGGCCCTCAAGGCCGCGGCCGCACCGCGCTCCCCGGCGAGCGACGATCTGACGCCCGAACAGCAAGCGCAGATCGCCGCGCAACATCAAGCCTTCGATTTCGAGATCGCCGAACGCGCCGAATTGCTGCGCGAGCACGAGGCACTTCAGGCGCTCGTGCTCGAGCAGCTCAAGAACGAGGACGAGATTATGAAGAAATGGATCGCACTGATTTGAGTGCGACGAGCATCACGGCCGGTAGACGTCGGCCGTCGCGTTGGGATCCACGATCGTCGGACTCACGCGCGGACCCGAGCACATGATCTTGTCGTGCCCGATTTCGATCTTGATGCGAGTGGTCTCGTTGCCCAGGACGTCGTCCACCGCGCAGCCGAGAACGTGCCCCGGCACGCGTGCCATCAAGACGTACCGGCCGGGCTCGAGCGTAACGTCGCTAAAGAACCCTTG
>DATJUC010000121.1:0-17213 GCA_035502675.1 Candidatus Acidiferrales bacterium | reverse complement strand
CTAGCTAGTGAAGTGCGGATCTCGCTCACAGGTATCAGATCATTCAGCGCTTTTGCGTCAAACATCACGGGTAGCGGCTTCAATATACCTTCGAAGCCCGTGCGCTGGCGATGGCTCGTGATGAACTGAAGCAGCAACATCGGGTTGCCCCGCATCAATGATGTGATGTTCGTAGTGAGGCCTGACTCTCCCCATTGTCGGAGGACGTAGAGTAGACGTGCTAGCTCCGATTCCCTGGTTAGAGCGTCGACTGTAAGGGAATCACGAACCTTAGCGACCGCGGCTGCCTTGAGTGCTGCGATTTGCCTGTCGCTAATATTAGGCACGCTTGAGTTCTTACCGAGGAGATCTAACGTTCTGGCTAGGTGACTGATGGGGGCACCCGGCGACTGTGTCTCCGAGATAGCCTGGACAAAGGCGTTCGTCCAGAGAGTCGCATCATCAGTCGCCAATGCGTGGTCGAGCGCATACCCAACCTTCCAACTAAATGGCATAACGTCGGAAAATGCCGGGAACTCCGTGCTGCCAACAAGATCAAAAAGCGAGGCCGCAAGATTCGCCCGTAGTACCCATCCCCTCAAAGCGACGTCCCTCTGATCGGGAATGCGGTCGACGAAGTCCATGGTCTTATCTGTACCCGCCTCATTGAGGTACTTCAGAAGATGTGGATCGTGTGCATACGCCATGTTCATCACGTGGCTGAACTCTTGAGGTTCTAGTTCCGACGGAAGGACGCCCATGTTGAAGAACTTGAAGAAGTGCTCCGGCACGCACGCCCGGTGCTCTTCACGCTCGGAATGGAGGTGAAGGTCGTAGGAGTTTCCCTTGTAAGCCAGGTCGATTTTGTAAAACAACCTTCGCAGGGTCTCCACCGCCGCCTCACGATTTGAGACGTGAACTGAGTCCAATAGCTCTTCGAGCCGTTTTCGGTTGTCAAGCGGCTTGGACTTGTCGCTTCTCCATGCGGCCTCGTGCGTATCGATGAAAGTGCCGGGGTTGTCGGACATGACGTCATACAGCGCGTGTTCGAAGACCTCAAGGGCGGTAATCGCCGCCAGATCTCCGATATCGACGTTGTCGCGCTCCCGGGCATAATGAAAATCGAATACATTAAGGAAGCGCGTGACGTCGCGAACGGTTGTGACGTAGCTCCTCCAGCCACTCATGAAAGCATCTAGGAGCCGCTGCTCGTTCAGGTAGGGCGGAATGTTTACTTTGAGCAATTCAAAAATGCCGTTGAGAACCGTACTGTCGATAGCGCTGCGATGCGCCGGAGGGACGGGAATGGGCAACGTGACAATCTTCTCCAAGTACTTCTTTGCGACGTCCTTGTCGGGGTCGATTGCTCGGGTTACGACAGATTCATCGTATGCGAGGATATACATGACATAAGGGAAATCCGCCAGGGACTTCACGAGTTGGAAAGTCTGCAATATTTCGGCGGGTGCGAGCCGGTCGATATCGTCGATGATAACCAGAATGCGCACCTTTGCCTTGGTAGGCGCACTGGTTAGTTGGTCATGTAGTGTATCCAAGGTGGTTGCGTCCTTGATGGCATCTTGGACGTTCTTACCAGCAGTCTTGAAGTACTCTCCGAGCGCGGCAAAGCGGCCACCAGCAACCGGTATTCCTTTGAGTAGGACGAAAATGCCGCCGAGCTGATCGAGACGTTTGCTCGCCTCGCGAAGCGCCGGGATATCCTTGAATGTGCCGAGTTTACTTGCTAGCGCTGAAAAGAAACTGGCGAAAAGATAATCGCTTCCGGAGTAGCGCCACGGGTTGAAGCGCATGACCGTAAGTAGTGACTTGCCACCGGGCTCATTCTTTGTCAAGTCCTCGATGTGCGTCGTGATAAGGTTGATGAGCGATGACTTACCGCAGCCCCATTTTCCAACGAGTGCCAGAATCACACTATCTGATGGCTCATAGCCGAGAATCATGCGGGCGATGCTCAACGCGTACGGCTTCCGCTTTAGCGTGTCGTCATCAAAGTTCGAAATTGGCGCATCGGGATGAACAGCCATGCCCTGATCATACAGCATGGACACGGCGCGTGCACCAGTGGGTCGTTGCGGCTAGTTGCTCGAGCTCATCGGACCAATCTCTGCAGCCTACCATCGAGCCGCTCAAGGTATTCTCTGGAGATAATCCGACGTGTTGGGAGGCGCGTCGAGCCTTGCGAGGGCCAAGAGGCAAGGCGATAGTGATGCCGACCGCTTGAGCACAGAGCGTAGACCGGACAGACAGTTTAGTTTTAGACCCTCTCCATCTCGATCAGACAGCTGGATCACAGTCGGCTAGGGCCGGGTGAACTAATCGGCAAAATAGGGCGGTTGCGCAGACTGAGATACGATAGGCGCTTAACGGCTGACGGCCTGCGATCATCGGCTACGCGGTGCCGCGGCGAGCATCTAAGATAACCTTCTTGGCGCGCTCGAGCGCACTCAACGGTTTCGCTGAGTATTGTTCCAGATACGATGTCGCGCTCATGTCAACCCGGACGATCTGATCCAATACCCCGCTAAAGTCCAGCGGCAGCGATGGCGGATTGCGCGGGCAAACTATCTCCAGAATCCTGCTCTTGTCACGCCGAAGCCACGCCGAAATGATGCGCGTCACATGAATGTCGCTAGGATTGAAACTGAAGCCGATGGAGGCGATCCGCTCGATTCGTTCTATGTTAGTTCGGAACTCGTCAAGAAAAGATGCCGGCAGCACTTGAAGTCGTCGCGGGTCGTACTTCATGGCTCCTGCAAGCACCGTCCGTCGCATGAATTGCATTTCACCTGTGGCGTCGGCGTAGGCCACCTCATTCGTCGCGTGAAATCGCCCGGTCGGCGTCGCTGCCGGATAAAACACGTCCTCGTGCATGGCACGAAGCGATCCAATGAGGCCGTCAATCGTGTTCTGGAGAGGCAAGAATCGCGCGACATCGCGACCGTCGTGGAAAGTAAACAGGTCGAGCGCACCGTGCAGTTTCAGTAGATTGACACCAAGTGTGCCATCCGCGAAGAAGCACAATCCATGACTCGCGAGACGCTCGGCGGATATAAATTCCATCGGTAGTTGTCCGGTCACGCTACCGCCGCGATCTCGCATCGGAATGCTGTAGGCATCGCAGAGGCCGACGGAAATGGGCAGACCGCAGGCGATGCCGATACACTCGACGATGAGGTCATGATTGAGCGAGAATATCCACAACGGTCTATTTGCCATTGCTAGACCTGCTATTCCGTCCAAGTAACGCAAATATGACGAGATTCGTTGTGAGTAGCGGACATGCCGAGACCAAAGGATCCCATAAACGATTTCTTCGAGCATGGAATGCAAGCCGTGCAGCGGATCGGTCCGGTTTGTACGCGACTTGCTCGACTCGACATCCGCCAGTATCTGCTCGTAGGTTTTTCCCGGAGCGGTCACGATCGCTGATACACGGTCGAGTACGGCGTCGTCGATGCCGCGACCCTGTAGACGCCAAGCCGAGTTTAGCGCCTTCAGCCTCTGCGGGGTTACGAATCCGGTAAACTCCGCCGTAAGACCTCCTACCAACGGCATCCCGATCTCAAAGGAGGCTCCGGCGCCCAACAACAGGCCAGTCGTCACTTCATAGCGGTATTTCTTTGTCTTCATCGTTCCTCTTGCGTGCGGTGCGTCGGAACGGCACGCTGTGTCTCCGTGAGGTGTCCAAATTCGTGGCAGGTACTTCTGGAGTGCTTCGTAGCGCGTGGACGAACGCTCTTGGCCACTGGAAAGCGGTTTCTGGCGGCGGCTTTGCGTGCAGTTCGAAAAGCGGAACCTTGTGTAGTTGGCGGTGGCATGGCATGCTTACGTCGGTGAAGACTTACCGAGAGTTTCTAGAAGAAACGAAGGTCCGCATCTCCGGTGCACCCGATCGTATGGTTTCGGTGCGGGCTCGTATCGCTGATTTCGTGATCGACGGTAGACCTATCGGCGATTCAGCGGTAGACGCGCAGCGGACGAAGCAGCAGTACCAGCGCTTCGTCGACCAGCAATGGTGCGCCGTGATACTTACGGGTACGGGTGTTGATCGTGACGTCGTCGAGGCTCGGACGTTACCCGAGCGTAGTAATGTCCCGACCCCGGACTTCGAGTTAAAGCTGAGAGCCGGCCGAAGTGTCTATTTCGAGGTCACGCAGTTAACGGATGAGCACGAACGCGAGTACATTTCCACGATCGGTAGGATCGCGCGATTGGCGGAGCAAAAGCTGCGGAACATCCAGCTAACATCGCCTCGGTTGCGTGGCGAATTTCATGTGCGGTTCTATGACGCTCCGCCGCGGCCTCAAGAAATTGACCAAGCGGCCGAAGAGCTCTCATTGATGATTCTGACGCATCCCGATCTCGAATCGGTGGGGACGACGTTCAGTCGAACGGGTGCCGAGTATTCGACGTCGTCCAGGTTGGGAATGCACGTTGTGCGCAGCAGTATGGACGGCGAGGTGCGCGTCACTACTCAACCAATGCACTACGTGCTCGATGGGACGAAGCGAATTACTTCCCGGTTCGATGAGGCCTTTGGTAAGAAGGCCGGAAAGTTCGGGAGGTACACTACCGCTGCCGAAGGCGAGGTGTGACTCGGTATGCACGTTGTGAGCCATTCCACCTACCCGCTCGGCGTGGTGCAAGCAATGGCCCAGGTAGAGCGACTAAACCCGGCGCCATTTTCACGGTTGCTCATTGGGTGCCCGACGGCCGGGCTCATTGCTGAAGCCGACGGGGCGAGGCACCTTTATTCGCCACTGGACGACCCTCAGAGCAACTCCTAGCCAGCCGGAGTCTCATATTCTTCTGTGAGTCTCATTTACTTCTGTAGAGTCTCATTTTCTGCTGGAGTTCACACGGAAGCTTGCCTTAGGGTTTGCTGGGGCGTATAGTGGAGCAAAGTAGTGGCTAGTGGTGTCTATCGGAGGGAGCTGTGCAGGCGGAGCTGCCGCGCTTTGCTGGTTCGGAGCTGCACGCTTTGGACGACAAAGGTCGTCTTATCGTCCCTGCGCGCTTTCGGGAGCGGCTCGGCTCGAATTTCGTGCTTACGATCGGCTTCCAAGACCCCTGTCTGGCCCTCTATCCGACGGTCACTTGGAACGAGTTCTGCCAGCGCTTAGAGGAAGCGCCCGAAAAGGACGACCGCTTCCGCCGGATCGTCCGCTATCTGTTCGCGCATACAGAGGAAGTCGGGTTCGATAACCAGGGCCGCGTCGGGATTCCGCCCCGGCTGCGCGCCTACGCCGGGATCGAACGGCAGGTCGTCTCCGTCGGGCTGCTGACGCGCATCGAGATTTGGGCCAAGGAGCGCTACCAGGTCGGCGTTCAGCCGGAAGACGAGATGCCGACGTTCCTGAGCGATCTGGGGCTTTACTGATGTGGTGCCCGACGCATGACGCACGTCCCAGTGCTCTTGGAGCCGGCGTTGGACTGCCTGGCGATCCGGTCGGATGGGATCTACGTCGATGCGACCTTCGGTGCGGGCGGTCACTCGCGAGCGATCTTGGACCGGATGAGCGATGGCCGGCTCATCGCGTTCGATGCCGATCCCGCGGCGACGCTGCGGGCTCGATCGCTCGGCGATCCGCGGTTCACGTTCGTCTCAACCAATTTCCGGGAGTTCTCGGAAGCACTCGATCGCCTCGGGGTGGCCTCGGTCGACGGGGTGCTGTTCGATTTGGGAGTCTCCTCGATGCAGTTTGACGACCCGGAGCGCGGCTTCTCGCTCGGAAAGCCGGCGCCGCTGGACATGCGCATGAACCCGCAGGGGGGCCGCAGTGCCTACGACGTCCTGTCGACCGCCTCCGAGCGCGAGCTCGCCGACATTTTCTTTCACTACGGCGAAGAGCGCGGCGCGCGGCGCATCGCGCACGCCATCGTCGAACGCCGCAGCGCCGGCACGCTCCCGAAAACCACCACCGAGTTCGCCGCGCTCGTTTCGGGGGTGCTCTATCGTCCCGGGCGCCGCGAGCGCATTCATCCGGCGACCCGCGTCTTTCAAGCGCTTCGGATCGTCGTCAACGACGAGCTCGACGCCCTGCGTCTCGGCCTCGACTCCGCCATCGGCCGCTTGCGCGACGCCGGCCGCGTCGTCGCGATCAGCTTCCACTCGCTCGAAGATCGCATCGTCAAGCAGACGTTTCGCAGCGACGAGCGGCTCGAAGTTCTCACCAAAAAACCCATCGTCCCGACCGAGTACGAGGTCTCGCAGAACCCCCGCGCGCGCAGCGCCAAGCTGCGTGCCGCCGCCCGACGGAAGGCCAGTTGAGTGATTCAGCCCCGCTCTCTCGAGCGTCCCGAACGCATTCGCAATCCGCGCAGCGCGCGCGGCGCCACGCACCGTCGCATCGTCAAGAAATCGCGCGCTCGCTATGCCGCAATCGTCCGCCTCTCGGGAGTGCTCGGCGTGTTGCTCGTCGTGCTGATGAGCTACGTCGTGCTGACCTCCAGCCTGACGGGACTCTCGTACGCGGTGGCTAACGCCAAACACGAGCGCGAGACACTGGAAGAGGAATCCATGCGCCTCGACGACCGGATCGCGGCGCTGCGCTCCGACGATCGCCTGGCGGCGCTGGCGGCGCGCTTGGGCATGCGCGAGCCGCAATCGATTGCCGTCGTTCACCTTCCGGTCGAGCAGCACGTCGTGCAGTCGCCGGAACACATGGCCGTGATCTCGTCGCTAACGGGCTTCTTCACGCCGACGCGGTAGATGCATCACCGGACCTTCGCGCGCGTCGCTCCGCTGCGCGCGAAAGTGTTGTTCTACGCCTGCGCCGCGGTAGCGGCATTTCTCGTGTACCGCCTCTACGACGTTCAGGTGACGCACGGCGCCGCCTACGCGCGTGAGGCGCTGGCGCAGCGTTCCGACACCGTCGACGTGTTCGCGCGGCGTGGAAGCATTCTGGATCGCAACGGCAACGTACTGGTGCGCTCGCTGCCGTCGCAGAGCGTCTACGCGGTGCCGCGCCAGATCGACGATCCGGCAGGGACGGCGGCCAAGCTGTCGCGGATTTTCGGAAAGCTCGATCCGTCGGTGGTCGCCGAGCTGCACGACAAGCAGTCCTGGTTCCTATGGATCGCGCGCAAGGTTCCTCACGACCAAGCCGAACGCGTACGCGCCCTCAACCTGCCCGGCGTCGAGCTCAAAGCCGAGGACTCCGGTTTGCGCGTCGACACGGGTGGAACGATGGCGTCGACGATTCTCGGCTTCGTCGGCACCGACGAGAACGGACTCGACGGGATCGAATATGCCGACGACGCGCTGCTGCGCGGCCGCTCCGGCCGCGTCTCGCTCGAAGCCGACGAGTTCGGCCGGCCGATTCCGTTCGGCCGCGAATGGACGGTTCGCGCGGCCGAGCCCGGTTCCAACGTGGAGCTGACGATCGACTCGTACCTCCAGTTCGTCGCGCAACGTGCGCTCGCCAAAGAAGTCAACGGTTTTCACGCGCTCGACGGAACCGCGATCGTAATGGATCCGTATTCGGGCGACGTCCTCGCGCTGGCCAACTTGCCGAACTACGATCCCAACCGCTTTTGGAAGTACGACGACGCGCACCGCCGCGATCGCGCCGTCATGGACGCCTACGAACCCGGCTCGACCTACAAGCTCGTGACCGCGGCGGCAGCGCTGGACTCGGGCAAAGTCACGCTCGCCTCGCGTTTCCCCGCCCGCGACTCGATCCTCGTCGGCGGTCGCACGATCCACAACGCCGACGACGGCATGCCGGGCAACGGCAGCACCGAAACGCTCGGCGAGATCATCGAGTTCTCGCACAACGTCGGCGCGGCCGAAGTCGGCATGTCGATCGGTGCGCGGACGTTTTACGACATGGAGCATCGCGCCGGGTTCGGCGTACCGACCGGCATCGGTTTGCCCGGCGAGAACCCCGGCATCGTGCCGCCCCCCGACGAATGGAGCGCGTCGTCGCTGGCGACGATGTCGTTCGGTCAAGGCGTCTCGGTCACGCCGATCGCGATGGCGCGCTACTACTCGGCGATCGCCAACGGCGGGTTGCTCATGGAGCCGCACATCGTGCACGCCGTCTACGACCAGCAAGGCAAGCTGTTGCGGGAGACGCGACCGGTCGTCGTGCGGCGCGTCTTCTCCAAGCGCACTGCCGCCGAGCTGCAGAACTTCTTGCGAATGGTCGTTTTGCACGGAACCGGCGACCCGACCGCGCAAGTTCCAGGCTATAGCACTTCGGGCAAGACGGGGACCGCTCAGATGGTCGTCGACGGGGAATATCGGGGCGGCTACTACGCGGCTTCGTTCATCGGGTGGGTCCCGGCGCAGCATCCGCGGTATGTGATTTACGTGAAAGTCGAACGGCCGATCGGCTATTACTATGGAAGCCTCGTTGCAGCGCCGGCATTCGCCGAGATCGCGCGGCTTGCTATGCTCCACGCGGGCGTGCTGCCGAACCTGCCCCCGAGTCCTCGACCGCATGTCCGGTAGGCGCAGCGTCGAGCTCGCGGCGCTGGTCGCTCGATTGCCGGCGAGCACGCAGATCAACGGCGACACGAACCGCCTCGTCACGAGCCTCGAGATCGATTCGCGCCGGGTAGAACCCGGCGCGCTCTTCGTCGCACTGCCCGGCGAGCGCACCGACGGCCACGATTACGTCGCCACCGCCGCCGCTAAGGGCGCACTGGCGGTCGTCGTCGAGGCGGCGCGCTCGCCGCGCGTACCGCCGCACGTCACGATGTTGCACGTCCCCGACACGCGCCGGGCCGTTTCGGCGCTGGCGGCCGCATTTTACGGCGATCCCTCCCGGAAACTCGACGTCGTCGGCGTCACCGGAACCAACGGCAAGACGACTACGACGCGCATGATCGCGGCGGTCCTCGATCGCGCCGGCACGCCGTGCGGCACGATCGGCACGGTCGGTGCCGAGTTCGGCGCGCGCTCGTGGCCGTTGAGCAACACGACGCCGCTGCCGCCCGAGCTGCACGCGTTGCTGGCGGAGATGCTCGATGCCGGCGCGCGCGCGGTCGCGATGGAGGTCAGCTCGCACGCGCTGGCCCTCGACCGCGTCGACGACGTCGTCTTTCGAGCGGCGGCGCTCACCAACGTGACGCGCGATCATCTCGACTTTCACCAGACGCTGGAAGCCTACGCTGCCGCAAAGCGCCGGCTTTTTTCGATGGCGCACAGTTGCGCCGTCAATCTCGACGACGAATACGGGGCGCGCTGGGTTCCCGATTTGCAAGCCCGCGGCGTCGAGGTGACGACGTACGGCCTGGCCGCCGCCGCGGACGTACGTCCGCAGCGCATCGAGGTCGCCGCCGGCGGCAGCCGCTTCAACGTCGGCGAAACGGCGTACGAGCTGCGCGTGCCGGGACGTTTCAACGTGTGGAACGCGTTGGCCGCGATCGCCGTCGCGCGTATCTTGGAAATCGATCCCAGCGTGACCGCCGAAGGGCTCGCGTCGCTGGAGCGCGTTCCCGGACGAATGGAGCACGTGCGCGGCGGCGGCGTCGATGCCATCGTCGATTACGCGCATACGCCCGACGCGCTCGAAAATGCGTTGTCGTCGCTACGCGAAACGTGCACCGGCCGGCTGACCGTCGTGTTCGGCTGCGGGGGCGATCGCGACCGCGGCAAACGAGTGCAGATGGGCGCGGTGGCGGCCAAGTTCGCCGACCGGATTTACGTCACCAGCGACAATCCGCGCAGCGAGGAACCGCAAACGATCGTCGACGAAATCGGCAGAGGCATCGCCCCGCATGCGTGGGTCGGCGAAGTCGACCGGCGGCGCGCGATCGAGCGCGCCATCGCCGAAGCCGACACCGGCGACGTCGTGCTGGTCGCCGGCAAGGGGCACGAGGGGTATCAAATCGTCGGCGATCGCGTGCTCGACTTCGACGACGTTGCGGTCGTGCGCGAAGCGCTCGGCCGGCGGACGGCGGCAACGTGAAGTTTTCGCTCGACGCCGCGATCGCCGCTACCGGCGGGACGCCGTCGGGCGACGCCGCGTCGCTCGGCTCGTTTCGCATTTGCACGGATACGCGCGAGCTCGGGGCCGGGGACGCGTTTCTCGCGCTGCACGGCGAGCGCTTCGACGGTCACGCGTTTGCGGCCGAGGCGGTTCGCCGCGGCGCCGCGCTGCTGATCCTCGATCGGGCGGATGCGGCCGTCGCCGGCGTCCCCGCGCTGATCGTCGACGATACCCTGCGCGCGTACATGGCGCTGGCATCGGCCGCGCGGGCGCGCTTTTCCGGTCGGACGATCGCCATCACCGGAAGCGCCGGCAAGACGACTACCAAGGTGTTTCTCGCGCAGCTGCTTTCGGCGCGCTACGAATCGCGCGTCGCGGTTGCGCCCGCCAACGAAAACAACGAGATAGGCGTCAGCCGGCTGCTGCTGGCGACCAGCGACGCCGAGCACGACGTCGCGATCGTCGAAATGGGCGCCCGTAAGTACGGCGACGTCGAGGCGCTGGTGACGATCGCGCGACCGGAGTTCGGGATTCTGACCAACGTCGGCGACGCGCATCTGGAGATCATGGGGTCGCGCGACCGGTTAGCCGAGACGAAGTGGGCGCTTTTCGGAAGGGGGGCGCGCGCGATCCTCAACGCCGACGACGCGGTTTCGGTCGCGCGAGCGCCGCAATTGGCGTCGCCGCCGCACTGGTTCGCCGTGCGGGAAGCCGGAGCGTCGATCGCTCCCGCACCGCCGGCCACGGTGCTGGTCGGGACGACGCAGCTCTCGCTCTTCGAAACGCGCGGGGCCGGCGCGTACGCGGTCGACGTGCGGGTTCCGGGCGCGCACAATCGCGCCAACCTGGCGGCGGCGGTTGCGGGCGCGTTGGAGCTGGGCGTACCGGTCGAGGCCGTGGTTGCCGCGATCGCGCACCTGCACTTGCCGGCCGGCCGCTTCGAGTCGATTTCGCTTCCCGACGGGTGGCGGATCATTTACGACGCGTACAACGCCAACGCGAATGGGACGATCGCCGCGCTCGACGCATTCGCGGCCGAAGCGTGCGACCGGGGCATCGCCGTGTTGGGCAGCATGGCCGAGCTCGGCGACGAATCGGTAGCGCTGCACGAGCGCGTGGGCGCCCACGCCGCCAAACGCGTCGGCACGCTGCTGGTCGGGGGCGAGTACGCCGACGCGCTGGCACGCGGTGCGCGGCGCGGCGGCTTGAACGAGGAGCGCATCGTTCGGGTGGGCAGTAACGCCGAAGCCGCACGCTGGCTGCGCGAGCACGCGCGCCCGGGCGACGTCGTCTTGTTGAAAGGCTCGCGCAAGTACAAACTCGAGCAGATCGTGCAGGAGCTCACGTCGTGAGCGTCGCGACGCGCAGTCTATCGGTCACTCGCCCCGAGCTTCCGAACGGCGTAGTCGCGATTCCGGTGCGCACGCGTTTGGTATCGCCGGGCGACGATCTGCCCGCGCTGGTCGCGGCCGCGGTCGCGGGGATCGCGCGTCTCGGCGACGTGATCGCGATTTCGGAGACCGCGGTTGCGATCGCGCAAGGCGAGTTCGTGGTAGCCGAGCACGTGCGGCCGTCGAAGCTCGCCTACGCGCTCTCGCGGCGCGCGGGCGCGATGGCCACCGTCAGCCAGCCCGAGTCGATGCAGCTGGCGATCGACCGGGCGGGTCGCTGGCGCGTGATTGGGGCGACGATCGCTCACGTGGTCGGCCGGCTGGCCGGACGCCGCGGCGCGTTCTACGAAGTGATGGGCGAGGCGATCGCGACCATCGACGGCTACACCGGCACGATGCCGCCCTACGAGCGAGCGATCGTGTTCGCGCCGCGGGACCCGGACGCGTTTGCCGAAACGGTGCGGGAGCGCGGCGGCGTCGCCTGCGCGATCGTCGACGCCAACGATTTGGAGAAGGCCAAGGTGCTGGGCGCGTCGCGCGACGTGCGCCGCGCGAACGTCGAGCGCGCGCTGCTCGACAACCCCCACGGCAACGGCGACGAGCAGACGCCGGTCGTCGTCCTCAAATGGCGCGGCGGCGGCGCCAATCCGCTGCTCGAGGAGGCGCGCGCGTGAGCGACTGGCTGCTGCGCACGATTCCGTGGTGGATCGCGCTCGGTTTCGCCGCCGCGGCGCTAGGCGGATTCGCGCTCCTGCCGCTCCTGCGACGGCTGCAGATCCGCCAGCAAGCCTACGAAGACGCGCCGGAAACGCATCGGCAGAAAACCGGGACGCCGACGATGGGCGGCCTGGTTTTCGTCCTGGCGACGGCGATCGCGCTGTTCGCCACCCGGGCACCCTTTTTTGGCCAGCTCGCGACGCTGGTGCTGGCATGCGCCGCGGTCGGCTTCTTGGACGACTACCTCGCAGTTCGCCACGCCGCAAACCGGGGGCTCAGCGCGCGTACCAAGTTTTTGGCGACCGCGCTGATCGCGGTGATCTTTCTGCGAGCGATCGACGGCGTGACGGCGATCTTTCCGCGCGACGTGCTGTTTCGCGCCGGCGACTTCGCCATCGTCGCGCCGCATTGGCTTTGGCTGCTGCTCGGCATTTTCGCGATCACCGGAACGATTCACGCGGTCAATCTCACCGACGGGCTGGACGGTCTCGCGGCCGGCACGACGATTCCGCCGCTGGCCGTACTGGCTGCGATCGGCGTGCAAACGCTGGTTCCGGCGGCGGCGATCGGCGCGTCGCTAGGGATCGGTGCGTGCGCCGGCTTCCTCATCTACAACCGCTATCCGGCCAAGATGATAATGGGCGACACCGGATCGCTGGCGCTCGGCTCGTTGATCGCCGGCGTCGCGATTCTCGAAGGCGAAATGCTGCTGCTCGTGCTGGTCGGCGGGGTCTTCGTGGCCGAAGCGCTTTCGGTCATCGTGCAGGTAACGTATTTCAAGCTCACGCAAGGAAAGCGTATCTTGCGCATGAGTCCGCTGCACCACCATTTCGAGTTGGAGGGCTGGCCCGAGACGAAGGTCACGACGCGGTTTTGGCTCGCTTCCCTGGTGTGCTCGCTGCTCGGATGGGCGTTGGTTCGCTGACGTGATGTTCGATTTCGCGCCCGGCTCCAACGTGCTGGTCATCGGTTTGGGGAAGAGCGGTCTCGCGTGCGTCGACGTGTTGCGCGGCCGCGGCGTGGGCGTATACGCGACCGACGAAAAGCCGCAAGCCGAGTTATCGCAGGCGATTGCCGCGGTCGAGGGCTGGGGCGCGCGCTTCGTCGATCCCGAACGTCTCGGTGCGGTGGTCGAGGCATTGGATTCGGCCGTGCTCTCGCCCGGAGTCCCGCCCACCTCGAAGGTCGTGCGGGCGATCCACCGCGCCAACGTGGCCGTCATCGGTGAGATCGAGCTGGCGTATCGTTTGTGCAAAGCGCCGATCGTCGCCGTCACGGGTACGAAAGGGAAGTCGACGACGACCGCGCTGATCGGTCATCTCATGCGTGCCTGCGGCCGCACCGTTCGGGTCGGCGGGAATATCGGTAATCCGCTGATCTACGAAGTGCTCGACGCGCAGACCGGCGATTGGGTCGTGGCGGAAGTCTCGTCATTTCAGCTCGAGACGATTCGCTCGTTCCGGCCGCGCGTGGCGACGCTGCTCAATCTCGCGCCGGACCATCTCGACCGCTATCACTCGATGGACGAGTACGCCGAAGCCAAGTACCGGATCTTTGCCAATCAAACGTTCGACGACGCCTTCGTCGGCAATCTCGACGACGCGCGCATCGCGTCGCTGCATTGGCGTCAGGGCGAGCCGCGCGTACGGGCGCGCCAGCTCTGGTACACGCTGGGCGGCGATCGCGAACAGGCGACCATGTATCTGCGCGGCGGGAGCCTCATCTACGCGCCGATCGCCGGGGATCCGCGCCCGGTTGCGATCCTGGGCCGCGAGGAGATTCCGCTGGCCGGCGACCACAACGTCGCCAACGCGATGGCGGCGCTGCTCTCGGCATTGGCAGTCGGCTGCGAGCCGGACGCGCTGCGCGAGGGAATGCGCACCTTTACGCCGATGCCGCACCGGCTCGAGCGCGTCGCCGAGATCGACGGCGTGCTCTACGTCGACGATTCGAAGTCGACCAATCCCGGATCGGTCGTCGCTGCTTTGCAGGCTTACGACCGGCCGGTCGTGTTGATCGCGGGGGGACGTGCCAAGGGTACGGCGTTCGACGAGATGGGCGCTGCGATGCGCGCCCGCGCCAAAGCCGTCGTCGCGATCGGCGAGGCGGCCGCACAGATTTTGGATGCCGGAGCGGGCGTGCCGGGCGAACGGGCGGAGTCGCTGGAAGCCGCGGTCGCGCGGGCGCGCGAGCTGGCGGCGCCGGGCGACGTCGTGCTGCTCTCGCCGGGGTGCGCGTCGTTCGACATGTTTGCATCGGCCGAGGATCGCGGCCAACGTTTCGTTGCGGCCGTGTCGGCCTTGCGGGAACCGGCCGGTGCGTAGCGCCGCGGCCGTGACGCGCCGGCCGGAGCGCGAGCGCGCGCCGATCCGGTCCTATCTGAGCGCACCGCCGGACGCGGTGTTGTTCGGCGTCGTCGCCGCACTGGTGGCCATCGGCCTGGTGATGGTCTTCTCGGCGTCCAGTGCGACGGCGTACGCCGAGCACGGCGACATCGCCTATTACGTGAAGCGCCAGCTCGTCTGGCTGGGCTTCGGCATCGTTGCGGCATACGCAGCCTATCGCATGGACTTGGCGGCGCTGCGGCGTGCTGCCCCGTACTTGCTGCTCGCAGGCATCGGGGGCCTGGTGCTGGTTTTCGTTCCGCACCTCGGGCTGCAGGTCAACGGCGGCCGCCGTTGGGTCGGCGTCTCCGCGGTCAGCTTTCAACCATCCGAGTTTGCGAAGCTGGCGTTGATCGTCTACCTCTCCGCGATGCTTTCGGCGCGCGGCGATCGCATCACGTCGCTCTATCGCGGACTCTTTCCGCTCTGCGTTCCGGTCGCCATCATGGCCGTGCTGGTCCTCAAAGAACCCGACATGGGAACGGCGAGCCTCATCGTCTTCACCGCGTTTGCGCTGTTCTTCACCGCCGGTGCGCGCATCGGGCATCTGCTGGCGGTGCTGCTTGCGACCGTTCCGTTCGCGGTTTTGACGGTGATCGCAAGCCCGTACCGGCGGGCGCGCGTCTTCGCCTTCCTCGATCCATGGAAGGATCCGCAGAATACCGGCTTCCACATCGTCCAGTCGCTGCTGGCGCTGGGCAGCGGCGGGGTCTTCGGCGTCGGCCTGGGCGCGTCGCGCGCGAAGTTCTTCTACTTGCCGGAGATGTACACGGACTTCATTTTCTCGATTCTGGGCGAGGAGCTGGGCCTGCTCGGCGCGCTGGTCGTCGTCGTGCTGTTCGTTACGCTGGCATACCGCGCGGTCAGAATCGCGCTGTCGTCGCCCGACCGTTTCGGCTTCTTCTTGGCGATCGGCTGCATGTCGATGATCGTGATCCAAGCGTTCATCAACGTCGGCGTGGTCACGTCGTCGTGGCCGGTGACCGGCGTACCGCTGCCCTTCATTTCCTTCGGAGGAAGCTCGCTGGTCGTGAATCTGGTTGCGGTCGCGCTCATCGCAAACGTCGGTCGCCGACGGCACGTCCGAGCGGCGTGACGCCAGCCGCGCGGCCGCGCGACGTTCCGGGCCGGCTCGAGCTGCAGGCCGACGCCTGCGCGCATATGGGCGCGCCGTTCTACGGCACGCTGCTGCGCTCGGCGGCCGAGAATCACCGCGCCGGCGGCGTCGTGCGCGACTTCTTCGAGGCTCGCGCACCGCTCGGCGAGCTGTCGATGATCGGCGTGCGCTTCATGGGCGCGCTGCACTATCGCGCGCTCGCCGGCGCCGCGCCGCAGTTGGCCGCCCACTTTCCGTCGTGCGGCGGAGACGGGAACGCCGAGGCGGCGTGGAGGGCTGCCTGCAGCGTGCTGCGCGCCGACGCCGACGAGATTGCGGCCGGCGTGCGCGTCACGCCGCAGACCAACGAGGTGGCGCGCGCGACGCCGCTGCTGGGCGGCGTGCTCGCGGTGACGGCTGCGACCGGTATGCCGGTGCGCTTGTTCGACGTCGGAAGCAGCGCCGGCTTAAACGCACGGCTCGATTGCTACGCCTACGAAGGTGACGGCTGGCGGTGGGGCGACCCGGGCTCGCCGCTGGCGTTGCGCGATCAAACGCTAAGCGGCCGTCCGAATCACCTCGATGCCGCCTTGCACGTGCTGGAACGCGCGGCCTGCGATCTGCATCCGCTCGACGTCGCGAACGGCGCCGATCGGCTCGTTCTGCGCTCCTACGTGTGGGCCGATCAACTCGATCGCTTCCGGCGCTTGGACCGCGCCATCGAGGCGTGCGCGCGCGCACCGTTGACGGTGCAGGCGGCCGACATGCTCGCGTGGGTTCCGCAGCGCGCGCGGCCGGTTTCGGGCGCGGCGACGATCGTCATGCATTCGGTCGTTCTCGATCATCTCGCGCCCAACCAACGCCTGTCGTTTGCGGAGGTCGTGCGCGACGCCGGCGCCCGCGCGACGCCGGATGCGCCGTTCGCATGGCTGCGCATGGAGATGGAAGGCGCCGGCACCTTTGCCACGCGGGTCACGCTGTGGCCGGGCGAGCGCGAAATGCCGATCGCCGAGAGCGACGGCCACGGCCAAAAGATCGTCTGGCGCAGCGGCGAGTGACGATTCTCTTTGCCGGCGGCGGAACCGGAGGCCACGTGTATCCGGCGATCGCCATCGCCGACGCGCTGCGCTCGCGCGGTGCCGACGTGGTCTTCGTGGGCACGGCGGATCGTCTGGAAGCCAGCGCCGTTCCAAAGGCCGGCTATTCGTTGCAGACGATCGCCGGCCGTCCGCTGACGCGCAAGCTTTCGTTGGAGCTGCTGCGCACCGCCGCAGCCAACCTGGTTGGCACGCTGCAGAGTCTGCGCATCGTAGGCCGCTGCCGTCCGGACGCGATCGTCGCGACCGGCGGCTACGTGTGCTTCCCGGTCGTTCTGGCCGCGCGAATGCTGCGGGCCGTGCGCCGGTTCGGCGGCGGCATCGCGCTGCTCGAGCCCAACGCGCGCCCCGGCTTGACCAATCGCGTGCTGGCACCGCTGGTCGACGAAGTTTGGGGAACGTTCGAGCGGCCGGATCCGCGCTTTGCCGGAAAATACGTCCCCACCGGCATGCCGGTGCGCGCGGCGTTGCGATCGCTGCCGGCACGCGACGCCGCCGTCGCGCGCCTGGGCCTGGATCCCGCGCGCAAAACGCTGCTCGCGATGGGCGGCAGCCAGGGTGCGCGCAGCATCAACGACGCGATCGTC
>DATJUC010000120.1:0-6907 GCA_035502675.1 Candidatus Acidiferrales bacterium | reverse complement strand
CCGGCCTCGACGAGGAACTGCAAGGCGTCGCGAGAGCGGTGCTGGTCGTCGATGTCGGTTGCGGTACCGATCCAGCGCACGACCTGCCCGCGCTCGTCGCAGAGCGGCGTCGCACGTGCGAGAAACCAGCGGTAGCTGCCGTCGGCCGCGCCGCGCAGCCGGTATTCCATCTCGTACGGCGCGGCCGACGCGACCGCGACCTCCCATCGCGCCCACGTCTCGCGAAGATCGTCGGGATGAACGACGCCGAGAGCACGGTCTCGCCCACCGATTTCTTCCAAAACGGTGCCGGTGTACTCAACCCACCGGCGGTTGAAGTAGTCGATGGTTCCGTCGGAACGCGCCGTCCAGACCAGTTGCGGCATCGCGTCGGCGAGCGCGCGAAAATCCTCGGTCGCCTCGGCGAGACGGCCAAACCTCCCGAATTCTGCTTCGGTCAATACGCGGACCTCACGGGCTCCGAGAAAACGACGACTCGGCCGGTCGTTCTCATCATACCCAAATTGTTGGCGGTCGGCTTGCTCGCTTACCTTTGGGTATACGCAGACGGAGAACATGCGGATTTTCGGACGTGGTTTCCACCCGGTCAGGTGCCGAGCCGAACGAGTGCTGGCGATCCTGCTGTTGGCGTCAACCGCCGCATGCTCGCAGTCCGCCCAAACCAAGGTACAGAACGCCGCCCAGGCCGGCGCGAGCGACGCCTACGTGGCTCTCGCCGTGAAGGCAAAACTCGCCGGCGTCGACGTCAACTCGGCAACCGCGGTGCATGCGGCCGCGAAGACCGGGACGGTCACGTTAACGGGAGAGGCGTCGTCGCAAGCCGAGCGGCGCGCCTACGTCGCCGCGGCAGGGTCCGTCGACGGCGTCGCGAGCGTCGTCGATCGCCTGTCGGTCAATCCCCGCATGCGCGGTATTCGGGGGCAAGCCGACGATGCGGCAATCGCCGCCAAAGTCGCGGCCGCAGTTGCCGGGCAAGCCGGCGTCAACGTCTTTCAAATAAAGCCGACCGTACGCGACGGCGTCGTTACCTTGAGCGGCACCGTCGCCACTCGGCAGATCAAGGAAACCATTCTCTCGACCGCTCGCAACGTGCCGGGCGTCACGTCGGTGGTCGATCGCATCAGATTACAGGGGTCTTAGAGTTCGCCATGGATGACGTGATCACAGCAAACTTTTCGTTTCGCGGGTCATTAGTAACCGCAATGAGGTACGATGCTCTCCGCCGCCCGCCGGTCCTCGACGTCGCCGACCTCCGAGCCGCGCTCGGAACGCCTGCGGTGAGCGTCGCAGTCGACTCGGAGCCCAGCGTGCTGCGCTACGCGTGGCCGTGCGGCTGCACCGCGGCCGGCTTGGGCGGACCGCGATGCGTGGCGTCGTTGTGCTCGGCACACGCCGGCAAATTGTCGCACCTCACGTAACCGCACGCCTGGCGAGACCGTCTTTGACACCGCGTCGCGCGGTGTGATAGGTTTTCGCCACATGCGCTGCCTGGCAGTCGAACCGGTCGAGGTCGCCGATCTCGCGCGTATTTACGGAACGCCGATGATCCTGATCGACGCCGATCGCATCGAGCGCACGATTCGCAGCGTGGCGAACGTCTGCGCGGTGCGGGAGGTCGGCGTCTCGTACGCGGCCAAAGCGCTGCTCTGCCGTTCGCTGGCGCGGCTGATCGCGCGTGCCGGAATCGGCATCGACGTGTGCTCGATGGGCGAGCTGCAGGTCGTGGAGTCGGCGGGGTTTCCGGTCGAGCGGATTACGCTTCACGGGGCCGGCAAAACCGACCAGGAGCTTCTCGCCGCCGCCGGCGGCCGCGTAGGCAGAATCGTCGTCGACGGTCTCTGCGAGCTGCGGCGGCTCGCCGAACTCGCCCCTGCGGGCGCTCGCATGGAACTGCTCTTTCGCATCAATACCGGCGTCGACGTCGACACCCATCCTCACGTGACGACGGTCGGCGCGCATTCGAAGTTCGGTTTGGAGCCCGACGAGGAAGAAGAAGCCGCGTCGATCGTTCGCGCCCGTCCCGAGCTGCGGTTTGCCGGCCTGCATGCCCACGCGGGATCGCAAATCGCCGGCGTCGAGACGTTTGCCGCCAACGCCGCCGCGCTGGGCGCCGCGGCCGAGCGCTTTCGCCGCTTGGGTTTAGCCAGCCGCGTCCTCGTCGCCGGCGGAGGTTTCGCGGTCGCCTACGGCGACGGCGCAGACGGTGCCTGCGACGTGGGCGCCGCAGTCGGCGCGATGCTCGAGGCGCTGGGCTCGGAACGGGCCGCGCTCGAAATCGAGCCGGGGCGCGCGATCGTCGCCGAGGCCGGAACGACGATTTACCGCGTGCTGTCGGTGAAGCGGCGGCCGGGCCATAACGTCGCCGTCGTCGACGGCGGCATGACCGACAATCCGCGCCCAGCCCTGTACGGCGCCGTGCACCGCGTCGTGGCGGTGAACGCTCGAGCCGGCGCGCTGCGCGAGACGCGCGTCTTCGGCCGCGCCTGCGAGAGCGACTTCATCGCATCCGTGCAGCTGCCGGAGGACCTCGCTCGCGGCGATCTGCTGGCCGTCTGCACGACCGGTGCCTACACGTACAGCATGGCGAGCAACTACAACGGTTTTCCGAAACCGGCGCTGGTCGCGGTTCGAGGCGGCCGGCACGAGCCGTGGAGTTGACGGCTAGCCGGCAATAACGGTAGCATCGCCTGCCAGCGCGCGTGCGATGCCGTCGTGCGCCGCCCGACAGACGTACGCGGCGCGTGCGCCGCCGCCGACCGCTTCGACGCAGCCGCGCAACTTCGGCTTCATGCTTCCGTGGCAGGCTTCGGCATCGGCGAACGCGCGCGCTTCGGCCAGCGACATGCGGGCGATCCCGGAGGCGGGGTCGCGGCGATCCCGGTAGACGCGCGCGACGTCGGTAACGGCGACGAACGCGTCGGCGCGCAGTGCGGCGGCCAGCGCGGCCGCCGAGAGATCGGCATTGACGTTGAGCGCGTGCGCAGCGTCCGCCGCGACGGCCAGCGGCGCGACCACCGGCAAGAAGCCGGCGTCGAGCAGCGCGCAAACCAACCGCACGTCGACCTGCGTCACGCGGCCGACGTAGCCCAAATCGGCGCGCTCGCGCTGCGCGATCAACGTTCCGCCGTCTTGGCCGCTGACCCCGGCGGCGGCGACGCCCAAGGCAGCGAGTGCGCGCACGATGCGCTTGTTGACGGTGCCGCACAACACCGCTTCGGTCACCTGCAGCGTTGCGGCATCGGTCACCCGCAGCCCGTCGATTCGGACGGTCGGGATTCCGCGGCCGGAAAGGCTTCGGTCGATGTCGGGACCGCCCCCGTGCACGACCACCACGCGGTTGCCGGCCTTCCACAGGCCGGCCGTCTCGGTCAGCACCGGATCGGGGCCGGTCCCGGCCATCGCGCTGCCGCCGTACTTGACGACCAAAAGCCGGCTGGGGGCGCCTATTGCATGTTTATGCGACATATGCATAAATATACAGAACATGTATGCCGTCGCGCCAGCCCCCCGAGCCCGGCCGGCTCTGCAGGGACGCAGCTTTCTTCGCGTTGCGGCGTTCAGCGGCGCCGAACTGGCGGCTTTGCTTCGCTTGGCCTCGACCCTCAAGAACGGCCCGCCGACGGAGCAGCGAGCCCTGCTGCGTTCGCGTACCGTCGCGCTGCTTTTCGAAAAGCCCAGCTTGCGCACGCGCGTATCCTTCGAAGTCGCCGTGAATCAGCTCGGCGGCGAGACGCTGTTCGCTCACGGCTCGGAGTTCATGGTCGGGTCGCGCGAAACGCCTGAGGACGCGGCCCGCGTCCTTTCGCGCTACGTCGACGCAATCGTGGTGCGCACGCACGCGCACGAACCGCTCGAGCGGTTTGCAGCCGCGGCCGGCGTGCCGGTGATCAACGGACTTTCGGCCTACGCGCATCCCTGCCAAGCGCTGGCCGACGTCTTGACGCTGCACGAGCGTTTCGGCGAGGTCGCAGGTCTGCAAATCGCCTACGTCGGCGACGGGCGCAACAACGTTGCCGCGTCGCTCGCCGAAGCCGTCGTCATGCTGGGCGGCACCGTGCATTTCGGCGCCCCGTCGACTCACCGTCCGAGCGAGGCGTTTCTCGCGCACTTACTGCGTCTCGGCCGTGCTTCCGGCGGAAAAGCGCGCGCCTTCGGCGACGCGGTGCGAGCGGTACGCGGGGCCGACGCCGTCTACACCGACGTGTGGACGTCGATGGGCGAAGAGCGCTATCGAGAGCAAAACGAGGCGATGCTGCGCCCGTACGCGGTCACGCCCGAGCTCCTCGGGTACGCCGCGCCGCACGCCGTCTTCATGCACTGTCTGCCGGCCCATCGCGGAGAAGAGGTCGACGCCGCGGTGATCGACGGTCCGCAGAGCGCCGTCTTCGATCAAGCCGAAAATCGCATGCACGCACAGAAAGCGCTGCTGGTAGCGCTGCTGACCGACTGCAAAGGACTCCCGCGATGAAAGAACGACGACAACGCGCCATTCTGACGCTGGTCGCAACGCGCCCCGTCCATTCGCAAGAGGAACTGGTGGCGCTGCTGCAGCGCCAAGGTTTCGAAGTAACGCAAGCCACCGTTTCGCGCGACGTCAAGGAGCTGGGTTTGGCGAAAGTTCCGATCAAGTCGGATCGCGGCGACGAGATATTCAAATACGTGGTTCCCAGTGCCGCGGTCAACTACGTCAGCCGGCTGCATCGTTCGGTTGCCGAGTTGGTGACGTCGGTCGAAGGCAGCGTGAACCTGATCGTCATGCGTACGCCGCCGGGCGGAGCGATGATCGTCGCGTCGTCCATCGACGAGGCGTCGTGGCCCGAAATCTTGGGTACGGTCGGCGGCGACGATACGGTGCTGGTCATCGTTCGCTCGCCGGAGCAAATGCCGGTCATCGCACAACGGTTTCTCGATTTGAAAGGTACCCAAGCGGCATGACGCGTATCGTCCTCGCTTACTCCGGCGGCCTCGACACCTCGGTCCTGTTGAAAAAGCTCGTTCTCGAGGGTCACGAGGTGATTGCGATGACCGCCGATCTCGGCGAGAGCGACGCCGTGGCCGGCGCCGCCTCGCGTCGCGCGCTCGAGCAAGTCAAAGCCAAGGCGCTGGCGCTGGGCGCGTACGACGCGGCGACGATCGACGCGCGCGAAAGCTTCGTCGACGAGTACGTCCAGCCGGCGCTGCGCGCCAACGTGCTGTACGAAGGCGTCTATCCGCTCTCGGCGGCGCTTTCGCGCCCGCTCATCGCCGCACTGCTGGTGCGAACCGCACGCCAATACGGTGCGACGGCCGTCGCTCACGGGTGTACGGGCAAAGGCAACGACCAGGTGCGCATCGAGGTCGCCGTGCGAGCGCTCGATCCGGCACTCGAGTGCCGCGCGCCGTTGAGGGAACGGCCGATGTCGCGCCCGGAAGCGATTGCGTTTGCCGCCGAGCACGGCGTGCCGGTTCCGCACACGGTCGAAAAGCCGTATTCCATCGACGCCAACCTGTGGGGCCGCTCGATCGAAGCCGGCGTACTCGAGGACCCGTGGACGGCTCCGCCCGAGGACGCTTACGCCTGGACCGCGCCGCCCTACGCGCGTCCGCTGGAAGCCGACGAGATCGCGATTGCGTTCCACGAGGGGCGCCCGCGCTGCGACGGTTTGACCGGTGCGACGCTGATCGCCTATCTCAACGGACTGGCCGGAAAGCACGGCGTCGGCCGCATCGATTTGGTCGAAGACCGCGTCGTCGGACTGAAATCGCGCGAAGTGTACGAGTGCCCTGCCGCGATCGCCCTGATCGCGGCTCACGCCGCGCTCGAACGTTTGGTACTCACGCGCGACGAGCTGCGCTTCAAAGCGCTTTGCGACCGGCGCTACTCCGAGCTGGTCTACGACGGGCTGTGGCCTCAGCCGCTGCGCGCCGCGCTGGACGCTTTTAACGCCAGCGCCGCGCACCGTATGACCGGCAGCGTACGGCTGCGGCTGCATCAAGGCCAAGCAATCGTCGCCGGCTCGGCATCGCCGTTCGCGCTCTATCAGGAACGGCTGGCCACCTACGGCAGCGGCGACGGTTTCGATCACGCTGCCGCCGGCGGCTTCATCGCACTGCACGGATTGCCGCTCGAAGCCCACGCGCACGCGATGGCTTCGCCGGCGGTTCTGGCGGGCTAACGCGCGTGGGAGCGTTGCAATGGGGCGGGCGCTTCTCCGCCGCACCGGATCGCGAACTGTTGTCGTTCGCTTCGTCGCTCAGCGACGATCTGGTGTTGGCGCGTTACGACGTACAGTGTTCGCTCGGTCACGTGGAGGCGCTCGTCGGGGGCGGGATCGTGAGCAAGGTTGAGGCGCAGTTGCTGCGCCGCTCGCTGCATCTGGTGCTCGACGAGATAGCCTCCGGCGCGTTCGAGCAGCTCGCGCGCAGCAGCTCCGCCGAAGACGTCCACGGACTCATCGACGAGCGCGTGCGGGAGCTCGCCGGCCCCGCCGGAGAGCGGCTTCACGCCGGACGCAGCCGCAACGATCAAGTCGCAACGACGCTGCTGCTCTACGCGCACGATCGCGGTTTGCTGTTCGCCGAAATGGCGGAGAATATCGCGGCGATCCTCACCGGCCGGGCCGCCGACGAGCTGGAGGCCGAAACGATGCTGGCGGGTGCGACCCACTGGCAGCCGGCGCAGCCCGTGTTGCTGGCGTTCGTGCTCGCGGCGTGGGCCGAGCCGTTCGTGCGAGCCGCGCAGCGCTTTGCGGCCGTTGCCGAAAGCGCGACGGCATCGTGTCCGCTGGGCAGCGGCGCGCTGTCGGGCTCGACGCTCCCGCTGGATCGTCAAGCCGCCGCGGCGGCGCTCGGTTTTCGGGCGCCTTCGCGCAACGCGCTCGACGCGGTCGGCAATCGCGACGCGATTCTCGATCTGGCGCACGCCGGC
>DATJUC010000119.1:0-30079 GCA_035502675.1 Candidatus Acidiferrales bacterium | reverse complement strand
GGCCGAGCCCTGGTCTTGCGCGATCGCGTTGGTTCCAATGTTGCCATGCGATGCGTTCGACTGGGCTGCGACCGCGTTGAGCCCAAGGCCGGCTACCATTAGCACGGCGAGGACTCCGGTGCTCAGTCGCTTCAATGTATCCTCCTAGCTAGAAGTATTGAGACCTCAGTTTGCCGCCGGCAGGCCCCTGAGGACCCCTTTCCGGCCGCAATCATCCTGTCTCTCTTCGGGAACAGCCGATTGCCCCCCCTGCACTGGGAGCCGGGGAGGCGTAGGAACGGCAGGCTCCACCCTTTACCCTACCGTTATGTCAGCTTTTCTTCAAGCTTTGCCAGAAACTTGGCCCGGTCGATAATGTAGCGCTCGTGCGTGCCCTCAGCGACGGCCTCGCGCTCGTCGAAAACCTGAACGGCGAAGCTGACGCGGGGACCGTCGACCATCACCACTTCCACCTCGGTGCGCACGATGAAACCTACCGGAACGGGCTTGTGATGCTCCAGATCGACGTGCGTCCCCAGAGAGACCTGATCGGGCGAGAGGACCGCCCCGATGCAGTGGACCGCCGCGCTCTCTACCAATTGTACGAGCACCGAAGTCGAAAGGACGTCGACCCCCGGGTTCCCGGCCTTTTCCGCCGTCATCCACTCTTCGACGCGGCTTTGAAGGCTGTAGGAGCGACCGATGTCGAGTTTAGCGGTCATGCCGGGGGACAATACGCCCCGCTATCGGCCAGGTCATGCCTTCGAGCCCCAGGATGGGAGCGTGCCGAATCAAAATCCCTCAGGCGCCGTATATGCCAAGGTAATGTCTCTGCCCGTTAGGAGTATCATGCAATATCGTCGGCTCGTAATCGCCGCGCTCGGTTTGTCCATTGCCCTCGCGGCGTGCGGCAAGGGCGGCGCGCCGCAGGGCCAACCGCCGCTCAGCGTCGACGTCGCGCCGGCCGCGCGCCGGAGCCTGGCGACGTACATCTCGCTGGACGGACAAGTCGCGCCGCTGGATCAGTCGATTCTGGCCTTCCAGCAGAGCGGCACGATCATCAAGATCAACGTCAACATCGGCGACGTGGTCCATAAGGGCGAGCTGCTGGCGCAGATCGATCCGTCGACGCTGTCGGCGCAGCTCTCGCAGGCGCAGGCGCAGGCGGCTCAAGCCGGTGCCGCGGCCCAGGGTTCGGTGGTCGGTTACCCAGTTCAGACCCAGCAGAACGAGGCAAACTTGCAGACGGCGAAGGCGACCCTGGACAACGCGAAGCTGGTCTACGATCAGAACAAGCAGCTTTACAAACAAGGCTACGTCTCGCAAACGACCCTGCAGTCCTCGGAGGCCAGCTACGTTCAAGCGAAGCAGAACTACAACTATTCCGTCGTCGCGATGCGCAACGACATCGTGAGCGCTCAAGGCGTGAAAGCCTCGATCGCTTCGGCGCAGGCGGCCAACGCGAACGCGCACGTGCTGTCGACCCAGCTTTCTCAAACGTATCTCTACGCGCCGTACGACGGAGTCATCAGCGAACGTTTGCTGGATCCGGGTGCCTACGCGTCGCCGTCGCAGCCGATCCTTCAGATTTCGCGCGTCGACACGGTCTGGATCAACATCAACGTTCCGGACGACGATCTCGGGTATACCGAGCCCGGTAAGCCGTTCACGTTCAAGACTACGTCGCTGCCGGGCCGCACCTTCAACGCGCGCATCCAAACGCTCAACGCCGTGCCGACGTCGGGGACCCTCTCCTACTTGGCGCGGCTGGCGCTGCCCAATCCGGGGAACCTGTTGCGCGGCGGCATGCTCATTACCGCGACGATTCCCAAGCAGCAAGTCAACGACGCGGTCGTGGTTCCCAGAAACGCCATCGCGTCCACGGAGAACGGTAACATCGTCTACATCGTACAAGACCAGAAAGCGGTCGCCGTCCCGGTCAAAGTCGGCGTCCAGACCGACACGCTCTCGCAGGTGGTCAGCCCGAAAGTCCAGCCCGGAACGCTGGTGATCACGACGCGGCCCGACGCGCTCAAGGACGGCAGCGTGGTGGCGGTCAACAACGGCAGCGCGGCACCCAGCGGCGCGCCGGCAGGCGGCGCGCAATAGTGCGACGTTCGTTCGTTCTCCTCGTCGCGCTGGGCGGATTGGCGATGGCGCTTGCGATTCCGGTGAGCGGCCTCGCCCAGTACACGCCGCCCGAACAGAACTTCTCGATGCCGACGCCGCAGCCGCGGCCGACCATCAGCGGCACGCCGATTCCCTATCCCGCCTACGGCACGCCGGCGCCCGACGTCGCCGCGCAGGCTCCCAAGAAAGGCGTTCCGCAAACGATCTCGCTGGCGCAGGCGGTCAAGATCGCCGTCGCGCTCAATCCGGCCTTCGCCAACGAGAACGCCCAGTGGGCGGCGATTCACGCGCGCTACACATCGTCGGTGCAGGCGCTCTATCCGGGCCTCAGCGCGACCGGCTCGCTGAACACTTCGCGCAACATCACGCAGTCGATCGTTCAGCCCGGCGCGACGGCCGGTCCGAGCGTCACGCCGGTGCCGGCGTCGGTCATCAACTTCGGCGGACGCACGCTGACCGAGTCCGGAACGATTCAGCTCACGCAGCTGATCTTCGACGGCGGCCGCACCATCGCCAACATCAAATCCGCCAAGGAAGCCGACTACGCGGGCCGGGCGACCCTGCTTCGCCAGCTCCAGACGCTCGAGCTCAACGTCGCCAACGCGTACTACGCGGTTCTGCAAGATAACGCCACCGTCGTCGCCGACTCGCAGCTCGTTCACGAGTTCGAGGTCAACGAAGACTCGGTCGCGGCGCAGATTCGCAACGGCGCGGCGGCGCGTTCCGACATCGCGACCGCAGCCTATCAAACCGCCCAAGCCCGCGGCCAGCTCGTCACCGCCCAAGGGACCGCGATCGCCGCGCAGGCGAGCTTCGCGACCACGCTGGGGCTCAACGCGGACACGGAAGTGCTTCCCAAGGACATCGGCAAAGAGCCGACCGGCGCGAATCCGACCTACGAGAAATCCCTGGCCCGGGCCATGCTGATGCGCCCCGACTACATCGCGGCGCAATACAGCGTCACGTCGTCGCAGCAGAACCTGCGCTACGCCAAGCTGGCCCGCTTCCCGCTCGTCACCGGCGTTGCGAGCTACACGACCGCGCGCCAAGTCCCTCAGTATACCAACCCGTTCAGCGTTTACAACCCGTACTACGTGCCGTCGAGCGTCCTGGGAATCGACGTCTCGATTCCGATCTACGACCAGGGCGTTACCAATTACAACGTAGCGCTGGCCGCCTCGCAGCTCGATCAGGCGATCGACACGCTGCAGCAGACCAAGCTGCAGGTGCAGTCCGACGTGCGCGGCGGTCTCGCCAACCTGATCTCGGCCAAGGCGGCGCTGGTCCAGGCCAAGGCGGCGCTGGTCAGCGCGCAGGTCTCGCTGGACGCGACCTCGGCCCAGTATAAGGTGGGTGCGACGACCATCGTGAACGTAGTGACGACCGAGGCCAACTTGTCCTCGGCTCAGGCCTCGTACATCGCGGCGCTCTACGGGGTGCAGACCGCCGAGCAGAACTTCCTCTACGCAACGGGGTTCATCGACGTACAGATCTAACGACGGCGCCGCGGGCGCGAAAGGGACGAGTCACTGACCAAGCACGTTGCGACCGCGGTGGCGCTGGCTGTTCTAGCCGCGCTGCCTGCGGCATGTTCCAAGGTTTCCAACGAGACCACCGCCGCCGGTCAGCGCCACCCCTGGACGATCCCCGGGGTTTTGCGCTTCTCCGAGTTCACCGACCCCAAGAATCTCAACCCGGTTCTCAACTCCGCTTCGCCGACGCTGGATTTGGCGATGTTCGCCTTCTCGTGGACGGTGCGTTACGACGCCAACGCGCGCCCGTTTCCCGACGCGCTGAGCGAGATTCCGACGGTCGCCAACGGCGACGTGAGCAAAGACGGCTTGACCCTGCGCTACAAGCTGCGTCACAACATGAAGTGGCAAGACGGGCCGCCCGTGACGTGCAGCGACTTGAGGTTCACTTGGCAAGTCGTCATGAACCCGCACAACAACGTGGTCACGACCGACGGCTACAAGGATATCGCGTCGATCGACTGCTCCGATCCGTACGTCGCCGTCATCCACATGAAAAAGCTCTACGCGCCGTTCCTGCAGCAGCTCTGGAGCGTCAACGGCAACGCGCCGATCCTCCCCGAGCACCTGCTGGCCAAGTACAACGACGACAAGGGCTCGTTCAACACCGCGCCCTACAACGAGCTGCCGGTGGGCAGCGGGCCGTTCAAGTTCGTCGAATGGCAGCGCGGACAAGAGGTTCGTCTCGAGGTCAACCCCGACTTCTACCTCGGAACGCCGAAGCTCAAGGAAGTCGTCTATAAGATTCTGCCGGATGAAAACACGGTCGAGACCCAGCTGCAGACCCACGAGATCGACATGCTCGCGCTCGGAACGGGCCTGAAGTGGCCGGAGTACTCGGCGCTGGCGGCCGATCCGAACAACGGCCTGACGGCCGTCCGCGTCGACGCGTTCCAGTTCTCGCACGTCGATTTCAACCTGCGCCAGCCGATCGTTTCGGATCGCAACGTGCGCGTCGCGCTCGCCTATGCCACCGACCGCCGGGAGATCATCGACAAGATCGCGCACGGCTCGGCGATTTGGGCGGAGACCGACCAGCAGCCGAAATACTCGTGGGGATACACCAACGACATCCAACACTATCCCTTCAATCCGGCCAAGGCGCGCCAAGTGCTGGAAGCCGACGGCTGGCACGTCGGACCCGACGGCATCCGCGTCAAGAACGGCCAGCGTCTGGAGTTCTCGCTGAGCACGCAAACGGAGAGCAGCTACGGAAAAGCCGTCGAAGAGGTGTTGCAGCGGCAGTGGCACGACGTCGGCGCTCAGGCCGACGTGAAGAACTATCCGAGCAGCGAGTTCTTCGACAACTCGGCCAACGGGATCTTGCAGGGCGGCAAGTACGACGTCGCGATCTTCGGCTGGCTGGCGGCGGCCGATCCCGACGACAGCGCCATCTATTCGGGCGACAACTTCGCTCCCCACGGGCAGAACGCGATGTTCTGGGACAACAAGAAGGCGACCGGCGCGATGAACGACGCACTCGACACGATCGATCAAGCGCGCCGCAAACGGGACTACGCGATCGTTCAGCAGCAGATGGCGATCGACGTGCCGACCATCATCATCAGCTTCTCACGCACGCCCTACGTCTACAACAGCGACTTGAAGGGATTCGATCCTTCACCGGTGATTTCGGCGTTCTGGGATCCTTGGAATTACTCGATTTAAGGGAGGAACGGGCATGAGCGTGCGGGGTTCGCGCATTCTGGCGGCGGCGGCGGTCGCGGCGCTGTTGTGCGGCTGTTCGAAGGAGCAGCAGACGACCGGCGGCGGTCAGGCCGCCGCGCCGATGACTCACATCTTGACGATCGCCGACGGAACCGGCGACGTTCCGACCCTCAATCCGCATCTGTATACCGAAACGACGCTCGGCTACATCACCGAGATGACCCAGGCGTATCTCGTCAAGTACGACGAGCACAACCGGCCGTACCCGGAGCTGGTAACCGAAGTGCCGACCCTGCAAAACGGCGGTATCAGCAAGGACGGCGACACCATCACCTGGCACCTGCGTCACGGCGTGCGCTGGTCCGACGGCGCCGCGTTCAACGCCGACGACGTGGTGTGGTCGACGCAAGCGGTCCTCAATCCGGCCAACAACGAGATCGGCCGCGACGGCTGGGATCTGATCACCAAGGTCGACGAGCCCGACAAGTATACGGTGGTCTATCATCTCAAACACCCGTACTCGCCGTATCTGCCGACGTTCTTCGGCAGCGCCGGCGCCAACCCGGACGTGCTGCCCAAGCACCTGCTGGCGCAGTATCCGAACATCAACAACGTCGCGTACAACGCCAAGCCCGTCGGGATCGGCCCGTTTCGCGTCGCGCAATGGAAGCGCGGCGAAAGCATCGAGCTGGAACCCAATCCGTATTATTTCCGCGGCATGCCGAAGCTCAAGCACATCACCTATAAGCTGATACCGTCGTTCGATACCCTGGTAACGCAAATGCAGACCGGCGAGGTCGACCTGTGGCCGGATCTGCCTGCGTCGTTCATCGATCGCGCGCTGGCGATCACCAGGAACAAGACCGTGATCGCGCCGAGCCCGTACTACGCGCACCTGGATTTCAACCTGTCGCATCCGATCGTCGCGGACGTGCGCGTGCGCGAAGCGATTCGTTACGCGATCGATCGCAAGTCGCTGGCCCAGAAGATCACGCACGGCTATTCGGAGCTGCAGGAGAGCGTGGTCCCTCCGGTCGTTCCGGGCGCTCCGACCGCGGCCCAGGTCCCGTTCGTCGGATTCGATCCCGCCAAAGCCAAACAGCTGCTCGACGAAGCGGGCTGGAAGGTCGGCCCCGACGGCATCCGCGTCAAGAACGGTCAACGGCTCGCGCTGCAGTTCCCCTACTACACCGGATCGTCCACGGCCGACAACACCGTCGAGTTCATTCGCGCGTCCCTCAAGGCCGTGGGTGTCGAAATCGACACGCGCCAGTACGCGCCGGCGATGTTCTTCGAATCGCCCAACGGGATCGTGTACGGCGGAAAGTTCGACATCACGATGTTCTCGTGGCAGGCGCTGCCCAACGCGGACATCTCGAACAACTGGGAATGCAACCAGATTCCGCCCAACGGCCAGAACGTCACGCACTACTGCAACAAAGAGCTGGACGCGATGCTCGAACGGGTCAAGAACACGTACGATCCGGCGGTGCAGCAGCAGCTGCTCGCCAAAGAGTGTAAGATCATCGCCGACAACGTGCCGACGATCGTGATCTACGTCCTCGACCAAGCCAACTCGTACAACCCGAATCTGACCGGCTTCCACCCGGGAACCTGGACGCCGTTCGACGAAATGCTCAACGTCGACATCTAGGCGGCTCGCGCGGCCGCCCACGCGAGCCCCGCGCAGCCGGTCAACGACAGCGTTCGCAGCAGCGCCCAGACCCATTGCGGATTCAGCAAGCCGGTGCGCCGTTGTTCGGCCAGCCACGTCGCCGCAACGCCGGGGGTTGGGCTGCGAAAGGCTCCCAGCGCGTCGGGCCACACCGGCTGCGGGTGCGCCGCGGCCGCCGCGGCACATGCCGCAAAGACCAGCGCTGCGACTGCGATCGCGGGGACCCCGCCGCGCAACTCCGGGCGGGGCGCCAACGCCGCAAACGCGCACGCGGCCGCGATTGCGAGCGCGATGCTTTGCGCGATGCCGGTAGGCCGCTGCGCGAGCCCGAGCCAGTCGATCGCCACGAACAGCACGGCCGCGAGCGCGACGGTGCGGGTTCGGCCTCGGGCGGCGCGCGCGCAATAAACGGCCGCCGGAAAAGCGGCCAGCAGGTCGTGTTCGTGAAAGAAGCCGGCGACGAACGGCAGGAGCGCCGAACAGGCCGCGAAGCGCGCGAACGGATCGAGCGTGGTGCGATAGATCGCGATCGCGGCGACCACCGCCGCCAGCGCGACGCCCAGTCCGGCGGCGATCGCAGCCGCAGGCGACGCACCGTAACCGAACGCGATCGCAGCCGGCGTGAACTGAATGGCGCTGAAGCGCTCGGCGCCGCCGTGCGCCCGCAGCAGCGACAGATACGCGACCGGCCAGCGCGGCCCGGCTACGAACGCGCCGACGGCGTACGCGAGCAGCGAGCCGGCCGCGATCCCCAGCGTCGCGCGATTGCGGCCGAACCGCGAAAGCATCGCCAGTGCGACGTTCGGCTGCAGCCACCCGGCGAACGCGCCGATCGTCGCCAGCGCCGGCCGGCCCACCACCGCGGCTACCGTCGCGCCGAGAAACGCCGGCAACGCGAGTTGGCCCAATGCCAGGTCGCTCGTGATCGGGCCGAACCCGATCGCCAGCGCGACGCCTGCTGCAAAATACTCCGCCGACGCGGGCGCGCCGATCGCGCGCAACGCGATCGCGACGAGCGCGAACAGTGCCAACGCCAGCAGCGCGTACCAAAGCTTGGCGGCCGCCGGGTACGGTAAACGTGCGAGCGGCGAAAACGCAACCGCAGTCGCCGGCGGACCGACGAACGGCAGCACCTCGTCGCGGCGCGCGTCGACGCCCGGGACCGTGCGTTCGCCATTCCAAATCGCGGGCCCGTACGGATCGTCGTGCGCGTTCCAGGCCGCGCCGGCGCTCCAATACGCTTCGAAATCGCGCAGGAACGGCCCGGGCGTGGCGACCGGCCGCAGCGCGAACGCGGCGACGGCGATCGCCAGATAGGCAACGGCGAGGAACGCGGCGCGCGCTCTCACGCGCGCAGAGCGTAGATCGCGAGCCGTTCGATGATACCCTCGTTCCCCATCGCATACGCCGCGCCGCCGGGGAACCGTGCCTCGAAAATGCCGGCGTACGCTCCGAACCCTTCGGGTTTCGGGATTCGGCCGAACGACTCGCTCAGCGACGCGAGTTGCATGCCGATGGCGATCTCGCCCGGAACGATGCGGAAGCTTCCGAGATTCCGCGGTTCCAGCGCCGGGGCGCGGTCGACCTTGGGCAGGTAGAGCTCGGCCGACACCAGCGCCTGCGGACGAGGTCCGCTCGCGTAAAACAAACTCAAGAACTCGCGTCCGAGCTGCCCGCGCACGCAGTAGGTGTGCCATCCGCGCGCCGGATAAGCGAAGGCGATGCCGAGCGTACGCTCGACCTCGTCGCGCCGGGTTTTGGTTACGTCGAACGCGATCGTCTCGTTGAACAGCAGCGCGACGCGGTCGAGCGGTGCCGGCGGCGGAGCTTCGGACGAGCGCCGCTGACGCTGGTAGAGCTCGTACAGGATCTCGACCGCGCGGCTCATTGCGAAATCGGGCGCGGCGTCGTCGGGGCCTACCATAGCGCGGCTCCCGCGGTGCCCGGATTGGCGATCGCGTGCGACTGCGCCATCACCCACAGCAAGCCGACCAGCGTCGCCAAATACCAGACGCTGACGCGCAAGCGCGCCGCCAGCGTCATGTTCGCCGCGCGCGGATCGACGCGTCCGCGGATGGTCGCCAGAATCGACGGCAGCCCCAGCACCCCGATGATGACGACGAACAGGAGCGGAATGTGGAAGAAAACCGAAAAGACCACGAACAGCGCAAACCCCACGAACCACAGCGGCGGCCACAGTGCGCCGACGATTCTGCCGCCGTCGAACGGCGGCATCGGAATCATGTTGAAGAGGTTCAAAAACGCCGAGACGTCCGCACACGCGTACCAAAAACGATCGTTGGTCTGCCCCGCGACGAAATAGCACGCGGCTGCCAGCCCCAAACCGGTCAGCGGGCCGGCCAGCGCGATGTACGCGTCGTGCTCGAGATCTTCGGGGGGCGCGCCGGCGGTGAACGCGCCGAAAAGCGGAACGAACGACGGAAGGCGGACGGGCAATCCGTAGGCGCGGAACGCGAAGTAGTGACCGAGTTCGTGCGCCAGCAACACGAACATCAAAACGACCGCGAGCTTCCAGCCGAAGAGCGCGACGTAGATCCACAGCGAGAGCAGGAACGTCCACATCGGCGCCAACAGCTTGAGGCCGACGAGCAGCAAGACTTTGAACTTGAGCAGAAACGCGAGGATCGCCGCACCCGCCGCTCCGATCGTTCCTCCGGCCCCGCGCTTGCGCGACTCGACGCGCGGCGGCGACGGTTCGCCTTCGGAGGGAGGGGGGAGGTATTGCACGACCCTTTCTTCAACCGCGTCGGCCAGAAGTGCCTGTCATCGTCATCCTCGGAGGCGGTTTTGCCGGAATCGCCGTAGCCCAGCGGCTCGAGCGGCGCCTGCGCGCGGACGAAGCCGAGCTGGTGCTCCTCAGCCGCGACAACTTCTCGCTGTTTACGCCGATGCTTCCGGAAGTCACGTCCGGCGAACTCGAAGTTCGCCACGTCGTCACGCCGATACGCGCGCAGCTGAACCGGACGCGTTTCGTGATGGCCGAGGTCGGCAGCATCGACGTCGAGCGACGGACCGTGAACTATCGCCACGCGCTGACCGGCATCGAGGTGACGCTTGCCTACGATCACCTGGTGATCGCCCTGGGTTCGCAGACCTCGACCTACGGCCTGCCGGGCGTGGCGGAGAACGTGTGGGCGCTTAAAACGCTGGACGACGCCGACGTGCTGCGCAACCGGCTGGTATGGCTGCTCGAGCTGGCCGACACGGTCGCCGACGACGCGCGGCGCAAAACCCTTTTGACGCTGGTCGTGGTCGGCGGCGGATTCACCGGCGTCGAAACCGCGGGCGAGACCTGGGAGCTTTTCCGCAGCGTCTTACGATACTACCGGCGGCTGCGCTTGCGCGACATCGCAATGATCCTGGTCGAAGGCGGCCCCACGCTGCTGGCGGGTTTGCCGCCCAAGATGGGTGAGTACTCGCGGCGCGTGCTGGAACGGCGCGGCGTCGAAGTACTGACCGGCGATCCGGTCGCTTCCGCCGACGCCGACGGCATCACGCTCCAAAGCGGACGCCGAATCGACACGGCGACGATCGTGTGGAGTGCGGGCGTCGCTCCGTCGCCGACGATCGCGTCGCTGCCGCTTGCCAAAACACGGCACGGCGCGCTGGTCGTCGGTCCCGACATGCGGGTCGCCGATCGCCCTTCAATCTGGGCTCTGGGCGACTGTGCGTCGATTCCGGACGGCAGCGGCGGCAGCTATCCGGCGACCGCGCAGCACGCGATTCGCGAGGGGCCGCATCTGGCCGACAACCTGATCGCCGTACTGCGCGGCGGCGCGACGCGGCCGTTTCGGTTCGAGGCGCTCGGCATGATGGCCAGCTTGGGCGGCCGCAAGGCGGTGGCGCAACTGCCCGGCGATCGCGTCATCACCGGCTTCCCGGCGTGGTTCCTGTGGCGCTCGTACTACCTGCTGCGGCTGCCGGGGCTCGACCGCAAGCTTCGCGTCGCCTTCGACTGGACGCTCGAGGTGCTCTTTCCACGCGATATCTCGGAGCTGCGCATCGCGACCGACGCGCCGGAAGAGCGCGCTCGCCCGTAGAACCTTCGGCCATGGAACTACGCGAGCCGATCGAGCGCCTGATCCGCGATCCCAAGGAGTTCACCCGCTCGGTTCCGTTCCCCGCCCCGGCCGAAATTCGCATCTACGACGAGACGCTGCGCGACGGCGAGCAGATGCCCGGCGTCTGCTACACGCCCTCGCAGAAGCTGGAGATCGCCAAGGCGCTGGCCGGCATCGGCGTGCACGTCATGAGCGTCGGCTTCCCGGCCGCCTCGCAGGGAGACCGCCGCACCTTGCAGCTCGTCATGGAGGCCAAACGCCGCGGAGAGCTCGGGCAGGTCGAGATCGTCGTGATGTGCCGCAGCAATCCTAAAGATATCGACGTCACGGTCGAAACGCTGCGCGAGGCCGGCATCGCTCCCAAGGACGTCACGTTCTTCATCTTTACGAGCGGCAGCGATCTGCACCTCAAGTACAAGATCGGCAAGACGCTGCTGCGCTACGAGGGAAAGGACGAAGCGGAGTGGCTCGACCTGCCGCTCGCGTTCTATCGCTCGGCGAACATCCGCTTGCAGTGCGACGCCATCGCGCACGCGCGGACGTACGGCATCGACCGGATCGAGTTCGGGGCCGAGGACGGCAGCCGCGGCGACGTCGACTACTTCGTCGAATATTTCAAGGCCGGCCTCGACGCCGGCGGCACGCGTCCGGCGTGGCCCGACACGGTCGGCACGCTGACGCCCGAAGCGACGCGCTGGTACTGCACGCGGATCGTGGAAGGCCTTCCAAAAGGGCTCCCGCTGGTCGCACACCTGCACAACGATTACGGTCTCGGCACGATCAACGCGATCACCGCCACGTCGTGCGGGTTCAAGGTGATTTCCGTGACCGCCAACGGCTACGGGGAACGCGCCGGAAACGTCAAGCTGCACGAGTTCGTCGTCGCCCTGAAAGCGCTCTACGGCGTGGAAATTCCCGGCTTCAAGTACGCCAAGCTGCGCGAGCTCGCGCGGTTCATGGAACGCATGAGCGGGATTCCGATGCAGCAGCACGAGCCGATCGTCGGCTCGAAGGTCTTCGCGCACGAATCCGGCATCCACACCCACGGCGTCCTGATCGACCGGCGCATGTACGAAGCCGTCAACGCCGAGCTGGTCGGCGGACAAACGACCTTCGTCTTCGGCAAACATTCGGGCGTCGCGCTGGTCGAGGACACGCTGAGGCGGCACGCCGGGCCGCTCGGCGCCGCCGGGGTCGAGGTGACCAACGAGCTCGCGCATCGCGTCACCGACGAGATCAAGCGACTGCGCGAGGAGCGTGCCGCCTCCAGCCGGAGCTCCGAAGCGATCGACGCGTACGAGGCCGCAATGCGGCGCCTCTCGCTGGACGAAAGCGACGTGGTCGCGATTGCGACCGCGTTGGGAAGTCCGCAGCTCAGCGCGGCTCGATCGGAAAGTCGAACGACGCGTTCGGATCCGGTTCGACGGCCAGCGTAAAGCGCCACCACGCTTCCGGATCGGGTCGGAATCCGTGCCGCTCCATGACGCCGCGCAACAGCGCGCGGTGCGAATCCGCTACGTTTCCCGCGAACGCGTCCGTTCGCGACAAGGGATCCATGCAGTAGACTTCCGTGCCCATGTCGATCGATCCGTCGTGGAAGCGGTCTAGGAAAGGAGCGGCGCAGGATCGCAGCGGGGCGCCCGGCACGTAACGGCGTCCGACCGGGGCGGGCAGGCGCTCGACGGTTGCGTCAACGGTGTTCCCGCGCGTGTAGCGCGGCAGCGAGGCGAGATATCCCCGCGCCGCCAACTGCGCCTTCGCGACGTTGGGATAAAACTCGGCCTGCATGGCGGCGTCGGAGTTTTTGCCCCACGACGACACGTCGGCGACCGTGCTGCGCGGGTGATAGCAGTCGTAGACGCGCAGCGTCAAGCCGGCGCCGGCGAGCTCGCGCTGAGCCTTGACCAGCGCTTCGGCAGCGCGGCGCGTCAGCACGCATTCGGCGGCGTCGTAGCCGGCCAGCGGACGGCCGACGAAGTTGTGATAGCCGGCGTTGCGGACGTCTTGCAGAATCTCGGGCGCGACCGCCGACAGATAGACGAATCCGGGCGCCATGGTGGGCCTGGGGTGGGGCGTCGCGCGATGCGACGGCGGCGCCGTCGCGAACAGCGCCAGCGCCGCGAAGCCGCACGCGAGCGCGCGAGTCAGGCTTGCGCCCCCAGACGCCAGGTCGCGACGAAGGCGCGAAAGACGACCGGGAACGCATCGTGCACGAACCGCACGCTGCGCGAGCCGGCCCGTTCGAATCCCGGAATCATCTCGACGAGATCGGCCTGCTCGGTCTTCACGAACTGCACGACCAGCTCGATCGGCGGCGTGAAGAGATACGGACGCGCCCCGGCGGCCTGGGCGACGGCAGCTTCGGACTCGAGCCGGATCGCGCGCCGCGCGGCCGCCGGCGTAAGGCTCGACGCCGCAAAATTCCCGATCGACTCCTTGACGGCGACGCCGCGCACCCACGGCATCTGTTCGCGCACGCCTTCGACGGTGGTTCGATCGCCGGTGACCAGCAGGAGCGGCACCCCGAAGTGGCCGAGCAATCCGGCGTTGATCGTCGCTTCGCTGCAACGCACGCCGTTGAGGCGGACGTCGTATACGACCCCCGGCGAGTAGGTGTGGCAAAGCACGGCGTTCGCGTCGCCGATGCCGCCGTGGTATCCGACGAAAAACGCGCCGTCGAATCCCCCGTCGGCCTGCTGCACCATCGAGAGCGGCTTCCGGTTTCCGAAGACGATGCGCACGTCGGCGGGAAGCTCGTCGAGATCGAAGTTGCGCATCGGGCCGTGCGAGTCGTTCACCAGAACGTCGCCGGCGCCGGCCGCGCGCGCGCCTTCGATCGCGGCGGCGACTTCCTGCGTGTAGTACTTCCGGTAGATCGCGTATTCGGGATGCGGCGTGCGCGCGTCGACTTGCTGCCACGTACAGACGCCGGCCACGCCTTCCATGTCGGACGAAACGTAGAGCTTCATGCGATCGCGTTGGCGGCGCCGCCCAGGCGCGTCGCCACTAGGAACGCTTGCAGGACCGCCCGGTATTCCGGTGCGGCGAATTCGACGCTGCGGCCGCCGGTGCGAATGAATCCCGGCATGAGCTCGATGAAGTCGGCGTTTTCGACCGCCGCCGTTTCGATCCTCAAGCGGAAAGGCGGCTCGAACGCGAACGGCTTCGCGTCGCCGAGCGAGCGGATCGCGCGTCGCGCGCCGTCGCGAATCGCTTCCCGCGCCGCCGCCGGGGTCAGCGAGTCCACGGCCGTATACCCGATCGGGGTCTTGACCGCGACGCCGCTCGCCCACGGCAGGAAGCTGCGAGCTTCCTCGACGATCGCCGAGTCGCCGGTCACCAGCGCAACCGGCACGCCGTAACTTCCCGCCAGCGCGGCATACAGCAGCGCCTCACTGCACGGCGTGCCGTTGACCGAAACCGCGTAAATCGTTTCGGGGCTCGACGTGTGGGAGAGCGTGCCGACGTCGCCGCTCTTGGCGTGGTAGCCGGTGAAAAAGACGGCGTCGAACGAGGCGTCGAGGCCCTGCCCCATCGAGAACGGCTTCGGCGATCCCGAGACGACGCGAAGGCCGTCGTCGGGCGGCAGCTCGTCGAAGATCAGATTGCGCATCGCCCAGTGCGAATCGTTGACGAGAACTTCGCGCACGCCGGCCTCGCGCGCGCCGGCGATGGCCGCGGCGACTTCTTGGGTCATGTACCGCCGGTAAATCGGATATTCGTGGCGGTTATCGGGGTCGCATTGCTGCCACGAGCAGACGCCCGCGGTGCCTTCCATGTCGCAGGAGACGTAGAGCTTCATTGGGAGCCGCCGCTCTCGCGCAGGCTTTCGCGCGCTTCCGCCAGGCCGGTCTGCGCGGCGACGTTGTGAGGGTTGACGGCCAAGGCGCGGCGGTAGAGGGGAATCGCGTCGGCAAAACGGTTTGCCGCCAAGTACATGTCGGCAAGCTGAGTGATGGCGACGTCGTCGCCGGGATGCGCGGCGATGCGTTGGCGCAGCGTCTTGAGTTGCTCGACCACGGCGGGCGGCGGCCCGCCGCCTTCGACGCTCGTCTGCGCGCCTTGCGATTCGGCTGCGATCGGCTTGCCCGCCTTGCCGAACACGGAGCCGTTTACGCCGAATCCCTCGGCGACCAAATAGGCCATCGTCGCGAGAAAGATCGCAGCGACGACCAATACGATCGGAAGGTAGATGCGCGGCGGAAGCCCGCGCGGCGGACGAGACGTCACGAAGAGTCGTTTGGACACTGGGCGAAGACAATCATCCGTGCTCCCTTCCGAATCCGATCTCCAACTGCTGTTCGCGCGTCTGAACTACCAGCACTTCAACGGGGAAGTGCCGGACTGCCGCATTCGCTATAACGCACGCTTTTCCAACACCGCGGGCCGGATCAGCTACGACCTGCGTCCGCTGGCGATCGAGCTCTCTCCCAAGCATTTCCGCAAATACCCGGAAGCACTCGAGGAGACGCTGCTGCACGAGATGGTCCACGCCTGGTGTTTCGCGCGCTTTCGCGACACCGGTCACGGCCCGCGTTTCAAGAAGAAACTGCGCGAGTGCGGACTGACGTCGATCTATCACGACCTCGGCAACGTGCGGCCGCTGGCGGAGTCGCACAAACGGTACATCTTGCGCTGCGAGCACTGCGCCTTCGAAGCGCTGCGCCGAAAGCGTCCCGGAAAACCGGCCAGCTGTCCGCGCTGCAACAAGCGCCGCTTCGATCCCCGCTACCCGCTGACGATCTACGAGATCGTGGAAACGCGCGTCGTCGGTACGACGCTCGAGCCGCTGCACGCCGCGTCGCGCGGATACTGACCGCCTAGCTCACGACGGCCCGGTAGAGTTCGAACACGTCGTCCTTGGCAAACCCCAAGCGTCCGTAGAACTCGACCAGATGCGGTTCCGAAAACGGCAGCTCGACCAGGACCGCGCGCGCTTGAGTCCGGGCGGCGTGGTCGAGGCAGGCGCGCACCAGCTCGCGGCCGGCCCCGCGCTTGCGGAAGGGCTCGGCCACGTAGAGGTCGCTCAGAAACCATTGCCGCCGGCAATACCACGAAGAGAAGAGCGGGTAGAGCTGGAGAAAGCCGGCGGCTTCGCCGTTCTCGAATGCCGTCAGGACGACGGACTCGCCCAGCCGCACGCGCTCGGCCAGGAAGCTGCGCGACACCTCGAGGTCGGGCCGTCCCGTGAAGAACCGCCGGTACTCGTCGAAGAGGGGTGCGATCGCATCAACGTCGTCGGGCGTAGCCTCGCGCACCGAGAACGAACGTTCGCCGGCCATGGCGATTGACTGCGGGGAACGGCCCAACTTTCCTCTTGCCGGCGCGCCGAGGGATGCGACCTAGGTCCGGGCAGAGATTCGGCCCGGCGCGCGAAGATAGGCGGGCCATGACAACCGCACACCATCCTTCCGAAAACGGGACGAAGACGCGCGTCGAGACCGACTCGATGGGGAAGATCGAGGTTCCCGGCGACAAGTATTACGGCGCGCAATCGGCGCGCTCGCTCATTCACTTCGATATCGGCGACGGCGAATGGCCGCGCGACATCATGCCCAAGCAGGTCATCAAAGCGATGGCGACCTTGAAAAAGGCGGCCGCGTTCGTCAACCGCGACCTTGGGAAGCTCGACCAGGAGAAGGCCGAGCTGATCGCGCAGGCGGCCGACGAGGTGATCGAAGGCAAGCTCGACCCGCACTTTCCGCTGCGCGTCTGGCAGACCGGTTCGGGCACGCAGACCAACATGAACGTCAACGAGGTCATCTCGAACCGCGCGATCGAGATCGCCGGCGGCGAGATGGGCTCCAAGAAGCCGATCCATCCCAACGATCACGTCAACATGTCGCAATCGTCGAACGACACGTTTCCGACCGCGATGCACATGGCTGCGGCCGAAGCGATGGTCGGCATGCTGCCCGCCGTCGAGGAGCTGCGCGACGCGCTGGATCGCAAGGCGAAGCAATGGTCGCACGTCGTCAAGGTCGGCCGGACGCACCTGCAAGACGCGACGCCGCTCACGCTGGGTCAGGAGTTCTCGGGCTACGTCACGCAGCTCGACCGGGCTATGGCGGCCTGCAAACAGGCGCTGCACCAGCTTTACGATCTGGCGATCGGCGGTACGGCGGTCGGCACCGGCCTCAACGCCCATCCCGAGTTCGGCGAGCGCACCGCCGCGAAGATCGCCGAATTAACGGGGCTGCCGTTCCGCTCGCACCCCAACAAGTTCACCGCGCTCGCGTCGCACGACGACTTCATCTTCGCATCCGGCGCGTTGAAGATGCTGGGGGCTGCGTTGATGAAGATCGCCAACGACATTCGGTGGCTGGCATCGGGCCCGCGGGCCGGCATAGGCGAGCTGATCCTGCCGGAAAACGAGCCGGGCAGTTCGATCATGCCGGGAAAGGTCAATCCGACGCAGTCCGAAGCGATGACGATGGTCGTCGTTCAGGTCTACGGCAACGACTTGGCGATCAGCTTCGGCGCCTCGCAGGGCAATTTCGAGCTCAACGTCTTCAACCCGGTGATGATCTACAACTTCCTGCACTCCACTACGCTGCTGCGGGACGCGTGCACGATGTTCCGGGAACACGCCGTCGAAGGTCTGCAAGCCAACGAAGAGCAGATCAAGAGATACCTCGACGAATCGCTGATGGTCGTCACCGCGCTCTCGCCGCACATCGGCTACGACAAGGCCGCCGAGATCGCCAAGCACGCCCACCACCGCAAGTCGACGCTCAAAGAAGCGGCCCTCGAACTCAGTCACGTCACCGAAAAGCAATACGACGAAATCGTCGTCCCGAAGGACATGACGTACCCCAAGTCATGACGTGACTGGGGTAAATTAGAGGCCCCAGAGGCGAAACGCGGTCGGGTGTCCCCGGTACGTTCCGACGCCGACGACGCTGCCGTCGGGTGCGAATGCGTACGCGCACTCGAAGCGCCAGGCCGGATCGTGCACGACGTCGTCGAGCCGTTGCAGCCGGCCGTTCTGCCAGACGAAGGCGTAATGCCGCTTCGCGGCGTCTTCCAGCATGCCGAGCACGCGATCGTGAGCGTCGATCGCGTAGGCGACGCTCAAGCGGGCGTCGCCGGCGATCGGGGTTGCGCCGGTGCCGCCGATCCACGCGCGCGCGTGCGGGCGGTTCTCGTACGCCATGCCGCCCGGCGGAAGATCGCTGCCGGCCGCGTCGCCGGCGGAATTGACGGCAGTGGCGATGCCGGGTCCCAAGGGCTGGCGCGCGCGCTCGTTCCAGCGGACCGCGGTAAAGCGCTCGCGATTCGAAGCGACGTTCGAAGGGGCCGGCACGCCGGCGATGTAGGCGGTGTAGCCGGCGGCGTACGAGCCGGCCGTCGCCAGCGCCACGCCGTTGCCGAGATTCGTACAGAGATCGCTTCGCACGTGGAGCACGACCGGCGCGTTCTGACCGCTGGTGTCGTCGAGGTCGACGATCGAGGGCGACTGCATGGTCACGATCAGGGCGCCGTCGGTTAGGACGCCGTCCACCAGCGGGCCAACCGACGACTGAGGAAAGTTTTCGCAGCTTCGCAGGTCGATCGGTTGGGCCGACCCGCCGCCGACGCGCATCGGCGACGGCGCGTTGATCAGCAGCGATCCGTCGCGATCGAAGCCGGCCACCGCGCCGGTTCCCAGCACGCGCCTGCGCCCGGCGGCGTTCCAAACGACGATGCGGCGCGAAAACCCGTCGACGGTCGTGGTCGCCGCCACGCTGCCGTCGGACGCGACCGCCATCAGCGAGCGCGCGCCGAACGGATCGACGGTGGCGTGCGGCTGCAGCGCGAGCGCGCGTACGACGATGGCTCCGAGCAGAAAACCGTGCACCGCTAACGCGTCTCTTTACGCAGCACCGGCGTCGCCAGGGCGGCCAATCCCATGGCAAAGAATCCAAGGCACGAAATCCACATGGCGGTGTGCGGCGTGTAGCGGTCGGCAACCCACCCGAACGCGAGCACGCCGGGTGCCATTCCGGACAGGACGAAAAGCCGAACCGCCCCCATCACGCGGCCGATCAGCGCTTCCGGCGTCACCCGCATGCGGAAGCCGACGATTTGCGCGAACTCGAAGCTCGCGAGCACGTTGGAACTCGCCCAAAAGAATGCGGCCAGCCAGATGTTCGGGACCAACACGACGCCGATGTAGAGGCCGCCGTCGAGAATGTACGCGGTGGTGAGCATTCGACCGAACGGCCAGCGCCGGGCGAGGCGCACCGCGAGCGTGGCGCCGACCAACGAACCCAGCGCCGAGACGCCGAAGAAGAAGCCGACCTCGCGATCGGTGGCGCCGAAGCCGTGCTTGAGGAAGGGAATGAGAATCGCGTAGCCGCCCCACGCGAAGATGTTTCCGAAGAACGCGATGCACGCTTGCACGCGCATGCTGGCGTCGCTCCAGAGATACCTGAAACCGAGCGCGACGTCGTCGCGAAGATGCGCCCAGCCCGGCATTCCGGCGGGCGTGTCGGGCCCGAGCGACCGAATCGACATCAGCGAGACCTGCGAGGCGAAGTACGTCGCCGCGTTGATCACCAGGGCCGGCAGCGGGCCGAAGAGCGAAAACAGGATGCCGCCGGCGACGGGAGCGACCAAGTTCGAAGTGCCTTCCGCGGCCACCAGCGTGCCCATCGCTTCGGTCGCGCGATCGCGTCCCAACAGATACGGAATGCTGGAGGCTTGGCCGCCCAAAAATGCCGACGCGGCGATCGAGATGACGACCAGCCCGGCGTAGATCATCCACAGCGTGAGAAAATGCAGCCAGTATCCCACGGCAAAGAACGTCATGATGCCGCAACGAACGGCATCGCTGCCGATCATCAGCGTTCGGCGGTCGATGCGGTCCGCCAGCGAGCCGCCGACGACCGAGAAAAGCGAAAACGGCGCGACCTCGCAGATGATCGCGGATCCGGTCGACAGCGCCGAATGCGTCAAGTGAAATGCGAGCAGCGGAACCGCAAGCATGCGCAATCCGTCGCCGAGGTAGCTCAGCGACTGACCGGCATAATACCGTCGGAACGCGCTCGAAGCGAAAACGCTCGGCGCGTGGGTTGCGGACGCCATGGACCCACCACAATACCGCGCGGCGCCGGCACGAGCCTGTCGGTGAGGAACGCGGGGTCGCTCCGTTCCTACAGGTGGCGAAAGACCAGCGTCACGGCAACGACGACGAGCGCGACCGCGACGACCACCAGCAGCTGCGGAGAGTCCAGGCGCGTCGAGAGGCGCGCGCCGACGGGGCCGCCGATCAGTCCGCCGCCCACCAATGGAACGACGTCGTGCCAATCCACGTCGCGCTGCAGCACGTGGGCGAGCAAGCCGATCGGCGAGGTGAGCAGAATCGCGAAATGCGAAGTCGCGCTCACCGAATGGATCGGCAGCTCGGAGAAATACAGCAGCGTCGGGACCACGACGACGCCGCCGCCGATCCCGAACAAGCTGGAGAACACGCCGACCACGAACCCGAGCAGCAGCGCGGCGCGATACGACATGCCCTTGATGCCCGCGACGTGATGGTGCTGGGGGCGTCCCCGCAGCCGCGCCCGCGCGTTCCACGCCATGTCGCCGGCGATGACGGTCAGCAGCCCGGCCAAGATCCAATCGAAGAGGCGCCCCGAAATGATCGTCGACAGGTACGCCCCCAAAACGGCGCCCGGCAGGCCTCCGGCCGCAATCAAAAGTCCGATGCGAACGTGTACGCGCCGCTGCGCCAGATACGTCAGCGCGCCGCTCAGGCTGTTGGCGATGATCAACAGCAGCGACGTGCCGGCCGCTTCGGCCGGCGCCATCGCGAAAAGCAGTCGCAGCACCGGTACGAGAATGAAGCCGCCGCCCAAGCCGACCATCGAACCGAAGGCGCTCGCGAAACACGCGACGCCGAAGAGTTCCAACGCGTGGCGCACGGCTAGCGTCAGGCAGGCTGTAAGTCGGCTGAAGCCGCGGGCTCTTGCGGCGACTCCCTCTTGAGGCCTTTGACGTTGTAGACCGCGATCGGCAGGCTCTTGCCTTTGACCTCGACCGGTTCGAGCTCGACGACGTCGACGATCGCCTTGCATTCGGCGTAGGTCGACTCGCTGACGATGATGTCGCCACCCTTGGCCACGTTGTACAGACGGGCCGCCACGTTGACGTTGTCCCCGATGACGGTATAGTTCATGCGCGACTTCGCGCCGAGATTCCCCATCACCACCTCGCCGGTGTTGATCCCCATGCCGACCGTGAAGGCTTTCTTACCGGCGGCCGTCCACGCCGCACCGAGTTCGCGAATTTTCTCCTGCTGCTTGACCGCCGCAACGACGGCGTTGCGCGCGTCGTCGGGCGTTTGATACGGCGCCGAGAAGACGGCCATGACGCAATCGCCGATGAACTTGTCGACGTAACCGCCGTGCTCGAAGATGATCTTGCACATCTCTTCGAAGTACTCGTTGAGCTGTCCGTAGATCTCTTCGGGGGTCATCGACTCGCTCATCGACGTAAAGCCGCGAATGTCGCTGTAGAAAATCGTCGCTTTGACGCGCTTGCCGCGCAGCGCCAGCGCCGCGCGCGGGTCGTCGTGCTTGAGAATGTCGTCGACGATGGCGGGGCTGACGTGCATCCCGAAAAGTCCGGTCACCATCCGGCGCTGCGAGCTTTCGTCGACCACGCGATAGACGGCGACGAACATCGTGCCGAGCAGCATCGCGAGGCCTACGTGCACGAGGTCCAGCCAGTACAGCCGCTCGACGAAGAGATAGAGGTTGAGGTAGGCCATCGCCAGCGTCGCCGCCAGCGAGACGGCGACGGCGACGAGCGTACGCGTCAAGCTGAACGTGAGCGCGGCGAGAACGGGTAAGAGAACCACCAAAAGCAGGTCGAGCCAGCGCGGCGCGACGCGAAGGTAATAGCGGCGCATGAGCTGGTCCGCGAGGCGCGCGTTGATGAACAGTCCGGGCTGGCGCCCGCGTCCGGCGGTCGTCGCGTAGTCGCCGAGCCCTTGTGCGGTCGCGCCGACGTAGACGATCGCACCGGCGAGCGCCTTCAGGTCGGCGGGGCGGCTGGCAACGACGTCCGAGAACGACAGCGTTCCGCGCCCCGCAAATCCCGCCACGTCGATCTCGGTTCCACTGGCGATATCTTGATGGGCTTGCAGCGGCGGCGGCAGCAGCAGCATCACCGGACCGCCGCCTTCGTCGAACGCCGGGACGGCTCGCGCGTCGACCGGCCGTCCCCGGTACGTCGAAACGGCGGCCGCGGATAGCGACGAGAGCCGCTGATTGCTGTTCGTGCCGGGCCCCGACGTGTCGATTTCGAGCGGCTGTCCGATTAAATATCCGCCCGGCGTGTCGAGGGTGTTGAATCCGGCGGCGGCGGCCGCCGCGCGCAACAGCGGCGCCGGCGGCTCCTCGCCGATCCGGCCCGTAGAGGTCGTGTCGATCGGGAAGCCCAGCACGGTCGGGATGCGCCGCATCGCCGCTGCGAAAACGCCGTCCTCTGCGGGCGCGTGTTCCTCGATGAAGTCGATGTCGAAGACGACCGTCTTCACGCCGGCAGCGCGCAGCTTATCCAAGAACGCTCCGTAGACGTTACGCGGCAGCGGATAGTTCATTTTTTTGAGCGTGACGTCGTCGATCGTCACGATTGCGAGATCGGGGTTGGGAGCGGTCTCGTAGGCCGGGAGGCGGAACCCCAGGCGCGGGGCGTCGTCGAGAAAGCTCACGTGCGCGACCAAATCGGCGATTCGATTGGCGACCGGCAGCGTGCTCAGCGGAACGAGGAGGAGCGCTGCGCCGATCGCGCTCGCGATCAGCGCCAGAACGAGGGCAATGATCAGAGCGCGGGCGCGGGCGGGCATACCGTTAGGTAGAGCGGCCGATATACCGGCGGTCGCGAGTATCGATGCGAATGACGTTACCCGTTTCGACGAAAAGCGGCACCTGTACGGTCGCGCCCGTTTCGAGCTTCGCAGGTTTGGTGGTGTTGGTCGCCGTGTCGCCTTTGAAGCCCGGATCGGTTTCGACGATCTTGAGCTCGACGTGCGCCGGCAGATCGACGCCGATCGGAGCGCCGTCGTGGAACTGCACGTCCACGACCATACCGTCCTTGAGGAAGTCGGCGGGATCGCCGATCAGGTCGCGCTGGATAGTGACGTTTTCGAACGATTCTTGATCCATGAAGTGATAGCCGTCGGCGTCGTTGTACAGCATCTGCATTTGACGGTTGTCGACCGTAGCGCGCTCGAGCTTCTCGCCGGCCCGGAAGGTGCGCTCCAGCGTCGTTCCGGTTTTGACGTTCTTGAGCCGGGTGCGTACGAACGCGGAGCCTTTGCCGGGTTTGACGTGCAGGAACTCGATGACGGTCCAGAGGTTGCCGTCCACGACGATGGTGACGCCGTTACGGAGATCGTTCGACGAAATCATGACCCGTCGAGATACGGTCACGGCGTGGGCAAAGTCCTCCCCGGCCGAGGCCGCTAGCGGCGGGAGAGGCGGATCGGTCCTTCGGTGCCGGCGCGAAGGCGCGCGACGTTTTCGCGGTGCGTGTAGATCACCAGCAATGCCGCGAAGATTCCGTACGCGGTGAACGGTAACGAGCGCGTGAAAAACCACAGCGCGACCGGCGCGAGGCAGCTGCCGATCATCGAGCCGACCGACGAATAGCGCGTCGTCAGCGCGCCGGCAATCCAGCCGCCGACGGCGACCAGCCCGCACAGCCAGCTCATCGCAAAGACGGCGCCGAAGCTGGTCGCCACGCCCTTCCCGCCCTTGAAACGCAGCCACGGAGAGAAGCAATGTCCCAAGACGGCGCCGGCGGCTACGGCCGAAGCGACGATCTGATCGCCGGGCGGCAGGCCGTCGAAGTCGAAGCTCGAGCCTTGCGCCCGGACGATCGCGTAGACCGCGAAGACCGGCCCGAAGCCTTTCAACGCGTCGAGCAGCAGCACGGCGACGGCGCCGCCCTTTCCGAGCGCGCGCAGCGCGTTCATGGCGCCGATGTTGCCGGAACCTTGCGACCGTATGTCGGTGCGGTAGAAGATGCGCCCGATGAGATAGCCGAACGGAATCGAGCCGATCGCGAACGCGATCAAAAACCCAACGACCGTCGATTCCGCAATGCCGGCGTCGCTCACGCCGGCTCGGCCTCTCCGCGGTGCGACCGGAACTCCAGCGTCAGCGGCACGCCTTCGAAATCGAAGTGCTCGCGAATCACGTTTTCCAGGAAGCGCTTGTAGTGCGATTGCACCAGGTCGGGGTCGTTGCACGAAAACACGAAGACCGGCGGATGCGTTCCCGGCTGGGATGCGTAGTACACTTTGAACAGCTTGCCCCCGGCGGCGGGCGCGGGATGGGCGAGGACGGCGTCGCGTACGACCGCGTTCAGCGGCGCGGTCGCGATCCGGCGATCGAGATTCTCGGCGACGCGATTGACGATCGGCATCAGGCTGCCCAAGCGGCGGTGCGTCTTGGCCGAGAGGAACGTGATCGGGGCGAATTTGGCAAACGGAATGAGATCGTGTACGACGTTTGACAGCTCGCCCTGGCTGAACTCCCCGCTTTGCTCGCGTGCCAGATCCCACTTGTTTCCGACGACGATCAGGCCCTTGCGCTCCTCCAACACGATGCCCGCGAGCCGCCGGTCCTGCGCCGTGACTCCCACCATCGAGTCGAAGACGAGCAATGCGATGTCGCAGCGGGCGATCGCACGCAGCGCGCGCAGCGCCGAGTAGTACTCGATGGCGCCGTGCGCCTCCGGCTTCTTGCGCACTCCGGCGGTGTCGATCAGGCGAATCGTGCGATCGTGGCGGCGCAGGAGCGTGTCGATGGCATCGCGCGTCGTCCCCGGCACGTCCGAGACGATCGCCCGCTCCTCGCCCAGCAACGCGTTGAGCAGCGAGCTCTTGCCGACGTTCGGGCGCCCGACGATCGCCAGCGCGATTTCGCCTTCCAGCGTTGCATCGGGGGCTTGCGGCGGCAGCAGCTCGACCACCCGGTCCAGGAGATCGCCCGTGCCTTCGCCGTGGATCGCCGATACCGCAACCGGCTCGCCGAATCCGAGGGCTGCGAACTCGCCGTGAACCGAGGCGGCCGCTTGCGGCGACTCGGCTTTGTTCGCAACCAGAACGATCGGACGCCGCGTGCGGCGCAGAATCGCCGCGACGTCGTCGTCGAGCGGATGGAGGCCGGTCTGCGCGTCGACGACCAGCACGACCACGTCGGACTCGGCGGCGGCCGCTTCGGCTTGCCGCCGCGTCGGTTCGGCAAACTCGTCGCCGTGCGCGACGTCGGCGCCCGGGTCGATGCCGGCGGTATCGACCAACGAGAAAACCCGGCCTCGCCAATCGCACAGAGCGTACAGGCGATCGCGCGTTACCCCGGGCGTGTCCTCGACGATCGCCAGCCGCTGGCCGACCAGCCGGTTGAAGAGCGCGCTCTTCCCGACGTTGGGGCGGCCGACGATGGCAACGGTGCCCGGCCGGAGCATTTGCCCGACGCCGCTGGACTCTTCGACGTGCACGCGCCTCCCTTTCGGCCTGCGACTTTTCGCCGCCTCGCAGCAAATGGCGAGGTGCCGTCCTCGGCGAACCCGACGCCCAATGCCCAACGTCTACATCGAAACCTTCGGCTGCCAGATGAACGAGGCCGACTCGCAGTACGTGGCCGATCGCGCCGTTGCGGCCGGGTACGCGATTGCCGAGCGCCCCGAAGACGCCGACGTTTTGGTGCTCAACACCTGCACGGTCCGCGACAACGCCGAGCGCCGCGCCTACGGCCGGATGAATCATTTCAAGGTGCTCAAGGACGCCGACCCGGCTCGGCGGCTGATCGTAATGGGATGTCTGGCCGAACAGGACCGCGACCGGATGACCCGGCTGGCTCCGCACGTCGACGCGGTCTTCGGTACGCGCGAGCTGCGCCAGCTCGGCGACCGGCTTGCCGCCTGGCGCCCGGCCTTTGCCGACCGGACCGATTTTGCCGCCGACGATGCGCTGACGCACCCGCTGGGCGGCACCGCCGATGCGGTGGCCAGTCCTTTTTCACATCTGCGCGCCTTCGTCAACGTGCAGCGCGGGTGTTCGTACTACTGCACGTTTTGTATCGTGCCCCAAGTTCGTGGCCGGTTCGATCACCGGCCGATGCAGGCAATCGTGGACGACGTGCGCGACCGGGTGGCGTCCGGAGCTCGCGAAGTCATGCTCGTCGGCCAAACGGTCAACGCCTGGAACGACCCGCTCTGCGATGCCGATTTCGGCGATCTCTGCCGGACGGTCGCCGCGGTCGAAGGCTTGGAGCGCCTCACCTTCATCTCGCCCCATCCCAAAGACTTCACCGAGAAGACGTTCGCCGACCTAGCGGCCGTGCCGCAACTGAATCCGCGTTTGCACCTGCCGCTGCAATCCGCGAGCGATCGCGTGCTCCGCCGCATGAACCGCAAGTATACGATGGCGGATTTTTCGGAAAAGGTCGCGCTGGCGCGGCGATACATCCCTCAGTGGGCGATCACGACCGACCTCATCGTCGGCTTTCCGGGGGAATCCGGCGACGATTTCGAAGCGACGCTCGCGTACGCGGCGACCGGGACGTTTGCCAATGCGTTCACCTTCATCTATTCGATCCGCCGCGGCACCCCGGCGGCGCGCTGGGAACAAGTGCCGCACGAGATCGCGAGCGCGCGGTTCGGCCGTTTGATCGACGTGCAGAACGCTGCAACGCGCGCCTATCACGACCGGAAGATCGGAAGCGTCGTGCGCGCGCTGGTGGCGGGACCGTCGAAAAAAGATCCCTCGCGGCTGGCAGCTAAAGCGCTCGACAACGTAACGGTGATCGCGCCGATGCCCGCCGACTACGAGCAAACGCGGTACGCGCGCGAGCCGTGGATCGACGTGCGCGTCGAGAGCGCGCACGTGTGGGGGTGCACCGGAAGGATCGTGCGCCGGGCGGAACGATTTGCGGACGCGGGGGCTCCCGTCGAAGCGCCGCTCGTTTCGCTCGTCTAGCGGTTGCGTCAAGGCAATCGCGAGCGCTCTCGGGAATTAGCGCAGGGTGAGCGGAACGTCCGCCAAGTACTCGCCGATGCTCGAGCAGTACTTCGGGATGAAAGAGAAACACCCCGAGGCGATCTTGCTCTCACGCGTCGGCGATTTCTACGAGGCGTACGGCGACGACGCCGAGACGGTCGCGCGCAGCCTTCAAATTGCCTTGACGAGTAAGGAAGCCGGTGCCGGGCGCCGGGTCGCGATGGCCGGCGTGCCGCATCACGCGCTCGCGCAGTACTTGGCGCGTCTCGTGCAGCAGCGGTTCATCGTCGCACTGGCCGAGCAGCTCGAAATCCCACAGCCCAACAAGCTCGTTCGGCGCGAAGTCGTCAGACTGATCACGCCCGGGACGCTGGTCGAAGAGCAGCTCCTGGACGGGAAGCAGAACAACTACTTAGCCGCCGTGGCGGCGGTCGAAGACGTGTTCGCGCTGGCCTACACCGACGTCTCGACGGGGTACTGCGCCGCGACCGCGCTCGGCGGGGAGAGCGCGTACGACGAAGTGCTGGCCGAACTCGGACGCATCGGACCCTCCGAAGTGGTGGCCGATTTGCCGGCCGACCTGCGTGCGACGATGGCGACGGCGATCGAGGCGCTCGGAGCGCGGCTGGCCGCGCCGTCGCTGGGACTGGTCGAAGCCCGTTCGCGCGGCCCCGTCGACGGCTTTTCGATGGACGAGTCGCTGGCGATCCACCGCACGCTGGATGCCTTGGGCGCGTTCGTCAAACGTACCGGCGTCACCAACGGCGAACGCGGCTTGGCCGAGCCGCAGCTCTATCGCCGCCAAGCGTTCTTGGCACTCGATCCGGCGACGCGAAAGCATTTGGAGCTGACCAAGGCGCAAGGACAAAATCCGCGCGCGACGCTGCTCGTCACGCTCGACCAGTGCGCCACGTCGATGGGTTCGCGGATGCTGGCGCGTTGGATTCTCGCGCCGTTGATCGATCGTGACGCCATCGCGACGCGCCAACAGGGCGTTACGGCGTTCGTCGACGAGCACGTTCGCCGGCAGTCGGTGCGCGAGCTGTTGCGGGGATGCTTCGACCTCGAGCGTCTGGCACAAAAGGTTCGCTTTCGACGGGCCACCCCGCGCGATCTCGCGTCGCTGCGCCGCACGCTCGAGGTTTTGCGTCCGCTCGCGGCGGTGGTTCCTCAGGAGCTGGCCGAGCAGGCCGGCCGTATCGGCGATTTCGACGCGTTGCGCGAGGACCTGCTGCGAACGCTCGCCGACGATCCTCCGGCGGTCATCGCCGACGGCGGTGCGATCCGGCCCGAGGCCGATCGCGAGCTGGCTGACTGCGTCGAGCTGCGCACCGACGCGCGCTCGCGTCTTTCCGAGCTGGAAGAACGCGAACGCGAGCGTACCGGCATCAAGTCGCTGCGCGTTAAGTACGCGAGCGCCTTCGGCTACGCCATCGAAGTCACGCGCGCGCAAGCGGCGAGCGTGCCGGCCGATTACGTCCGCAAACAGACGCTGGCCAACGGCGAACGCTTCGTCACGCCGGAGCTCAAAGAGCTCGAGCTCGCGATTTCGACCGCACAGTCGCGCCAACAGCGGCTCGAGCTGCAGCTGTTCGACGCACTGCTCGGCCGCGTCGCCGCGCAAGCCGACGACCTGCTCGAAGCGGCCGCCGCGGTGGCCGAGATCGACGTCTTCGCTTCGCTGGCGCAATGCGCCGCCGAACGCGGGTACGTGCGGCCGGAGTTCGTCGAGACGAGCGTGCTGGCGATCGAGGACGGGCGCCACCCGGTGATGGAAGCGGTCTTGCACGCGAACTTCGTTCCCAACGATCTGGCGTTGCGCGAAGAGAGCCATCGGTTCGTCCTGTTGACAGGGCCGAACATGGGCGGCAAGTCGACCTATTTGCGGCAAGCCGGCTTGCTGACGATCATGGCGCAGATCGGATCGCCGGTGCCGGCGAAGAGGATGCGGCTCGGCGTGGTCGATCGCATCTTCACTCGCATCGGCGCCGGCGACGACTTGGCCTCGGGCCAGTCGACGTTCTATATGGAAATGTCGGAAGCCGCAAATATTTTGCGGCGAAGCACGCGGCGCTCGCTGCTGCTGATCGACGAGGTCGGGCGAGGAACCGGGACGTTGGACGGCCTCGCGATCGCGCAGTCGATCTGCGAGTTTCTCCTGGGTCTGGAGGATCAAGCGCCGATGGCGCTGTTCGCGACGCACTTTCACGAACTGTGCGCGCTCGCCGACCATTGGAAGCTGGTCGCGAACTACCACATCACCGCCGTCGAGAACACGGCGCGCGGCGGAGCGCCCGTCTTCTCGCACCGCGTCCAGCCTGGAAGCTCGTCCCGGTCGTTCGGGATCGAGGTCGCTCGGATGGCCGGACTCCCCCACGCGGTCGTCGAGCGCGCGCGGGAGATCGCCGACGCACTCTCCGGGCACGCCGACGTGGAGGCGCAGGTGCCGTTACGAAAGAGGATGTCGAAGATCTCGCCGGCCGAGCGCCAACTGACGCTGCTCGACGGCGCCGGCAAATAGCGTTCAAAAAGGGGGGCAAACCGCCCGCCCCTAAGCGAGAGCGGTTGCCACATCTTCCGTCACGCAGCTGGTTCTGTCTGGCCGCCTCCGTGATCGCCGCGGCCGTGGCCGATCCGGCGGTCGAGTTCGCTTCAAACGCCGGATGGTTCGGGCGCGGCAGCTTCACCGATCGCAGCAACCTCGACGTGGTGCCGGCGCTGATCGTCGGCGCAGTCTTCGTCGCGCTCTATTCGACCCTCAAGCTGCGCGTCGCGCTGCGCGGACGAGATCCTCGGCGAGCGCTTGCCGACCTCAGCGCCGAAACCGCCGGGACGCGCTGGCTGCGGTTTCTCGCCCCGGCGTACGCGCTGCAGATCGGCGTGCTCTACGCCATGGAAACGTGCGAGCAGCAGGTCGTGTGGGGACACGGCTTGGGCGGCACCGTGTGGATGGGCGCGCCGGTTGCGGCCAGCCTGCTCGTTCACGCGGCTGTGTGCGCGATCGTTTGCTTTGCTT
>DATJUC010000118.1:0-5888 GCA_035502675.1 Candidatus Acidiferrales bacterium | reverse complement strand
TCCGTCCACCCACCGCGACGCTCGACGTACGGCCGTGGCAGCGCCCCGCGGTCGAGTTGCTCGCCAACGACCCGCTGCGCAACCGGCACTTCAAAACGCAGGCGGTCGCGCCGCGGGGAACCGACGCCATCGAGTCCCGGACCCCGCTGCTGGGCAACGCCGACGTCCTGATCTCGGTCGCGCAAGCCGATCGCGAAATGCCGTATTTCTATCGCAACACCGGCGGCGACGAGCTCCTCTTCGTGCATACCGGCGCAGGCGTGCTGCAAACGCCCTTCGGCGACCTGGCGTATCGCGCGCACGACTACGTCGTCGTGCCGACCGGCACCACCTACCGGATCTTGCCTTCGAGTCCGACGCGAATGCTGGTTCACGAGTGCGGCGGCACCGTAAAAATTCCGCGCAAGTATCGCAACGAGTTCGGACAGCTGGAAGAGCACGCGCCGTATTACGAACGCGACTTCCGCGTTCCGGTCCTGCGTCCGCCCGTCGAAGCGCAGGGAGAGTACGAAGTGCGCGTCACCAATGCGGGCCGTAACGCAACCTACGTCGTGCAGAACCACCCCTGCGACGTGGTCGGCTGGGACGGTTACTGCTACCCGTACGCGTTCAATCTCGAGGAGTTCGCTCCGATTACCGGCAAGCTGCATCAGCCGCCGCCGGCGCACGCCACGTTCGAATCTCCGGGCGCGGCGTATTGTGCTTTCGTTCCACGGCTGTTCGATTATCATCCGCAAGCGATTCCGGTTCCGTACAACCACTCGAGCGTCGACTGCGACGAGGTGCTGTATTACGTCAGCGGCAACTTCATGAGCCGGCGCGGCGTCGAGGAGGGATCGATCACGCTGCACGCGGCCGGCGCCCCGCACGGACCTCAGCCCGGCGCAGTCGAGGCCAGCCTCGGCAAAACTTCGACCGACGAGATCGCCGTCATGGTCGATACGTTCAAGCCGCTGCAGCTCGCTCGCGCCGCGCTGGGATGCGAGGATCCGGCGTACTATCGCTCGTGGATCGAAGCGACGGCCTAGCCGGCGGCCGGAACGATTCGGCCGCGCGCCGCACCGAATCCGATCCGCCGCGCGCCCGGCCGCTCGCAGCGGCCTCGCAGGACGATCTCATCGCCGTCTTCGAGAAACGCCCGCGCTTCGCCGCCGGGTAATGCGATCGGGCGCGCCCCGCGCCACGTTAGCTCGATCAGGCTGCCGTAGCTGCCCGGCTCGGAGCCGGAAATCGTTCCCGAAGCGAACAAGTCGCCCGGCCGCGTGACGGCGCCGTTGGACGTCGCGTGAGCGAGTTGCTGTGCCGCCGTCCAGTACATCCCGGCAAAATTCGTCCGCGATATCGTCTGCGGCCCGATACCGCGCTCGCGCATGCGCGCCGTTTGCAGCTCCACGCTCAACGCGACGTCGTAGGCGGCGCGGCGCTCGTCGCGCAGATACGGCAGCGGCGGCGGATCTTGAGCGGGCGCCTGGACGCGAAATGGTTCCAATGCGTCGAGCGTGACGACCCACGGTGAGACGGTCGTCGCAAACGACTTGCCGAGAAACGGTCCCAGCGGCTGATACTCCCACGCCTGCAGGTCCCGGGCGCTCCAGTCGTTGACGAGCACCATTCCCGCGACGTGCCGCGATGCGTCGGCGATCGCGATCGGTTCGCCGAGCGCGTTTCCGCGCGCCGTGAAGAACCCGACCTCGAGCTCGATGTCCAGCATTGCCGAGGGGCCGAACGACGGTTCCGGCGCATCGGGCGCTTTCCGCTGGCCTTGCGGACGTACGACCGGCGTGCCGTCGACGACCACGGTCGCACTGCGGCCGTGGTAGCCGATCGGAATCCAGCGCCAGTTCGGCAGCAACGGCTCGCCGTCCGGACGAAAGAGCCGACCGAGATTGGTGGCGTGTTCGATCGACGAGTAAAAATCGACGTAATCGCCGATCTCGACCGGCAAGACCATGCGCGCCGCATGGCGGTCGACCAGAAACGCCTCGGCATCGTTGTCGCGCAATCCGGGATCCCCGCCCGCCCGCAACAGCGAGCACAGCCGCTCGCGCAAGCGGCCCATCGTTTCGCGGCCGGAGGCGAACAGCGGATTGAGCGTGGCCGCGCAAAGCAGCGCACGATCGCACCATCCGTCCAGCATTCCGCTCTCCGCGAGCGCGCGCAGATCGACGACGCGGTCGCCGATCGCGCTCCCGATGCGCCGGTCGCCGTCGCGCAGAAACACGCCCAACGGCAAGTTCTGGATCGGAAAATCGTCGTCTGCGGCAACGCCGATCCAGGACTCCAGCGCCGGGTCGGTGGTCGCGATCGTCACGACGCCGGCGGCAACAGCCGCATCGACGTCAGGTCCTCGACGGGCTCGGCGAAGCTGCAGCTTCCGTACGCCACGAAAGCCCCCGCGCGCGCCGCACTCAAACGCTCTACCCCGACCCGGCGGTCGCGCCATGCGAAGCCGCCTTCGTCGAAGGCGAATGCGCCGGGATCTTCTTCCGCGACGACGCCTTCGAGCGCCGCGGCGTCCAGCTCCGGTGCGAGCGCCGCGGCGGCGAGAACGTTGAGAAAACCGTGCATGACGAAACCCGAGGCTGCGTCGAGATGGCGCACCGGATGGTGCAGACCGGCCGTCGCCTTGAACGCCACGCTCGAGGCATTGGCGGCGGCTACGAACGCCGCAATCTCGGCGGGCGTCGGGAACGCCGCCGCCGTCACGCCGCCGCACCGGATCTTGGCTCCCACGCGCGCTCGGGCCGCCGCCGCCATCGCCGGCTCGAGCAGTTCCAGCCACCCGTCGCCGCGCGGCAGTTCGGCGTACGCTGGAAGATCGCTCAAACCGGCGCGGTCGAGTAAGGCGCCCAGTTGTCCGATCGGCGCGTCGAACGTCTCGCGCTTGGTTGCGAGCGGCGGCACCGGAATCTCGAGCGCTTCCACGCGCATGCGGCGATCGCGCCGGAGCTCCGCGACGTCGTGCAGCACCGCCTGCGCGGAAGCGAACCAGCGGCGCGGATCCAAGTCGGCGTCGACGATCACCGACGCCGGAATCGGCGTGGCGACGCCAAGCGCGTCGACCGCGCCGAGCAGTTCTCGGGCGCGCGACGCCGGCACGATGAAGCGACCGAGGATCCAGGCCGCGGCTCCGTTTCGCGCCGCGGCATATTCGGCCGCGGCTTCGTGCATCGGGAGCCGGGCCGGGGGAAACAGGCCGGCGTAATCGATCAGCGCGCGAAACGCCGCCCGTATCGCAGTCCGGGTCGAGTCTGGCACGCTCGTCGGTAGCGTCATTCGACTTCCTTTCGCGCAGCCGCCAACAGGGCCCCTCGCCGCGCTTCGCCAAGCCTGGCTCATGAGCACAACCACCGAAGCCAAACGCAATCCCCTCGCGCAGATCGATTGGGACTACGTCGAGTTCTACGTCGGCAACGCCAAACAGGCGGCGCATTACTACATGTCGGCGTTCGGCTTCGAGCAACTCGCCTACGCCGGACCCGAAACCGGCATCAAGAACCGCGTCAGCTACTTGTTGGAGCAAAACAAGCTTCGCTTTCTGATCACCGCGAGTTTGCTGCCCGACGACGAGATCGCGCGCCACGTGGCGCTGCACGGCGACGGCATCAAAGACGTCGCGATCGCCGTCGAGGACGCGCGGGCCGCTTTCGAGATGGCCGTGCGCGGAGGCGCGCGCGTCGTGTCGCAGCCGGCGGCGTACGAGGACGACTTCGGCACCGTCGTCAAAGCGACGATCGCAACCTACGGCGAAACGGTGCATTCCTTCGTTCAGCGGACCGGCTATCGCGGCGTATTCGCTCCCGGGTTCGTCGAGCGCCGGAAGTCGTTGGCGCACGTTGCCAAGCCAGGCCTGCAGTTCATCGACCACTGCGTCGGCAACGTCGGCTGGGGCGAGATGGACGCATGGGGCGATTTCTACGCCCGCGTCTTCGGTTTTTCGCAGCTCGTCTCGTTCGACGACAAGGACATCTCCACCGAGTACACGGCCCTTCGTTCGAAGGTCATGACCGACGCCAACCACCGGGTGAAGTTTCCGATCAACGAGCCCGCCCAGGGTAAGAAGAAATCCCAAATCGAGGAGTATCTCGATTTCTACCGCGGCGCCGGCGTCCAGCACATGGCGATCCGCACCGACGACATCGCGGAGACGATTCGCGCGCTGCGCGCCAACGGCGTCGAATTTCTGGACACTCCGGACGCCTATTACGACGACCTCGAGGCGCGCGTGGGGCGAATCGACGAGGCCATCGATCTGCTGCGCGAGCTACGAATCTTAGTCGACCGCGACGACCAAGGCTACATGCTCCAGATCTTCACGCAGCCGCTGCAGGACCGGCCGACCGTGTTCTTCGAGATCATCCAGCGGAAAGGCAGCTTGTCCTTCGGCAAGGGCAACTTCAAAGCGCTGTTCGTCTCGATCGAGCGCGAGCAGGAACGCCGCGGCAACTTATGATCCGCACGGCGGGTTAGGACCGCCGGTGTGAGCGGCGAGCGCGAGCTTCGGCAACTCGACGAGATTCTCTCGCGCTCGCCGCTCGCGCTGGTCGTCCTGGATCGCGACATGCGCGTCGCCTACTGGTCGGGGCGCGCGCGGGAACTCTTCGGTTACGACCGCGAACAAGCGCGGCTCGAAGCGCACTTTTGGCCGCCCGGGGCCGAGCGCGGGGCTCCCCCGGCGTTCGTCAAGACGATGCATCGCAAGGACGGCGAAGTGCGGAGCTTTCGCTGGACGACGCTCGACGTGCGAGACGACCCCGCGCACCACCTCGTCGGCTTGGTCGAAGACATCACCGACCAGGTCGCCGCACAAACGGCGCTGATCGACAGCGAGCAGCTCTTCCGCTCGCTGTTCGAGTCCAATCCCGACACCGTCGTTTTGCTCTCGCCGGACGGCCGGATCGTCGACGTCAACGCCGCCGTCTCGCGTTTCGGTCCGGTGACGCGCGAACAGCTCGTCGGCATGCACTACTCCGAGTTTATCGACGCCGAGGACGTCGAGCGCCACGGCGGCTTCCTTGCCCGCGCCCTGGCCGGCGAAACGCTTTCGTATCGCTCCAAGGCCCGTACCTATCGCGGCGCTCCGATCGAGATCGCGATTACGACCGTTCCCGTGTTCCGCAAGGGCCGGATCGCAGGGGTTTTCTCGATCGTTCGGGACGAAACCGAGCAGCGGCAAACGCACGCGCGTTTGGAGCGGCAGGAGCGGCAGCTCGCCGACAGCGAGGCGCGTCTGCGCTCGCTCTTCCTGCACAATCCCGACCCGGTCGTTGCGCTCGACCTCGAGGGCACCATGACCGACTGCAACGAAGCCGCCGAGCGCGTCTTCGGCTTGCCGCGCGCGCGCATCGTCGGCAGCCGTTATACCGATTTCCTTCCGCGGTCGCGGCGCGCCGAACTCGAGGATGCGTTCGCGCGGGTAACGCAAGGCGATCCGGCGTCGCTGACCTTCGGCGTGATCAACGGAGAAGGCCGGCACATCGAAGTCGACGGTACGATCGTTCCGCAGTATTCGCAGGGGCGCATCGTCGGGATCTACGCGCTGTTCGCGGATATCACCGAGCGCCGGGCGGCCGAGCGCCACGCCGAGATGCAGCGGCAGCGCGTGCGCGACCTCTACTATATTGCAGCCAGCGGTCAGCGCTCTGAGGTCCGCATCCAAGCCTCACTGGTCATGGGAGCCGGCGCGTTCGAAACCACCACCGGCGCGGTCGTCGACACGACCGCGGACCCTCCGCACGTGATGGAAGTTTACCGGGCGCCGGGGACGGCCGCGGTCTCCGACGAGCAGTTGATCTCGACCGCCCGCGCCGCGGTCGCGGGAGCCTCCGGTGCGGCGGTCGAGACGCCGCACGGGGTCGCGACGCCGATCGTCGTCGCCGGTGCCGTCT
>DATJUC010000117.1:0-6883 GCA_035502675.1 Candidatus Acidiferrales bacterium | reverse complement strand
GCGTTTCGTCGACGCCGTTCGCGAGCTGCGCCCCGACGTGGCGTTCAACGCGCTTCACGGCACCGGCGGCGAGGACGGTCAGATCCAAGGCGTCCTCGAGTACCTCGGCATCCCGTATAACGGCAGCGGCATCGAAGCGTCGGCGCTCGCGATGGACAAGCACCTCACCAAGAAGCTGCTCGCGGCCGAAGGCTTGCCGACGGCCGCCTGGGACGTCTTCGATCTGTCCGGGGGCACGTTGCCGCTGCTGCCCGGGTCGCTCGATCTCCCGCTGGTGGTCAAGCCGCGGTTCGAAGGATCGACCGTCGGCGTCTCGATCGTGCGCACCCACGAGCAGTGGACGGCCGCGATGCTTTCGCTCTCGAAAACCTACTCGCAAATCCTGGCCGAAGAGTTCGTCGAGGGCCGCGAGTTCACGTGCTCTATTTTGGGCCAGGAAGCGTTGCCGATCGTCGAAATCGTCGCGAACCGCGACGAGTTTTACACCTACGAAGCCAAGTACGCTCCGGGCGGCAGCACCCACATCGTGCCGGCCAAGATCGACGAAGACTTGGCCGCGCGCTTGCAGATGCTGGCGCTCTCGACCCACCGGCTGCTGGGCCTGCGCGACTACTCGCGCACCGATTTCATCGTGAGCCGCGATCAGCGCCCGTACCTATTGGAGATCAACTCGCTGCCGGGACTCTCGCCGCGCAGCTTGGTGCCCGACGCCTGCGCCGCGGCCGGAATCACGTTCGAGGCGCTGGTCGAACGGCTCGTCGGCTACGCCCTGGCGCGCGGCGAACTGCGCGACGCGGTGGCCTGACTCAGCGCGCCAGCAGCTTCAGGGCCGCCGACCGGAACTCGTCGGACGCCAGACGCTCCGTGAAGAGCGCCGTTTCGGCGTGCATCTGCCGTTCGACGGCTTCGGCGAACGGGGCGCGCAGCAGCCGTTTCGTTTCGCGCAGCGCGATCGGAGGAAGCGCGGCGAGCTTCGCCGCGAGCTCCCCGGCTGCGTCGTCGGTCTCCTCGTCGGAGGCCACTTTGGAGACGAAGCCCATAGCCAAAGCTTCGTCGGCGCCGAAGAACTCGCCGCCCAGCAGAAGCCAGGCGGCGCGCGCGCGGCCGACCGTCAACGGCAGCAGATACGACGACGCCGCTTCCGGAACCAGGCCAAGCTGCGCGAACGGTAAACGAAAGCGCGCCGTCGTCGATGCGACGACGACGTCGCAGTGCAGCAGCAGGGTCGTGCCGATGCCGACCGCGTTGCCGCGCACGGCAGCGACGACCGGCTTGACGAAGTCGCGCAAGCAGCCGAGGAAGCGCAAGACCGGAAGATCTTCGAAGCTCGCGCCGCTCATCGACGCGGCCATGAAGTCGCCGAGGTCGTTGCCGGCCGTGAAATCGGACCCGCCGCCGATCACGGCGACGCGCACGCCGTCGTCGTCGGCGAACCGCTGCAGGGCGTCGGCCATGGCCGCGTACATTCCGGTCGTCAGCGCGTTCTTCTTCGACGGCCGGTCGATGCGAATGCAGCCGATTCCGGACTCCGACGTAACGACGATCTCTTCAGCCACGATTTACCTCCGCGCGCGGTCGCCTGACTTCGCTCCCAGGAGCGCCGCTTCCTGAGGTGAACGCCCGTACGATGGAATTCGATTGCCGCTGTCCGCACGCACCGTTTTCCTCAGCCGTTTTCGACGAGGCGAGCCGCGCGCTCGGACGGCGTGCGTTCATCGCCGGAGTCGCCGCCGCCGGTGCTTCGGCGCTGCTGCCGTGGCGCGCTCGCGCGGCGGCGGCGGTGACGGTCGTCAAGGCGGCGCGGCTCTTTACCGGCACGGCGATACAGGCGCCCGGCGTGCTGGTGATCTCGGGCGACCGAATCGTGTCGATGCGGGAAGGCGATGCGGGCAGCGGTGCGACCGTCCTCGATCTCGGCGACGCCACGATCATGCCGGGATTGATCGACTGCCACACGCACGTCGCGGCTTTCGTCCTTCCGTCGCACTATTTGACGATGATGTTTCCGCCGTACCGCACGGCCGACAACGTCCCCGAGGCGACGATCTACAGCGTCCGTAACGCGCAGCTGATGCTGCGCAACGGCTTCACCACCGTACGCGACGTAGGCGGCGGCGCCGGTATCGACCTCGCCGTTCGCGACGCCGTCGCCAACGGCGCGATCGTCGGACCGCGCATGTTCGTCGCCGGACAAGCGCTGTCGATTACCGGCGGACACGGCGATTCCAACGACGTTCCCGGCTGGGTCGACGAAGATCCGCAGAATCGCATCGGCGCGATCTCGTACGGCCCCTACGGTTTCCGCGAGGTCGTGCGCGAAAACGTCAAGAACCACGTCGATCTGATCAAGATCCTCTCAACCGGCGGCGTGCTGTCGTACGGCGACGTGTGGGACATTCCGCAGATGAATCTCGACGAGATTCAGGCGGTCGTCGACGAGTCCACCAAGTTCCAGCGCAAGGTCGCGGCGCACGCGCACGGCGACAAAGGCATCGCCGTTGCGGTCGAAGGCGGCGTGCATTCGGTCGAGCACGGAACCGGCGTCAGCCAGAAGACGCTGGAGATGATGCAGCAGCGCGGAACGAACTTGGTTCCCACGATTTGGGCGCTGGACTCGATTCTGCAGCCCGGCAATCCCAACCACATTCCGCCCAGCTCGGTTCAAAAAGCCCAGTACGCGGCCCAGCTGCGCAACGAAGGTATGCACCGCGCGATCGCCTCGAGCGTGACGATCGTGTACGGGACCGACGCCGGGGTCTTTCCGCACGCGCAAAACAACAAGGACTTCGCGCTGATGGCCGGTTTGGGAATGCACCCGATCGACGTGCTTCGCTCGGCCACGGCGAACGCCGCCGCACTCATCGGGGTGAGCGATCGCGGCGTTCTCGCACCCGGAAAACTCGCCGACGTGGCCGTCTTCGAGGGCGATCCCACCCGCAACATCGCGCTCATGGAGAGCACGCCCGCGCTGGTCATGATCGGCGGGCGCAAGGTCGATATCGCGAAGCTGCCGAGCTAGGCGAACATCTGCTCGTCGTCGAGAGCGAGGAAGTCGAGCAGCTTCGTATCCGGCGAGACGGACGCCGCGTTCGGGTAGCGCTTGAGCCATTCGGCGTCGCCGAGCCGGTCGCGTACGACGCCGTGCTCGAAGAGTTGGTTGATCGCCGGAAAGCGCGAGGCATCGATGCGTTCGCGAATCCACCGCGCGACGTCGGCATCGGACTGCGCGCGCGCCACGGCGCTGCGCAGCTCGTCTTCGGATACGCCGAGCGCCTCGAGCAGTCGCTCGCTGTGACCCGGAATGCGATACGCGCCGAGGTTGCCGCCTGGTAACGTTGCTCGCAATTTGTCGACGGTGCGCGCAAGAAAGATCAAATCGACGTCGTCCAGGAGCACCCGCGGACCGCGCGGAGGGCGTTGGGTAAGATCCAGAGCGTCCATACCCGGGGGATTCCCGGGTGCGCGAGGGGAGCCTGTGCGGCCGCCGAAAAACCTGGGGCTCTCTCCGCCCCCGGCGGAGCGTCTCGCTGGAGGAACTCCTTGCCTACGGTTGTCGATCGCGGTCTCGAAGGCGTCGTCGTCGGATCTACTCAGCTCAGCAACGTCGAAGGCGGGATCGGTCGTCTGACCTATCGCGGTTACGATATCGACGATCTCGCGCCGAACGCCACGTTCGAAGAAGTCGTCCACTTGCTGCTCTACGGACACTTGCCGAATCGAAGCGAGCTCGAGACGCTCAAGCGCGAGCTCGGTTCGCGGCGTTCGCTGCCCGAGCCGCTGGTCGCCGCGATGCAGAACGTGCCGAAAACGGCGTGGCCGATGGACGTGTTGCGCACCATCGTGAGCGGATTGAGCCTGTTCTCGCCGGTGAACGCTCACGGCGAACATCTCTCCGACGTGCACACGGCGATCGAGCTGATCGCCAAGATGCCGACGATCGTCGCCGCATGGGACCGAATTCGCCGCGGACTGGAGCCGATTGCGCCGCGGGCCGACCTTTCGCAAGCCGGCAACTTCCTCTACATGCGTTCCGGCAAGGTCCCGCACGAGATCGAAGAGGACGCCCTCGACACGTACTTCGTGCTGCTCGCCGATCACTCGTACAACGCTTCGACCTTTGCCGCGCGCGTGGCGGCGTCGACGCGGTCCGACGTCTACGCTTCGGTGACCGCCGCGCTCGCGACGCTGCAAGGCGACCTGCACGGCGGAGCCGCCAGCGCGTCGTATCACACCTTGACGGAGGTCCGCACGCCCGAACGCGCCGAGCAATACGTGCGCGACGCGCTCGACCGCCGCGAGCGCATCATGGGAATGGGTCATCGCGAGTACAAAGTGCGCGACCCGCGCGCGCGCCATCTCGAAGCGATGGCCCGCAAACTGTCGCAGCACGTCGGCAACAGCCGCTGGTACGACACGGCCCACGCCTTGGAAGAGGCCAGCCGCAAGGTTTTGCAAGAAAAAAAGCCCGACAACACGATCTACGCCAACGTCGACTTTTACACCGCGCCGGTTCTGGCAGATCTGGACGTACCCGGAGACGAGTTCACCTGTTTGTTCGCCTGCGGCCGGATCGCGGGCTGGACGGGACACATCCTCGAGCAGCTCGCCGACAATCGGCTGATTCGGCCGCAGGCGACCTACGAGGGGCCGCAGACCGGGCCGTTCGTTCCTATCGAAAAGCGTGCCGCCAACGGCGTAAGGAGCGCATAACTATGCTGGTCATCCCGGCAATCGATCTGCGCGCGGGAAAGTGCGTTCGCATGGAACAGGGCGATCCCAATACGGAGCGCAGTTACGACGGCGATCCCGTCGAGCGCGCTAAGGCCTTCGTCGACGAGGGCGCGCGGCGGCTGCACGTGATCGATCTCGACGGCGCGTTCGGATCGGGCGAAAACATCGCCGCGGTCGAATCGATCTGCAGCGCGATCGACGTTCCGGTCCAGGTCGGCGGCGGTTTGCGTGCCGTCAAGCACGCCGAGGGCGCGTTCAACGCGGGCGCTTCGGAGATCATTCTCGGCACGCTGCTCGTCGAGGACGAGCGGCTGGCGCGCCACATCATCAGCCGCTTTCCCGGCAAGGTGATCGCGGGGATCGACGCGCGCGGCTCGCAGGTGGCCACGCACGGCTGGCAAGAGCGGACGCCGGTCGACCGCGATGCGCTCGTCCGCCGCGTCGCGCAGTGGGGCGTGTCGCGCATCATCTTCACGGAGATTCGCCGCGACGGCATGGGCGAAGGTTACGACATCGACGCGCTCAACGCGGTCGCCAACGCGGCCGAGGTGAAGATCACCGCCAGCGGCGGCGCGCGCAACATCGACGATCTGCTCGAGCTCAAGCGGTCGGTGCCGCTGACGGTGGACTCGTGCATCGTCGGCAGCGCGTTCTATAAAGGGACGATGAACCTGGGCGAGGCGATCGCCGCGGTCGCATAACCGGGGCGCCGGCTGGGAACGAACCGCTGGTGAACGACGCCGGAACGCTCGCCGTCGCGGCGTTGGTCGCCGCCGGAATCGTCGTTCGGCCGTTCCGCCTGCCCGAAGCCGTGTGGGCGGTCGCTGCTGCCTTCCTGTTGGTGGCGTTCGGGTGGTTGCCGATCCGCGACGCCCTGCACGCGGTCGCTCTGGGAAGCGACGTCTACCTCTTCCTCACCGGAATGATGCTGCTCTCCGAAGTCGCGCGGCGCGGCGGCGTCTTCGAGTGGATTGCGACGCACGCCGTCAACGCGGCGCGGGGCTCGACGCTGCGGCTCTTCGCCTTGATCTACGGCGCCGGCGTCGTCGTTACGGCGATCATGTCGAACGACGCGACCGCGGTCGTACTGACGCCCGCGGTCTTCGCGGCTGCCGGAAAGGCCGGCGTCAAGCCGTTGCCGCTGCTGTTCGTCTGTGCGTTCGTCGCCAATGCGGCGAGCTTCGTCTTCCCGATTTCCAATCCGGCCAACCTGGTCGTCTACGGGGCCGCGATGCCGGCGCTTCCGATCTGGCTCGAACGCTTCGCGCTGCCTTCGCTGGCGGCGATCGCCGCGACGTACGCGGTGCTGCTGTGGACGCAGCGCGCGGCGCTGCGCGGCGCCTGCCGGCCGCAAGTCGGCGGCGACGCGCTCGATGCGAACGGCCGGTTCGCGCTGACGGCGATCGCCGTTACCGCCGCCGTTCTGTTGATCGTCTCCGGCTTGGGGCTTTCGCTCGGGTTGCCGGCGGCGGTGCTTGGGGCCATTGCGGTCGTCGCGACGTCGGTGCGAGGCCGCGTCTCGGTATGGCCGGTGCTCGAGAACGTGCCCTGGTCGATTTTACCGCTGGTCGCCGGGCTGTTCGTGCTCGTCGAGGCGGTGCGGCGTACCGGCGCGTTCGGCTGGCTCGCGGCGCTGGTCGCGCACGCGGCCGCGAGTTCGCAGCCGCTGGCGGCGGCTGCTTCCGGAGCGGCCATCGCACTCGGAAGCAACGCGATCAACAACCTTCCGGCCGGGTTGATCGCGCGAACGATCGTACAAATGACCCACGCGGTGCCGCGCGTCACGGATGCGATGTTGATCGGCGTCGACCTCGGACCCAATCTCTCGATCGCCGGATCGCTGGCCACGATTCTGTGGCTCGCCGCAATCCGGCGAGAGGGTCAAAACGCCGGTTTCGGCTCGTTTATCCGAATCGGAATCGTCGCGATGCCGTCGGCGCTGCTGCTCGCGCTGGCGGCGCGCTTGCTGCTCCCGTGAACGAAACGGCCCGTCACGCCGAGACGTATTCGCGCGCGATCTCGGCCGGGAGACGCGTTACGATTTCGTAGTTGATCGTTTTGCTCCACGCCGCCCAGTCGTCGGCGGAGACGCAGGCGCCGCCGTCGCGTCCGATGAGCGTCACGCTCGAGCCGACGCGAGCGCCGGGCGCTC
>DATJUC010000116.1:0-17701 GCA_035502675.1 Candidatus Acidiferrales bacterium | reverse complement strand
GCGCGCTCGGCCGGATCGCAGAACGCACCGGTTACTCGTTGCCGGTGCTCGAGTATGCGCTGGATCGTCTCTTCTCTTCGATCACGCAGGAATCGCTGGCGGCGGTGCTCGAGGACGAACTGGGATCGCTCGACTGTTTAGACGGTTTCGTCGCCCGGCGCGGGCGGCCGCGCGCCTGGGCGCGTCCGATCGGCTCGATCTGCATCGTTTCCAGTCGAACGACGGTCGGCGTCGCCCTCGTGCCCGCGGTTTTTGCGCTGTGCGCGAAATGCGACATCCTGGTGAAGGATCGCGAGGACGCGCTCGTCGGCGCGTTCTTTGCGACGCTCGCCCAGGAGCTGGACGAGATGACGCGAGCCGCCCGCTGCGCCGTCTGGGAAGGGGAGTCGCCGCCCGTACCGCTGCGAGATTTTGCCGGCGTCGTGGCGTTCGGAAGCGATGCAACGCTGCGCGCCATCGCCGCGCAGCTCAACGCGACCGCGCGCTTCGCGGGTTACGGTGCGAAGGCCAGCGTCGGATACGTCGGCCGCGACGCACTCGACCGCGACGCAGCAATCGCCGCTGTCTGCGCGGGCGCGGCGCGCGATCTGGTGCTCTACGACTCCGAGGGATGTCTCTCGCTGCACGCTCTCTTCGTGCAGCGCGGCGGGCGGCGCAGCGTTGCGGAGTTTGCGGCCGCGTTGGCGCGCGCGGTCGAGCGCGCGGCGATCGAGTTCCCCGCGAGCGCGGATCGTGCGGAATCCGCACTGCGCGTGGCGGCGACGCGCGATCTGGCCGCCTTTCGCGCGGCCGGCGGAGCCGGAGCGGTGTACGCCGACGCGCGCGCGACGCATTGCGTCGTGCTCGACCCGCCCGCCGCCGAGCCGCCGGCGTTTTTGCCCCGAACGATCGCCGTGCGCGCAGTCGACGACGCCGGCGAGGCCGCCGCCTATCTGGCGCGGCACGACCTTGCGATCGAAGCCGTTGCGGTCGCCGGCGCCTCCGATGGCGTGGTGGCGGAAATGTTGCCGCTGGGCGTTTCGCGGATCGTACGTTTCGGTTCGCTCCAAGCGCCGCCGCTCGGAGCATTTCACGGAGGGCGGCCGCGCGTTGCCGAGTTCGTCGCGTGGATCGGAGACGAGTCGTGAAGATTCCCGGGCCGCGCTCGCGCGCGCTGGTTCCGCGCTTGCGCGCGCACGAATCGCAGAACGTGACCTACGTCGCCGACGACTTTCCGGTCTTCTGGGAATCCGCCGCCGGCGCCACGGTCGTCGACGTCGACGGAAACGCTTACGTCGATCTCACCGCGGCGTTCGGCGTCGCCAACGCCGGACACGCCAATCCCGCAGTCGTTACGGCGATCGCCGGTCAGGCCGCGCGGCTGATGCACGGCATGGGCGACGTCTTTCCGACCGAGACGCGCGTGCGCCTGATGGAACGGCTGGCCGTGCACGCTCCGCCGGGACTGCGGACCGCGTTTCTGGCGACGACCGGACACGAAGCCGTTGAGGCCGCTCTGAAAACGGCGGTGCTCTTCACCGGAAAGCCGCGCTTTGCCGCCTATCGCGGCGGCTATCACGGGCTCTCGCTCGGGACGCTGCCGTTATGCGGCGTCGACCGTTTCGTGACGCCGTTTGCCGGCGCCATCGCGCAGCGTGCCGTCGCGCTCGACTTCCCGCGGCAAACGCACGATGCCGGCGACGCCCTCGCACGCGCGCACGCGGCGCTTTCGGCGCACGGCGATCTGGCGGCCGTCGTGATCGAGCCGATTCAGGCGCGCGGCGGCTGCGTGATACCGCCCGACGGGTATCTGGCCGGCCTGCGGCAGCTCTGCGACGATCTCGGTATCCTGATGATCGTCGACGAAATTTACACCGGCTTCGGGCGGACCGGAAGCTGGTTTGCCGTCGAACGCGACGGCGTCGTTCCGGACCTGCTGTGCGTCGGCAAAGCCCTGGCGAACGGCTTCCCGATCGGCGCGCTGCTCGGCCGGCCCGCGGTGATGGACGCCTGGCCGCCCTCCGAAGGTGAAGCCCTCCACACGTCCACGTATCTCGGAAATCCAATGGGCTGCGCCGCGGCGCTGGCAACCATCGCCGAGCACGAGCGCCTCGACTTGGCGCGAACCGCCCAGCGTTTCGGGTCGCTTCTGAGCGCCCGGCTGGATGCGCTGCGCCCGCTGTCCGCCGTCCTGGACGTGCGCGGCCGCGGAATGCTGTGGGGCGTCCAACTTCGAGATGGGCCGACGGCGAGCCGCGCCGTCAGGCGTGCTCTGGCTTCGGGTGCGATGCTGTTGCAGAGCGGCCCGGAGGGCGAGGTCCTTTCGATCGCGCCGCCGCTGGTAATCGGCGAGGCGGACCTGCATCGCGGCCTCGACGTCGTCGAAACGACCCTGGCCGGCCTGGGATAGCGGCGCAGCGGAGCGAACAGCCGCGCGATGAGCAAGAGGTATCGCATCGGCATCGTCGGCGCCGGCTTCGGCGTCGCGGCGCACCTGCCGGCGTTGACGGCACATCCTCGCTTCGACGTGGTCGCACTCGCCTCGCCGCGCAGTGCCGCACGGATTGCCGCCGAACGGGCTATCGCGGCGTTCCCCTCGTGCCGAGAGATGTTGGCCGGCTGCGAACTCGACGCGGTTACCGTGGCGTCGCCGCCGTTCGCCCACGAACGCGACGTCGAAGACGTGCTTCGCGCGGGCAAGCACGTGATCTGCGAGAAGCCGTTCGCGCTGAACCTCGACTCGGCGGAGCGCATGCTCGAGGCGTCGCGTGCGGCCGGGACCGCGTGCGGCGTCGCGCACGAATTTCGTTTCGTTCCGCAGATCGCAGCCCTGCGCGAACTGGTGGCCAACCACCATCTCGATCCGGTCCGCAATCTCGAGATCACGGCGTTGCGCGCGTTTTTGCGGCGTCACGACGCGCGCACGCGCGGGTGGTGGTTCGATCGCAAGCTGGGCGGCGGGCTGGCCGGAGCGCTGATGAGCCACGTCGTCGACATGGCCAACTGGCTAACCGGCGAAAGGCCGCGGCGCACCTCCGGATTCGTTCGTACCGCTAACCGGCGACGGCGGGACGACGACGGCGAGTTCGTCTCGACGGTCGACGACGGTGCGTTCGCTCTGGTCGAATATCCCGGCGGTGCCGTCGGCCGCCTCTCCGCCGACGCGACGACGTCGGCCGGGGGATTTACGTGTGCCGTCCACGGAGAGAGCCGGACGGCGGTCGCGAGCGGACCGAGCATGACGCAGATGGGCCTCTACAGCATCGACGCGGACGAAACCAGCGAGCTGGATTGCAAGCCCTCGCCGTACGCGGCCCTGTCGAGCGTCAACCCGAACGTGCCGTATCTCGCGGAACTCTACGACGAGTTCGTCAAGGCGATTGAAGGGACGGCGAACGGCTTACCGACGTTCGAAGAGGCGGTGGTAACGCAGGGCGTCCTGGCAGCGATCGGCTTCGAGATTCCCTCGCCCCGCGCGGTCTAAGAGTTGAGCGGCGTGCGGCAGACGAACGCGTGAGCGGACGTGTCGTACCACCACAAACGGTCGTAGCCGTCCAGCAGCGTGTCGGGATCGAGCCCGGCGATGCGTCCGTACTGCGGTAGAGCGTGCACGCCCGCCAAATCGACTCGAATCGCCGAGGTGGAGTAACGCCCCGAGCCGTCGGGACGGCTCACCATGAGGATCGCGCTGCGCGCGTCGCCTGCGACGATCTGCATCGCGCAGGCGTCGAGATCCCAGGTTCGCAGGGTTCGGCGCTTGGCGAGATCGATCGTCGCGACGTGCTCGCCGGCCGCGACCCACGCGCGGCCGCCGTCGCGCGCGTGAACCAGCACCGGGACCTGCAGCGCCGAGCGGGTGCCCGCGAAGCAGCCGTTCGGCGGCGAGCGCATGAACCCAATCTCGGCGTAGCGCCGATCGATGACCGCCACCAAACTCGTACGCCGGTCGGCGACGAGCAGGTAGCGCTTGCCGTGTGGGCCGCCGGCCAGCGCCGTCGAGTACGCCTCGATGCCGCCCGGTATCGTCTGTCCGTACCATTTCCACACGTCGACCACGGCCAGCCGGTTGGGCGCGGTTTCCGCGGCGACGATCCCGCGATGCACGGGATCGGCGGCGACCCCGACGATCGGCGCGTAGGCCGCCGGAATCGTGACGACCGACTGCCGCTTACGGCCGATGCGCACGAAACGCATCCCGTCGCCGGTGAGAACGACGATCGATCCCTCGTACCAGAACAGCGTGCCGCCGCGCGTTCCGGCAACGTGCACGACGTCGCGCCGGTTGGGTTCGGCCGCGTGAACGACGTCGTTGCCGTCGACGTACCACAAGCCGCCCGAGCCGTCCACCGCGTGCGCGTACGCGGGAAGATTTCCGGCCGGGAACTCGATGTCGATGTACGGCTTGTTGGCGGCCGAAGGGCCGCCGCCGCACGCCGTGACGAGCGCGAGCGCGAGCGCCGCGGCAATCAGCCGTACTTCCATACGAGTCCTAACGCCATCGTCGTGGCGCGCGTTTGAATGGCGGCGCGGCCGCCGCGAAAGACGAAACGCCACGCGCGCGCGGCGGTTCCGTCGTCGAAACCGATCCAGACCAGACCGACGGGCTTTTCCGGCGACCCGCCGGCCGGTCCGGCAATCCCGGTAGCGCTGACCGCAGCGCTGCAGCGCAAGCGTTCGCGCGCACCGGTCGCCATCGCCGCGGCCGTCTCTTCGCTGACCGCGCCGTAGCGCTCGATCGTGTCGGGATCGACCCCGAGCTCGCGCACCTTCACGGCGTTGTCGTAGGCGATCACGCCGCCGACGAATGCGGCCGACGCGCCGGCCACTGCCGTGAGGGCGGACGCGATGCGGCCGCCGGTACAAGACTCCGCCACGCCCAGCGTTTTACCCGCCTTGGCGAATCGTTCGATCACGACGCCCTCTAACGTCTCGGCGTCGCGGCCGAACACGAAGCCCTCCAGCCGCGTCTCGATCTCGCGAGCGATCGGCTCGATGAGCGCGCACGCTTCCGAGGCGCTCGCGGCCTTGGCCATGACCTTCACATCGGCGCGCGCGTCGTGCGCCAGCACCGCGATCTTCGGGTTCCGCCCGGCGCGAAAGAGGTCGTCGATGCGATGGTCGATTTCGGACTCGCCGATGTGAACGGTGTGGATCACACGCGTGTAGATGGCGTCGTGCAGCTCCAACCGCTCGCGCAGCAGCGGCACCAGCCGTTCCGAAAACATCGGCTTCATCTCGCGCGGGACGCCGGGCATGCATCCCACGAATTTGCCGTCCGGTGAGAACGCCACGAATCCCGGCGCCGTGCCGTGCGGATTCGGAAGCGGCACGCTGCCGCGCGGCAATTCCGCCTGTTTGACGTTGTTGGGGCGCATTTCGCGGCGAACGGAGGCGAAGAACGCCCGCATCTGATCCAGCGCCGGGCGGTACAGTTCCGTGTCGACGCCGAGCGCGTCGCAGACGGCCTCCTTGGTGAGGTCGTCGACGGTCGGTCCGAGGCCGCCGGTGGTAATGACGCCGTCGGCGCGTTCCAAGGCGCCGCGGATCGTCGCGGAGATCCGCTCGAGGTTGTCGCCGACGACGTGCGTCGCGCGCACGTCGACACCGATCTCCGCCAGACCGGCGCCCACGAACGCCGTATTCGTGTCGACGAGCTGCCCGAGCAGGATCTCGGTGCCGACGGCAATCAGCTCGACGCCGGGCATGCGGCCGCTCCTTTCAAAAGTCGACGGGCCGCAGATAGAACTCGTTGATCGCCGTGTTGCTCACCATGGCGGTCGTCGGCAGATGCCGCTTCCAGTGCGTCCCGTCGACGCGCCGGCGGATCAGGGCGACGTCCTCGGGCGCGAAGCCGCGCTCGACCAGCTGCGCGTCGGAATATCCCAGCAGCAGCTGATCGAGAATCGCATCGGCCCGCTCGTAGGTAATTCCTAAGTCGCCCTCGTCGGTCTGGTTTGCTTCCAAATCGGCGGTCGGCGCTTTCTCGATGAGCGCCTGAGGCACGCCCAAATAGCGCGCCAGCGCCCAGACCTGCGTCTTGAAGAGGTCGCCGATCGGGTTGACGGGAGGCGTATCGTCGGCGTGCCAGGTGAAATAGCCCAGCAGACGTTCGGTCTTATTCCCGGTTCCGACCGGCAGTGCGTCGAGCTTGGCCGACTGGTCGAACAGGACCACCATTCGCGTGCGAGCCATCACGTTTCCACGACGACGCGCGTCGGCATCCGGCTCGAACTGCAGATAGCCCTCGACGGCTGCCGTAATTTCGATGGTGCGGCAATGAATTTGCAGCGCGTCGACGACTGCCTGCGCGTCGTCCAAACTGGCGCGGCTCGACGTCGCGTACGGCATTCGAATCGCGAAGACGTTCTCCGGCCCCAGCGCGCGCGCACAAAGAAATGCCGTCACCGCCGAGTCGACGCCGCCCGACAGTCCTACGACGGCACGCGCGATCCTTCGCCGTACCACGATCTCGTCGCGCAAAAACCACGTCAGCCACTGCGCGGTGACGGCCGGATCGATTCCCGGCGGCGCGTTTGCCGGCCGCGGCGCTTCAACGATCGGGAACAAGCCCACGGCCCTTCGGCAACGGCAGATCTTCGTCGAGCAGCAAATCCGACAAGACGGCTTCCAGGTCCCCGACCAGCGGCAAACTCGCGCGCGCTAGATCGATCTCGCGAAGGTCCAGCTCGGCACGCACGATGCACGCTTCGGCGGCCGGGGCGAAGACCAAGATTTCGCCGCGCGGATCGACGACGCACGACGAACCCGTCATGCCTTTTCCGCCTTCGAACCCGGTCAGCCCCGCGTAGATGACGAAGACTCCGTGTTCGGAAGCGATCAAACGCAGCATTTCGCGCCAGCGCGCGATGCTGGAAAGCTCTCCCTCGTGCTCGATGCCGCGGCCCGGCGACGCGCTGGGCACGATCACGATACGCGCTCCCTTGACGGCCGCCAGCGACGGAACCAACGCGTGCCAGCTGTCTTCGCATATCAGAAGCGCCGTCTTTCCGAAGCGCGTTTCGAAGACGCCGAGCCTGCGGCCGCGCGAGAGAAATCGCTCCTCGTCGAACACGCCGTACGTCGGCAGAAACATCTTTCGGTGCACGTGCACGATGCGATGCTCGCCCGCTTCGACGTGAAGGTAGACCGCGCTGTTGTAATACGTGCCGTCGGCGTTTTCGAAGAAGCCCGAAACGAGATCGACCGGCGCGTCGCCGCATGCGTCGCGCCACGTTCGAGCCAGGTCCGCGGCGAAACGCGGAGCCGGCAGAGCCAAATCGTAGACGGCCCCCTCCAGGAAATATCCCGTGAACGCCGCTTCCGGCAGCACGACGAGATCTGCCGGCCGCTCGCCGATCTCGCCGAACGCTCGGGCGGCGGTCGCGAGGTTGGCGGAGTACCGGCCCTTTTCGGGCTTCATCTGGACGATGGCGAGGCGTACGCGTGCCGGCTGTGCGGCCAGGGGAATCGGCGGCTCCACGAAGTTACCGTATTTGGGAGGCTCCCGGGAAGGGCCTTGCGCGTTGCGCCGAGCGCCTAGTGGCGGTTTCGAGATCGCTGCACGGCGTGCGTGTAGCGGGCGATTTCCTCTTGCTGGTAGCCGTCGATTGCGGTAAATGCCAAGCCGTAACGATAGCCGCCGCCGCCGGCTTCGCGGCCGGTCACCACCCGCGCGCCCACGACCATCTCTTCGAACGGCCGGCGCGGATCGGTCGGCGAATAGTCGATTCTGGCGTTGCGCAGATCGAGCACGGCCGTCTCTTCCGGAAAGACGCGCAGAACGTCCGAGGGCAGCGTGAAGCGCAGCTCGACCGGCAATCCTTCAACTAAGACGTCGGCGCAGCTCATCAGCAACCCGCCGCTGGAGACGTTGCCCGCCTTGGCGTTGCGAAAGCCGTCTTTGGGGGTTCGGTAGACCAGCGGAAACTGTGTGACCACGCGAACGCTCGCGCGGGTCAGGCGATCCGTGGTCGGCACGGCGTTGAGCGATTGCGCGAAGTTGCGTGAGGCAGCGCGGCGATGGTTCTCGTTGACGGCCCGTGCCAGCGCGTCCAATTCTTTGGAGCTCATCCGGTCCAACCGCATGCGATACAGGAACCGCGGCCCGCTGGTCGTCCGCGCGACGACGCTGCCCCGAACGAAGATCTGACCCGAGCTGGTAGCGTAGGCGAACTCGACGCCGTCGCCGGGATCGAAAAACACGACGGTCCGGAAGCGGCACTCGTTTGCGGTGAGATGTTCCAGCACTGCGCTCGCCGGCGCGATTCCGCGGGCACTGACGGAAACCGGAAACTCGAGCGACGCCGGTGCGCTCGCCGGCTCGGCCGTCGCGGGACGTTTGTGCGTTCGACTTCCTATCCACGTCATGCTGGGCGATTTCTCTCCGTTGATCCTTCATAGGAAAAATCGACCGCCTGCTCGCCTATATTAAGGTTTTTTCGCAAGCTTTACCCTTACGGAAGCTTTACGGTTGCGGCGAAACGACGCTGGTTGCGAGTTCGACTTGTTCGTCGCCGGGCGCTTTCATGCCGAGCTGTGCCGCGCATTCCTCGGCCGGATACGTCAGAATCTCGGCCAGCGTCGGGTGCAGGTGCGGAATGCGCATGAACTCCTCGACCGTCGCACGGTAGTTCATCGCGACGATCACTTCGTGGATGAGCTCCGACGCCTGCGGCCCCAAAATCGCGGCACCCAAGATCGCGCCGTCCTGCGGATCGGCGAGCATCTTGACGAAGCCTTTGGTCTTTCCCAAACATTGTGCCTTGCCGTGCTCCGCAAAGCTGTACCGCCCGCTGACGTAGCGGCGTCCCCGGTTTCGCAGGCTCTTCTCGGTTTCGCCGACGACGGCGACTTGCGGATCCGTGAACACCGTGTGCGCCGTGACCAACCGGTAATCGGCTTCCTCGTTGCCGCCGCTGCAGGCGTTTCGCGCCGCGACCTCGCCTTGATAGATCGCGACGTGCACCAGCATGTGCTCGCCGGTCACGTCGCCGACGGCAAAGATCTTGGGGTTGCTGGTGCGCAGGCACCGGTCGACCGCGATGCGGTTGCCTTCGAGCGCGACGCCGGCCTTCTCCAGCCCCAGCCCGTCGACGTTCGGCGCGCGTCCCAGAGCGTAGAAGATCTCTTGCGCTTCGATCTCGGTCCGATTGCCGCCGGCTTCGTAAGCGACGACTTTGCGATCGCCGCGGCGGCCGGCTCGCACGAGAGTCGAGCGAATGACGACGCCGATTCCCTCCTCGGCGAAGTATTGCGTCAGCGCCTCGCCGACGTCGTCGTCGGTTTCGGTCAGCAGATGGCCGCTGCGAATGAGCATCGTGGTGCGCGCGCCCATGCGCGCGAGGAACTGTCCGAGTTCGCAAGCGGTGTAGCCGCCGCCCAAGACGATCGCCGACGCGGGAATCGACTCGAGTTCGAGCACCTGGTCGGAGTCCAGGTATCCCGCTTCTTGCAGACCGGGCAGCTTCGCGGGTTGCACCACGCTGCCGGTCGCGATCACGAACGTGTCCGCCTCGATCACGTCGTCGCCGACCGCTAACTCGGTGGGCGAACGAAATCTCGCCGGCCCCATGTACAGCGGGAACTTTCGGATGCCGTCGATCCGGTAGTCGGCAAACTCCCGGACCAGAACGCGCTTGCGCTGCGCGATCAACGGCATATCGGTTCGAAGGTCGGACGCCGAGACGCCGAGTTGGCGCGCCTCGCGCGCGTCGGCCAACGCGTCGCTCGACGCCAAGAGCGCTTTGCTGGGCATGCAGCCGCGCAGAATGCACAAACCTCCCAGTGGTCCGTGGTCGACCAGCGCCGCGTCGCATCCGATGTCGCGGGCGGTGCGGGCGGCGGCGTATCCGCCGGAACCGGCACCGACGACCACCAGCTGGTGGCGGTGGCGCGTCATCGTCCGGCCGGACGCGCCCCGAGTCTGTGGATCGATTCGATGAATCGTACGGTCCCGCTGGAATGCACCAGGATCGAATGCGTGCGCGCTTGGTTTCCATAAAAACGCACGCCGCGGACGAGATCGCCGTCGGTGATCCCGGTGGCGCAGAAGATCACGTTGTCGCTCTTGACGAGGTCGTCGACCGAGAGCACGCGGTCGAGATCGCCGAATCCCATCGCCACTGCCCGGTCCGCCTCTTCCTGGTTGCGCGGCTGCAAGCGGCCCATGAAGTTGCCCCCCAGGCACTTGATCGCCGCTGCCGCCAGCACGCCTTCGGGCGCGCCGCCCGTACCCATGGCGACGTGTACGCCGGTACTGTCGATTGCGGTTGCGATACACGCGTCGACGTCGCCGTCGGAGATCAGCTTGATGCGAGCGCCGGCGTGGCGCACGTCGCGGATCAAATCGGCGTGCCGCGGACGGTCGAGGATCACGACGCAAACGTCGTTGATGGGCTTTTCGAGGGCGTTGGCCACCGCCTCGATGTTCTCGCGCACCGGCGCGTCGATGTGCACGTAGGGTGCCGCTTTCGGGCCGACGGCGAGCTTGCGCATGTACGTGTCGGGGGCGTGCAGCAGGCCGCCTCGCTCCGAAATCGCCATCACCGCGATCGAGTTCGGCAATCCGTTGGCGACGAGGTTCGTCCCTTCGACGGGATCGACTGCGATGTCGACCTCTTCGCCGCCTCTGCCCAGCTCTTCGCCGATATAGAGCATCGGGGCTTCGTCGCGCTCGCCTTCACCGATCACGATCCGGCCCGAGATTTCCATGTCGCCCAAGGTTTCGCGCATCCGTTCGACGGCCGAACCGTCGGCGGCGTCGCGCTCGCCGCGTCCCATCCATCGCGAGGCGGCCAGTGCGGCGCTCTCGGTGACCTTCACGAAGTCCAACGAGTGAACGGGATGTTTCACCGAAGCGCTTGCTCCCGAGCGTGCCATGCCCCCTGGCTACAAGGGAAGCGGCAGTTCTCCTGTATAACCCCGTGGTCGTGTCCGTCAGTGTCCGAATCCCGCGGCCGTCGCGAGCGGCGTGGCCGCGCGTGGACGATTTGCTCCAGCCCGGTTGGGCGCCGTTGCTCGCGGTTGCGCTGGCCGGTCTCACCCTCGGCTTTTTCGCATGGTACGTTGCGATCGTGCCGCGGCACAACGCAGCCGAGAGCGAGCTCGGACTGCTCGCGTCGCTGCTGGCCGGCGCGGTCGCAGCGGTCGTGGTCTGGTCGGCGTACGCGCACTACTTCTCGCGGCGTGCCGGGACGACGCTGGTTCGCTCGCTGCGCTACGACTCGCTCACGTGGCTCCCGTTCCTCGTTCTCTGGCTGACGTTCGTCCTGCCCGCGCAGTACACGCACGGCGCCGGGCTCTTCTTGGTCGCGGCGGCGCTCTTCTGCGCGGCCAAACTCCTGATCGCCGCGCGTTTCAATCAGACCGTTCGCGAAGTGCTCGTCGATTTTTTGGCAACCCGGGCTGCGATCATCGTGATCGCCGAGCTGGCGGCGGTCATTATCGGCCAGCGCGCCGGCACGCACGTCCAGGAATCGCGGCACGTTCTGCTGGCGGTATGGGGACGCTGGGACGCCGTCCACTACCTCGACATCGCCACGTCCGGCTATCAGGGTACCGACATGGCGTTCTTTCCGCTTTTCCCTTTGTTGATTCGGATCGTCGGCGCGCTGGCGGGAAGCCACTTGATCGCCGGGTTGCTGATCTCCAACGCGTCCTTTTTCTTCGGACTGCTGTTCCTTTACAAGCTGCTCGAGCACGAATACGACCGGGCGGTGGCCCGCCGCGCGATCTTCTACGTCTCGATCTTTCCGACCGCGGTGTTCTTCTCGGCCGTGTACACGGAATCGCTCTTCTTCATGCTGACCGTGGCGTCGTTTTACTACATGCGCGAGCGGCGCTGGTGGATGGCCGGAGCGATTGGGTTCTGTGCCGCGCTCACCCGCGTGGAGGGCATTCTTCTGGTCGTTCCGTTCTTCGTCGAGTGGTACGCGCAATGCCGCGGGGACTGGCGGCGCGGCGCGTTCGACCTGCTCCCGGCGGCGTTCATCGCGCTGGGACTGGCCACGTACATGGCATACCTTTGGGTGCTGCGAGCCGACCCGCTCTACTTTTCGCACGTCCAAATTCACTGGAACCGGCACTTCGCGATGCCTTGGGTAAGCATCATCAACACGTTTCACAAGATCGCGCACGCTCCCAACGGCCAGATCGTAGCGGACCAAAGCATGGAGCTGGCGTTCACGTTTCTCATGATCGCCGTGCTCATCGGCGGCTGGAAGCGGCTCCGGCCTTCATACATCGCCTATATGGCGCTCTCGATCTTGGTGCCGATGTGCACCTCGAGCCTGATGTCGATGCCGCGTTTCGCGCTGGTGCTCTTCCCGATGTTCGCGATTCTGGCCCGCTGGGGCGCGCGGCCGGCCGTCAACAACGTCATCCTTGCCTTCTCGCTGCCGCTGCTCGGCCTCTACACCGTCCTGTTCACCAACTGGTACTGGGTTGCCTGACAACGTGATCGCTTCGCTCACGGCGCGCCGCGGAGTGCGCCAGTTCGTAAAATTCGGCATCGTCGGCGCATCGGGGTTCGTCGTGAACCTGATCGTGTTCACGGTGCTCCAGCGACTGGTTCCCAACCACAGTGCTGCGCTGCAGTACGACGTGATCTTCTCGATCTCGTTCCTGGCGGGCGGCGTGTCGAACTACTTCTTCAACCGGATCTGGACGTTTCGCTCGACCGGCCATGCGTTTCGTCAAGGAGCCCAGTTTTTGACCGTATCGTCGGTCGCTTTGCTCGTCTCGCTGATGGTGTCGTCAGTCGTGAGCCCGTGGCTGGGTCACGGCCACCGGACCTGGTTCGTCGGCAACGTCGCCGGCATCTTCATCAACTTTTTCGTCAACAAGTATTGGACGTTCAAGAGCCCGCAGCCGTGAACGCGCCGCCGCCCGAGCGGCCGTGGTTCTTTCCGGCCGCATTGACCGCCGTGCTGCTCCTGGCGATCGCGCTGCGGCTGCACGGCATCCACGATCCGATTCTCGACCATCCGGCGTGGCGTCAGGGCGACACCGCCAGTATTGCGCGCAACTTCGCGCGCCTGCGGTACAACGTCATGTATCCGCAGACGTCCTACGACGGCCCGCCGCCCAACTACGTCGAGCTGGAATTGCAGATCGTTCCCTTCTTGGCCGCGACGCTGTATAAAGCCGCCGGAATCCACGAGATCTTCGGGCGCCTGATCACCCTCGCGTTCAGCGTCGCGACGGTCGGCGTCGTCGGCCTGTTCGCGCGCTGGCTGAGCGGAAGCCGGCTGGCCGGGATCGTCGCCGCGTTTTTCTTCGCGATCTTTCCGGGCAGTATTTATTACGGCCGGACGTTTACGCCGGACACGGCCATGGTATTTTTTCTAACCGCCGCGCTCTACGCCGTGACCCGCTTTCTGCTCGAAGACGACGCCCTGTCGCCGCGCGCGCTGGCGCGCTGCACCGCCCTGCTGACGTTCGCATATCTCGCCAAGCCCGTCGCCCTGCTGGGTATCGTCGCCGTGGCGGCGGTCATCTGGCAACGCGCTCGCCAACGGCGTCCGATGCGCGTGACGGCGCTGATCGTAATCGTGGCCGTCCCGGTAGTGATTCTGGCCTTGTACGACCGGCGCATCGCGTCCTACGCCGAATGGCATTGGGCCAGCGGAATAACACGGCTGCACGTGCTGCCGGCACTGCGCACGGCCTTTACGAGCGGCGCGGGCTTCGCCGCTAAGCTCGTTTGGTTCAGGATCGTGCTCGGCATGCTCCGGCAAACCATGTTGGGAACGCTGCCCTTCCTGCTGGCGATCGCGTCGTTCGCGGCGCTGGCATGGGTCCCGATCCGCAGCAGGCCCGCCGTCTTCGGTTGGCTCGCCGGCGGCCTGGCCTACGTCTACGTCGTGGTAACCGTCGAGCGGGTCGACTATTACATGGCACCTTTGCTGCCGCCCGCGGCCATCGCCATCGGCTGTGCCTCGGCGTGGGCGCTGCGAGCGCTCTGGCGCGCCGACGTCGGCGTTGCCGCTCGCTACGCGCTGGCGTCGCTGCTCCCAATCCTCGGGCTGGTCAGCCTCGTCCAAGCGCGCGCGGCGGTCGCACCATACTATCATTACAATAGGGCGGTCTATCGCAACGCCGTCTTTCTCGACCGCACGCTGGACCGAGGCGCGCTGGTGGTCATCGGTCATTACGGCCCCGACGTGCAGTACTATATCGATCGCTTCGGCTGGGAAGAGGATCCGCAGTTATGGACGCCCTTCGACGAAGAAAGCGCCATCCGAAAGGGGGCGCGCTACTTCATCTCGATCGAGGACAACCGCCTGCGCGCCAACGTCGAGCTGTGCGCGTGGCTGCAGCGTTTTCCGGTTTTGAATCGCACCGCGCAATGGCCCGTCTACCATACCGATCCGGCGTTCGAGCTGCCCGGTGCGGATCGTTTCTGGCGCGCGTTTCGGGTCGCGGAACGCGCGCGCCGCGGACGTCCCTTCCTGGACGCTCACGGGCTTTGCCGGGTCGCGCGCCGCCCGCTTAGCGTCCGATGACCTCGAAGCTCTCGCGCGCGACGCCGAAGGCTTCCGGACCGACCGTGACGCTGCCGCGATACGGATAGTCGAGCGCGACCGCCAAGTAGAGCACCAGTCCGATGACCAGGCCGAGCGAACCGATCATCAGCCGCTGCATCAGCGTTTCCCGAAAACCGAACAGGTACGTGAAGCTCACCGTCACGATCGCGCCCAGCACCAGCACCACCCACATGATCCCGTTGATGCCGGTGGCCGACTCGGACAGGCGAAGGTCGCGGTCGTCGAGCGCGGTTTGCATGCCGCCGAGCATCTGCGCGTGCACGTCCTGCTGCGCTTTGGTGACGACGTCGAGGTCGCGCACCTCGCGATCGACCACCTCGAGCTCGCGATCCGCGCGTTCCGACTGTCCGCCGGATTGCATCTTCGGCCACTCGTCGACGATCACGTCGTTCACGTAATCGCGCAGCGCGGCGCGCACCGGCTCTCCGCCGGCGAACGACCCGGCGTCTCGATAGACCATTTGCAACGCGCCCGCCTCGGCGTAGCTTCGCTCCTCGGCGGCTTGAAATCGTTCCCAGACCCCGATGACGACGAACGCCAGTAAGACCGCATAGACGACGCCGATGACTGCCAGGATGAAGCCGGCCAGATCGTTGTGCTCGCGGCGCACGTCGGCCGGTGCCAGCCGGGCCACCGCCCAGCCCAGCAGCAGCGTCAGGAGCAGAAACCCGCCGACGATCAGAACCGCGTCGACCATCGCAGGCAGGCTCTCCAGCCAGGAAATCACCACCGCGCGCTGCTTACGGGAGCGGCAGCAGCGAGCGCGTGCCGGGCGGCGCGGACTCCGAGGCCGGCGCCGGAACGCCGGAGGTGACCAGTTGCCGGTACACGATCAAGCGATTGGTGTTCTTGGCGAGGTCGATTTGGAGTTCGTAACTGCGCTTGATCGCGTCGGTGAGGTCGTCGCCGTCAAAAGTGTACCCGAAGCGCCGCAGGCTGCGCAGCAGGAGTTTGTTCTCGGAGTCGAGCTCCTGGTAGGCGCGCAGAATCTGCAATCCGGTCTCGTGATAGCTCGGGTAATTCGAAATCACGATCTCGCGTTTGAGCTTTGCCTGGTTGATGACGGTTTGAAGCGCGGCGAGGCGCAAGCTCGCGGGATCGATCGCCAAACCGTCGTGAATGGTCGCGAGGGCATCGTCGAAGTCGCCCTTGGCGTACTCGGCCTGCGCCAGCGACCCGGCCGCGTCCACGAAGCCCGTTCGCGCCCGGCGATCGTACGGATCGACGCGCAGCGCCAGACGGTACGCCAGCAGTGCGTCGCGCGCGTTGCCGCGCTCCTGGGCAACGTCGCCCTGATGGACGCGCGTGTCGACGATCCAGCGCTCGATCGATCCGGCGCACCCCGAAGCGATCAGCACGGCGCCGGCCGCCGCGGCCGCGACCGCCCGCCTCAGGCTAGAAATGAACGTGTCCCGCAAACCTCGCCACGACCTCGATCAGCAGAGCGGCCGGATAAAAGATCAGCTGCGAGAGCAGCGTCCCGACGATGGCCGTAAGGGATAAGTAGAACACCATCGCACGAACCTCCTCGACGGTTCGTTTTCCGTGAACCGCTTGATCGGTGATCATCGACGACGTGGGGTCGACGAACAGCGTAAATGCGATGGTCCCGATGCCGTTGATCACGCCCGAGAGTCCCAAGGCCGTCCTGGCGACGTTGAGGTCCAGCACGGATGCCAGATATGCGGCTTGCACGCCGATCGCGTAGACGCACATCACGACGGTGTTGAAGATCAGCAGACGCGCCGGCACGCGCCGCCAATCGAAGCGGCGGATCTCGGCCGGCGACGGCAGCCGCTCCGCACGAATCACCTCGACCACCACGCGCGGCGAGACCAGCCGCGCCAGCGAGTGAGGCACCGAACCGCGGGCCTCGAACGACTGCACGCCGCGCCGGAACAAATACGTAAACATCGGCAGCAGCATCGAGAAGACGATCATGCCGGCGGTTCCCGCGAGCACCGTCAGACGCAGCTGGGTCTGGAGCAGGCCGGTCCAGGCGTGCGCCGCGTCGCCGGGTCCGAGAATCCGAATGGCGTTGGCGGCGTGATCCGAAAGCGGTCCGACGAAGAATACCATGAACAGGTTCGCCAGCCGGCCGGTCGTCACGAACAGGTTGAAGAGCGAGATCGAGGTAGCGATGCGTTTGGTTTGAACTCCCGCCAGTCGCGCCGCGTACGCTCCGATGGTAACGCCTTGAACGACGAACGTGATCAGCATAGCTCCGACGAGCTTGCCAGACCATAAGTGCGGAACGAGCTCGTCAGCCGCGTTAGGCGGCGTCACGATTCCAGGCGATCGTCGATTCGTCGACCGGTCCGATGATGCACAAGCCCAAGCGCTCGTCGCTGAGAAGCTCGCCGGCAAGCTCGCGCACCTCCTCTGCGGTCACGGCGTCGATGCGCTGTTCGATCTCTTCGGGGCTGACGTCGCGCCCGAGCGCGAACTCGTTGCGGCCCAGCCGAATCATCCGGCTGGAGCTGGACTCGAGCGAGAGCGTCAGGTTTCCTTTGATGTGCTCCTTGGCCAGATTCAGCTCGCCGTCGCCAACCGGCCTCGCGCGAACCGCGGCGAACTGCTCGGCGATCACGTCGATGCAGGCCTGGACGTTCTCGGGCGACGTGCCGGCGTAGACGCCGAACAGCCCGGCGGCGCGGTACGCCGCTTGAAACGAATACACGCTGTAAACCAAGCCGCGCTTCTCACGAATCTCTTGGAAGAGGCGGCTGGACATGCCGCCGCCCAGGATCGTGTCGAGAATCGAAAGCGCGTACCGGCGTTCGTCGCGGACCGAAAGGCCTTGGGTCCCGACCACGACGTAGGCTTGTTCGCTGTCCTTCGAGCGCACGTGCGTCGCCGGCATCGCGACCGGGGACTCGGGCGCGGGCAAGGCGCAGCTTCCGTCGAACGCCGCGAACTCGCGCGCCACCAGCTCGACGAAGCGATCGTGATCGACGTTGCCCGCGGCGGCGACCACGACCGAGTTCGGCGCGTAGTGAGCCTGCATGTGCGCGCGCAGGTCGTCGGGCGTAACCTCGGTCACCGTATCGGCAAATCCGATCGTCGGCTCGCCCAGGTTGGCGCCCTTCCACATCGTCTGCAAGAAGACGTCGTGGATGAGCTCGTCGGGCGAGTCCTCGTACATCTTGATCTCTTCGAGGACGACCTTTTGCTCC
>DATJUC010000115.1:0-31389 GCA_035502675.1 Candidatus Acidiferrales bacterium | reverse complement strand
GGACTTCAAGGACGTGCCGGTCGTCGAGGTGCTGGTCAAACCCGGGGAGACGATCGCCAAAGAAGCGCCGCTGGTCGTGCTCGAGAGCGAGAAGGCGTCGATGGAAGTGCCGGCGACCGCCGCCGGAACGATTGCCGAGGTTCGCGTCAAGCCGGGCGATCGCGTTTCGCAGGGAACGGTGATCGCAACGCTGTCGGCTGCACGGACGGCCGCCGCACCGGCGCCGCAACCGCGCGTGCAGCCCGAGACGCCGGCCGCCGCAGCGCCTGCCGAGACGGTCGAGTCCACCGCGCCGGCCGCACCGCCGGTCGCGCAAGCCGCGACGTCGCAAAACGGCGCGCCGGTCCACGCCAGTCCGGCGATCCGCCGCTTCGCGCGCGAGCTGGGCGTCGACTTGCGAGCGCTCCGCGGCAGCGGCCCTCACGGCCGCGTCACCCGCGACGACGTGCAGAACTTCGTCAAAAGCGCGCTTGCGCGCGGCGGTCCGGCCGCTGCGGCAACGCCGTTCGGTCTGCCGCCGTGGCCCAAGGTCGACTTCGCGCAATACGGCGAGATCGAACGCAGGCCGCTCTCGCGCCTCAAGAAACTTTCCGGGCCGAACCTGCACCGCAACTGGCTGCAGATCCCGCACATCACCAACTACGACGAAGCCGACATCACCGAGCTCGAGGCGTTTCGCAACCGGATCAACGCCGAGCAAGCTAAATCCGGCGGAGCAAAGCTCACCGTGCTGGCGTTCCTGGTGAAGGCGAGCGTTGCGGCGCTGGTGCGTTTTCCGGAGTTCAACGCGGCGCTCGATGGCGACGAGCTCGTCTACCGCCGCTACTACAACGTCGGGTTTGCGGCCGACACGCCCAACGGGCTGGTCGTCCCCGTCGTCAAGGGGGCCGGTGGGAGAGGATTGCTGGCGATCGCGTCCGAGACCGCGGCGCTGGCAGCCAAGGCGCGCGACGGCAAGCTCGCCTTGAGCGAGATGCAGGGCGGAACGTTCACGATCTCGTCGATCGGCGGCATCGGCGGAACGGCGTTCACGCAAATCGTCAACGCTCCGGAAGTCGCGATTCTCGGTGCCGTCCGGTCGTCGATCAAGCCGGTCTGGAACGGCACCGAGTTCGTTCCGCGACTGATTCTGCCGATCAGCGTGAGCTACGATCACCGCGTCATCGACGGCGCCGGCGCCGCGCGCTTTCTGGCCTACGTCGCCTCGGTACTGGCGGACTTTTCGCGCGTCGCGCTCTAGCGCGGCGCGCAGCGCTTACTGAACGGTGATCATCAACGCTTGTGCGTAGGTGATCTGGACTTGGTCGCCGACGTTGAGCCCCTGCAGGCTCGACGGATCGTTGACCGACAGGGCCATCGTGTGACCGTCTTGCGTCTTCACGGTCACCGAGGGCGCGTTCGGATCGATCGCTTGGATCGTGACCAGCGCCGTCGTCATCTTTCTGACAATGCCGCCCGGCTTCGATCCGGGAAGCGGCGTGACCGAACTGCTCTGCGGCGGCAAACCGGTAGCGCCCGGCTTTTGGATCGCGTACGCGATCGACTCTTGATAGGTAAAGGTGATGGTGTCGCCGACCTTGAGCGCGTCGAAGCGCTTGACGCTCGGACCGACCTTGATCTCTTGAACGTTGCCCTGCCCGTCCTGCAGCGTCACGATACGCGCGTCGTAGTCGATCGCGACGACTTTGGCGGTGAGCTGCGCGGTAGCCGCGGCGGCCGCGCCTTGGGCGACCGCGACCGCCGGGGCGGCAACGGAGCACGCGAACAGCAGTGCGATGGCGTAGACGTACTTCAAAGGAGCTTCGTCTTTCTGGCGCGCGAGCGCCGATGCGTCGATTTCGGATAAGACGCTGGAAGCATAGCACCCCAGAGCGCGCGCGATGATCCAAAAAGGGAAAACGCCCGACCCGTACCGATCGCGAATCCAGTCAACATAATTCGTTGACCTCGGGGAAGCGCGGTGCTAGGGTGGTGCTATGAGCCGTTCGTGGTCGCCCCTGGCCGTGGTGGAAGCGCCCTCCGATCCGGAAGCCCTGCGCAACGTGACCGGGTTGCTCGAGCGCATGGTCGCGGCCTACGGCGCTCGCTCGGTTGCGCGGATGCTCGACGTCAACGCCGCCATGATCACCCGATGGCGCGCCGGCAAGCCCATCAGCGCGCCGATGGCGCGCCGGGTCATCGATCTGCACGACGTGCTCACCCGCGCGCTTCAAGCCTTCGCTCCCGCCGTCGTCGCCCAGTGGCTGGTCGGATCGGAGCCCTTCTTGGGCGGCGCGCGGCCGATCGACGTGCTGGTGACGCAGGGCGTGGTGCCGGTCATCGAAGCGCTCGCCGCGATCGAAGACGGCGCCTACGTTTGACCCTCTACCGGATCTTTCCGTTCGACGCCGCGGCCGGCGCCGGCGCGCCGGGCGGCGCCCTCTATCGTCCGCGCGGCGGGTACGGACGCATCGATAATCCGGAGCGCTACCGCACGCTCTACGCCAGCTCCGATCCCCAGGGAGCGGTCGCGGAAGCGCTCGGCCGGTTCCCCGAGTGGACGACCGCCGTGCTCGACGTCAACGGCGTGCGGCGGGCGCTTGCGACCTACGAGTTGCGCGACCGGGAGGGCGGCGCGCCGCGCTTTTACGACCTCGACGACGCCGCCAATCTGCTGGCTCGGGGATTGCGCCCGTCGCAGGTGGTAACGCGCGACCGGCGCACGACCCAGCGCTGGGCGCTGCAGATTTTCGATGAAGGCTCGCACGACGGTGCGGGCTGGTGGTCGTACTACCAGCCCGCGTGGCGCACCGTCGGGTTGTGGAAGATCGAGGATCTTCGCGTGCTCGGAACTCCCGAGCCGTTGACGCTCGCGCATCCGGCGGTTCGGCTGGCCGCGCGCGAGATCGCGCGGGTCGTCCGGCGCTAGATCTTGTAGCGGAAGACGGTTCCGCCGCCCGTCCAGTTTCCGCTGTCGACGTGGTTGCCGCCGCTGATGGTGGTTCCGTAGAGCGTGCCGCCGTCGTAGATCAACGGTCCGAACGGATCGGCGCCGTCGGTCGAGCTGCCGGTGAAACTGTAGAGCGTTTTTTCCGTTCCGGACGGCGTGATTTGGAAGAGGGTGCCGAGATCGGCGGATCCGCCTTTTTCGGTGTCGCCGTAGAGCGTGCCGTTGACCAGGATCAGTCCCGAGCGCGGGCTCGAACCGTCGGACGGATCGCCTTGGAACGAGTAGATCGGTTTCTCGCTGCCGCCCAGCGTGCAGGTGAAGACCGTGCCGTTCTCCAGTTCGCCGGAGCCGCCGTTCTGCGCCGTTCCGTAGAATACGCCGTGGAGCAAGAGCAGGCTGCCGAACGGGAACGCCCCGTCACCGGCGCCCTTGAAACTGTAAATCGGTTTTTCGCCGCCGTGCAGGCCGGCTCGATAGACGGTTCCGTAACCGTTGGCGCCGCCTTGCGCGGTCGTTCCGTAGAGCATTCCGTTGACGACGACCGGCGGCGAGTAGGGACCCTGCCCGTCGCCGCCGCCCGCCATTCCTTGGAACACGTGAATGATGCGCTCTTTGCCGCCGGTGGTCAGGGCAAAGATCATGCCCGAGCCGGACTCGGGGCCGCCGTAGCTGGTCGTCGTCCCGTAGAGCTCGTTTTTGTACCACAACAGGGACGCACCGGGCTCGGCTCCGTCGTTGGTGCCGCCTTGGAAGCTGTAAACGACACGCTCCTTCCCGGCGGGTGTGATCGCGAACACGGTTCCGAGCTCGTCTTTCCCACCGTTGAAGGACGTGCCGTAGAGCGTGCCGCCGACGTCGATCAGCGCGCCGACCGGATTTTCCGCGTCGGGAGGGGCCCCGAAACAATACAGCGTGTGCTCTTTGCCGGCCGCCGAAATCGAGAAGACGCTGCCGTAGGCGCAGGGACCGCTCTTGTCGCCGTACGTAACGCCGTAGTACGAACTGCCCACCTTCACGAGCGAGTCGTACGGATTGGCCCCGTCCGAACCGCCTTTGAAAAGGTAGAGCGTGTGCAGTGGAGACGAGGCCGCCGGCCGCCGGTCGGCGGCCGCTGCGGACGACGACGGCGCGAACGGGACGGCGCTTTTGGCGGAGCACGCGGCGAGCGCGAGCGCGGCGAATGCGAAAAACGTGCGATGGTGCTGCATGGCGCCATTCTAGGCGGCGGCTCGGGGCACGCGTAGTAGGGGTTTCCCTACGTTTTTGACCGAACCAAAACCCGGCTGTGATCTCGCAGCCGGTCGTTTGCCGCGCCTTCGTGGGACGCGTCGTCGAGCTCGAGCATCTCGCCGAGCGCCGCCGGGCCGCGTCTGCCGGACGCGGCGGCTGCGTGCTGGTCGCCGGCGAGGCCGGCATCGGCAAGTCGCGATTGCTCGCCGAGTTTCGTCGCGCCTTACCCCGCCGCACCACGCGCGTCGCTGCCGCCGCGTGCCGCGAGTTCGCACAGCGGCCGCTGGGCCCGCTCTTCGAGCTGGTCGGGGCATTCGACGCGGCGGCGGCCGAACGGCTGTCGCGCGGCACCTTCGCCACGAAAGACGAAATGCTCGCCGCCTTCGTCGACGCCTTCGACCGGATCGCTGCGGGCAGCACGACGCTCGCGCTGGTCGAGGATCTGCATTGGGCCGACCCCGACATCGTGGCAGTGCTGCACGCGTTGACGCAGCGCGCCGCCGATCGCCGGCTGCTGCTGGTCGCGACATATCGCGACGACGAGCTGGACGCCTCGCACCGCAGCTTCACCCTGATCGGGCGGATCTTGCGCGAGCGCTGCACGTCGCTGGTGCGGCTCGGGCGATTCGACGATCGCGAGATGACGCGTCTGCTCGGCGACGCGTCGCGCGCGGCGCCTTCGCTGCCGCAGCATCTCGTCCGCGAAGTGCGGCGCCGCGCCGACGGCAACGCGCTGTTCGGCGAAGAACTCTTGCGGCACGCCGCCGATCGTTACGCCGGCGGGACGCTTCGCGATTCGGAAGCGCTGCCGCTCTCGCTGCACGCGATCGTTCGCGAACGCTTGGCGCGCTGCCGCAGTGACGACCGCATCTTGCTGGAGCGCGCGTCGCTGCTGGGCCGCACCTTCGACCTCGAGCTCCTCGGCGATGCCTTCGGCGTGCCGGTTGCAACCTGCCGCGAAGCCATGGAACGGCTGACGCTGCTTCAGCTGGTCGACCCGGCGCCAGGCGAGACCGCGCAGTATCGCTTCCGGCACGCGTTGACCCGCGATGCGGTGTACGGCGACCTCGACGAAAGCACGCTTCCCGAGCTGCACCGCCGCATCGCCGACGCGATTGCCGGACGCGGCGCTACCGAACGTCACGTCGAGTTCCTCGCGCATCACTACGCCGTCGCCGGCGACCGCGATCGGGCGGCGCTGTATTGCAGGGCGGCAGCCGACGCGGCGCGCGCCGTGCACGCCTACGACGATGCCGCGCTGTGGTACGAACGCGTCTCCGCCAACGCCGGCACGGATTCCGAAACGGCGCGCGCCCTGGTCGACGCCGGGCTGATGCACGTCTTCGGCGGGGATCTCGAAGGCGCGCTGGCGCTCTACGAACGGGCGGTGCAAACCTACGAGCGCGCCGGCTGTTTCGACGACGCCGTCGCGGCCTGCGTGATGGCCGCGGGCGCACTGCACGACAACGGGCGCGGCGACGACGCCGTCGCACTGCTGCGGCACGCCGATCGCTCGTTGGGTTCGGCGGCGCGTCCGGAAGTGCGGGCCAGGATGTTGGTCCGGCTCGGATTTCTCTATTCGTTCGCCCGGCGCACCGGCGAAGCGGGCGGCGTGGCCGCGGCCATCGACCCAGCCGTCCTGGCCGGCGAGACGCCGCTGGCCGCCGAGGCGTCGTTCTTGCTCGCGAACCTGCACGCCCAGCGCGCCGAAGCCGAGAGCTGGCGCACGCGGCTGGATCGCGGTCTGGAAATCTTCGAGCGCATCGGCGCGCTGCCCGACAACATCCGCGTGGCGCTCGGAAACGGGGCCACGCAGGCACTGGCGCTGGGCCTCAACGACGCCGCGCTCGCCTATCAGCGCCGTGCGCTCGAACTCGCCGAGCGCCTCAACTCGGGCGTCGACCACGAGCGTTGCGTACTCGCCGAGATCGAGCTCTGGCGCGGTAATTTCGACGCCGCCCGGCAGCTGCTCGCGGCCGGACCTCCGCCGGCGAAATTTCTGGCGCGCGTTCAGCGCTCGCTGGTCGAGACGACGCTCGCGACGCTCGCGGGTGCCGATCTCGGCGGCACGATCGATCGCGGACTGATCGACGAAGCCGCGCGCGGCGGTCACCGCGGGGCCATCGCCGATCTCGCGGCGGCGTACGCCCTCGCGGCGGTCGCGTCCGGACGCGACGCGGAGGCCGACGAGTTTTTCGCGCGTTCGGCATCGGCGGTTACGACCGCGTACGACATGACGATGCCGATCGCCGCGATCGCGCGGTGGCGTCCGGCGCTGCTCGCCGGAATCGCAGGCTTCGTCGACGCAGCCGCCGAGCCGGCCACCGATCGCGTGGGCGCCGCACTGGCGGCGCTGGTCGCCGCAGCGCAGGCACGCGCGCGCGGCGATACGGCGGCGGCACGAGCCCGCGGGCGCGACGCCGCGCGGTACTACGCCGAGATCGGATGGCCGCTCCTCGAAGCATGGTCGTACGACATCGGCGGCGACCCTTCGGCCGCGCGCGAGCGTTACCGTGCGTTAGGCGCGCATGCCGAATTGCGGCGGCTGGAACGTTCGGCGATTGCCGGCGCGAGTACGGCACCGAGCTTGCTGACGGCGCGCGAACGCGACATCGCCCGAGCGATCGCCGGCGGAAAGAGCAATCGCGCCGCCGCCCAGACGTTGTCGGTGACGGAGAAGGCGGTCGAAAAGCACCTGACGTCGATCTACGCCAAGCTCGGCATCAATTCGCGCGCGCAGCTCGCCGCCTACGTCGTCGACGCCATGGGCGAGCGGACCCCCTAGCTCGCCTTCGGCTCTGCGCGCGCGCGCAGCTGGCGCAGCACGTACTGCAGGATGCCGCCGTGCCGGTAATACTCGGCTTCATCCGGCGTATCGATCCGCACCCGCACCTTGAACTCGATCGAGCGTCCGGTTTTGGCGTCGGTCGCGGTGACGTTGGCGTGCATGCGCGGCGTCACGCCGCCGGCGATGCCGGTAACGTCGTAGATCTCTTCGCCGGTGAGACCGTACGTCGAACGGTCGGCCCGCTCGACGTACTCGAGCGGCAGAATGCCCATACCGATCAGATTGCTGCGATGGATCCGCTCGAACGAATCCGCGATCACCGCGCGCACGCCCAACAGGTACGGACCCTTGGCCGCCCAGTCGCGTGACGAGCCCGAGCCGTATTCGCGTCCCGCCAGCACGATCAGCGGCGTGCCGTCGGCGCGGTAGCGCTCGGAAGCCTCGAAGATCGACGTCTGTTCGCCGGTCGGCAGATATCGCGTCACGCCGCCCTCGACGCCCGGCACGAGATGGTTACGCAGACGAACGTTGGCGAACGTGCCGCGCACCATCACTTCGTGATTGCCGCGCCGCGCGCCGTACGAGTTGAAGTCCTTCGGCTCGACGCCGCGCTCCATCAGGTACTTGGCGGCCGGACTGGTTTTGGCGATGTTGCCGGCCGGTGAAATGTGGTCGGTCGTCACCGAATCGCCGAGCACCGCCAGCACGCGCGCGCCGGCGACGTCGCGCAGGCCGGCCGGCTCGGCCGGCATACCCTCGAAATAGGGCGGCTTCTTGACGTACTCCGACGCCGGGTCCCACGCATACCGTTCGCTCGGCGCGACTTGCAACGCCGCCCAGTTTTCGTCGCCGCCGAAGACGTCCGCGTAGCGCGACTTGAACATCGCGTCGTCGACGCAGGTCGCGACCGTGCGCTGGATCTCGTCGTCGCTCGGCCAAACGTCGCGCAGATAGACGGGCGTGCCGTCGCTGCCGGTGCCCAGCGGTTCGGACGTCAGATCGACGTCCATCCGTCCGGTCAGCGCGTAGGCGACGACCAGCGGCGGCGACGCCAAATAGTTGGCGTGCACTTGCGGGTGAATGCGGCCTTCGAAATTGCGATTCCCGGAGAGCACCGCCGCGACGATGAGCTGCTGATCGGCGATCGTTTCGGCGACGTCGGCCGGAAGCGGACCCGAGTTGCCGATGCAGGTCGTGCATCCGTAACCGACCAGATTGAATCCGAGGCGATCCAGATACTCTTGCAATCCCGCTTTGGCCAGATAATCGGTCACGACTTTCGAGCCCGGAGCCAGCGACGTCTTGACCCACGGCTGGGTGCGCAAGCCGCGCTCGACCGCATTCTTGGCCAATAGACCGGCACCGATCAGCACGCTGGGGTTCGACGTGTTCGTGCAGCTCGTGATCGCGGCGATCACGACCGCGCCGTCGGCGACGTCCTTGGCGGTTTGCGCAACCGTGGCCGTGCCTCCGCCGCCCTCGTCCTGAAAACGCGCGACCGCGCCGTTGCTGCGATCGCGCGCCGAGAGCCACTCCTCCAGCGCTTCGCCGAACGAACGCTTCACGTCGTGAAGCGCAACTCGATCTTGCGGGCGGCGCGGCCCCGCGAGGCTCGGCTCGACGCTGCTCAAGTCCAGAACGAGCGTCTCGGAAAACTCCGGATCGGGCGTTGCGTCGGTGCGAAAGAGGCCTTGCGCCTTAGCGTACGCTTCGACCAGCGCGACGCGCTCGGCGGAGCGGCCGGTGAGGCGCAGATAATCGAGGGTCCGGTCGTCGATCGGGAACATTGCAACGGTCGAGCCGAACTCCGGCGACATGTTGCCGATCGTCGTGCGATCGGCGACCGGAAGCGCGGACAGCCCGCGCCCGTAGAACTCGACGAACTTTCCGACCACGCCCTTCTTGCGCAGCATCTGCGTCACGGTCAGCACGAGGTCCGTAGCGGTGACGCCTTCGCGCAGCGCGCCGTCGAGCCGAAATCCCACGACTTCCGGAATCAGCATCGTGATCGGCTGTCCCAGCATCGCGGCCTCGGCTTCGATGCCGCCGACGCCCCACGCGACCACGCCCAAACCGTCGACCATCGTCGTGTGCGAGTCGGTTCCGACCGCCGTATCCGGATGTGCGACGCCGCCGTCTTCACCGAAAACCACGCGCGCGAGATACTCGATGTTGACCTGGTGCACGATGCCGGTGTCCGGCGGGACCGCGCGAAAGCCGCGCAGCGCCTCCTGACCCCATTTCAAAAACGCGTACCGCTCGCGATTGCGCTCGAACTCGACGTCGGCGTTCTTCTTCAGCGCGTCGTTGCTGCCGAAGAAGTCGATTTGCACCGAGTGGTCGATGACCAGCTCCACCGGCTGCAGCGGATTGATCGACTTCGGGTCGCCGCCCATCTCGGCCATCGCGTCGCGCATCGCCGCGAGGTCGACGACGCACGGCACGCCGGTGAAATCCTGCAGCAGCACGCGCGCCGGCCGGAACGCGATCTCCTTCTCGTGCTTGGCGGACGGGTTCCAGCGCGCCAATGCTTCGACGTCGCGCTTGGTGACCGAACGGCCGTCTTCGAAACGCAGCAAATTCTCGAGCAAGATCTTGATCGAGTACGGCAAGCGCGCCAGCTTGACGAGCCCGGCGCGCTCGAGTGCGTCGAGACGGTAATACGTGAACGAGCGGCTGCCGACGCGCAGCGTGTCGGCGGCGTTGAAGCTATCGGCCTGTGCTGTCATGGGATAGTTGTATTTTGGGGTTTCCGTTGGCGTAGCCTTCGATTTCGATCTTCGAGTCGCCCGACAAAAGTCGCCACAGCGGTTCTCCGACCAGTTCCAGCCGCCACGGCGCCAGCGCCAACGCCTCCTCGAAGGCCGTTCGCTCCGGCGGCACCTCACGGGCGATGCGTTCCAGCGTGCTGCGCGGGACGAGCAGGCTCGCCGGCAAGTCTTCGTTGCGGGCGATCTCGCCGACGACGACGCCCAGCAGCGACGCCAAGGTATCGCGCGCCGGCCCGAGCGGGCGCTGCGGGCGTTCCGGCAGCTCCGACTCGTCGAGCGCTTCGCCGCGTGCGACCGCCTCGAGGATGGCTGCGCCGAGCTGCCGGCGCGCGCCCGCGTCCAGCCGTCGAAGCTGCTTGAGATCGTCCAGGTGCTTCGGCCGCAGCGTCGCCAAGCCGGACGTGACGTCGTCGGGCAGCACATACTTCACCGGAATGTCGCGCTCGCGCGCGACGCGATCGCGCAGCTTGACCACTTCGTTGAGAACTCCGAGCTCGCGCCGGTTCATGCGCATGGCGCCCGGAACGCGCATGTAGGCGCGGCGTTCGTCGCTGCGGTATCGATCGAGATCGCTCAACGCGGCGCTCTCCTCACGCGCCCATTCGAAACGTCCTTTGGCCTCCAAGCGCTCGCGCAGAACGTCGTACATCGGAAGCAGATGCGCGACGTCGTCGATCAGGTATTCGATCTGACGCGCGCTGAACGGGCGCGCGGACCAGTCGCTCACGGTCTGCGACTTCGCCAGCCGGACGTGGCGCAGGTCGCGAACGAGGTCGGCGAGCGAAACCTGCATGCCGTAGCCTAGGAACGCCGCCGCGACTTGCGTGTCGAAGACGCGATCCGGCACGAGATCGAAGCGGTCCGCGAAGATCTTCAGATCCGACGACAGCGCGTGACCGACGACCAGGGTCGCCGCCAGCGCTTCGGCCAGCGGCCGCAGGTCGGCGACGGCGAGCGGATCGACGATTGCCGCGCCGTCGTCGAACGCCAGCTGCACCACCATCAAACGCGGCGAGTACGTGCGTTCGGCGTGAAACTCGGTGTCGAGCGCGACCCGCGGGGCGGAGCGGACGCGATCGCAAAGCGCGGCCAGTGCGGGGGCATCGTTGACGATCGTCGGGTCGGTCACGGTGGCGGAGAAACCCTTTCGTGGCGGCGCAAGAAGTGCGGGCAGCGGTGCGTTTCGCAGTAGTGACGCGCGCGCATCTCTTCGTGGTGGATGAAGACGGTTACGCGATCGCCGAAAATCGTCAGCACGACGCAAATCGGGACCGCGATCGCGCACATCGTCCAGACGTGAATCCACATCGGCACGCGAAACGCGGCCGCGCTGGCGGTTGCCACCGTTCCGCCGAAACCGGGTATGACGCGGACCGCGAGCAAGAAGGCGGGCGAGCCGACCGGGAAGCGTTTGACCCAGGTGGGCAGCCGCTGGAGATATTCGTGTAAGTCGAGCAGATGCGAGGCGCGCCGGTTGATCCAGTAGCCCAACATCGCCGCGATCGCCAGTCCGATTACGTCGACGAGCGAGCCTTTGACCGGCCCGAAGATCGCTCCGTTCATGATCGCCAGCGCGTCGGTAACGGAGAACGGCGCCGCGGCCACCACCGCGAAGACGGCCACGCCGAGCGGATAGGCCAGCAGCCCGATCGTCCGGATCTCGTGCTCGATCCGGGGCTGATAGCGAATGACGGCGTAAGCGAGGCCGAACGACCCGGCGAGCAGCGCGAAGGCGCCGAGGCGGCGAACGACCCGCTTCAAGCCGGGATGGACATAGTGGTGCGCGCGTTGATCACGTTGCTGGGCGGAGTTGGTCTCTACGCCTCGCTTTTCATGCTGAGCAAGACCCGGCGCGCGGAGCGCGGACAGCTCGCCGAGCCGAGCGTCGTCGAAAGCCCGCGGGCACGGCTCTACGGCGGCATCCCCAATGCGGCCGTCGGCGCGGTCTACTATCCGGCGGTCGCCGTCTGCAGCTGGTTCGATTTGCCCTACGGCTGGGCGCTGGCCGTGCTCGCGGCCGCCGGCCTAGCGGCGGCGACGTCGCTGGCGCTGGCGTACTCGCTGCTCTTCGTAACCCGCCGGCCATGCCCGTACTGCTGGACGGCGCATGCCGTCAACTGGTCGTTGCTCGGTCTGGTGGCCTGGTTGTTCAAAACGAATATATTGAAATAGGAAGTGGCCAGGTGTAAAATCAGCCTCTCTGGTCGGCAGGTGGAGTGCTATTTACCCGAACCGCCAGGGATCGAGGAACCGAACGGTAGCGCGAGCCTACCTCGGCGAATCGGCAGGAAACCAGGAGGTGGCGCGATTGCACCACCTCCTCTGCTTTTTTACCGAACCTTGACCTCGTCGATCATCGCGCGGTACGCGGCGTCGCGCGTCGGCGAACCGGCGAACCATGCCGCCAGCATCTCGCGCGCGATCGCCGTCGAGGTTGCCCGCAGACTCAGACACAGGACGTTGGCGTCGTTCCACTCGCGCGCACCCGCGGCGGTCGCCGCGTCGCCGCACAGGGCCGCGCGCACGCCGCGCACTTTGTTGGCCGCAATGCTGACGCCCGTCCCCGTCCAACAGCAGAGCACGCCGAACTCGGCTTGGCCCGACGCGACGGCTTCGCCGACGGCGCGAGCCACCGACGGCCACGCGTCGGGCTCCCCGGGCGCCAGGGCGCCGTGACGCTCGACCGCGTGTCCGCGCTCGCGCAGCCACGCGTCGATCGCCTCGGGCAGCTCGCCGGCCATGTCGCTTCCGATCGCGACGCGCATCTACAGGACGGCTCCGCCGGAAACGACAACACGCGAACTCATATCGTGACCACCCTCCGTCTGGCGTCGAGCGTCATCCTCGCGCGGCCCGCAACGCCCGGATTCGACGTATTCATGCTTCGTCGCAACGCGCGCAGCGCGTTTGCGCCCAGCGCCTACGTTTTCCCCGGCGGCACCGTCGATGCATCCGACGCTTCGGGGGAGTCGGTCGCGCGCACCCTGGGCTTGGATCCGCCGCGCGTCGCCTCCCAGTTTCGCGCGCGGATTCCGGACGCACTTCCGAGCACCGAGGTCCCGGTCGGCGCCCGAATGGCGCCGGCGCTCTTCGTGGCCGCCCTGCGCGAGTTGTTCGAGGAAGCCGGCGTTTTGCTGGCGCGCGGGCCGGACGGCGGCAGCCTGGTACCCGATCCAGCCGAGGATCTCGCGGAAGCGCGCGAGGCGCTGCGCGCCGGCCGGATTTCGTTCGCCGAAATGCTGGCGGCGCGGGGGTGGTACGCCGACGCCGGAGCGCTGACGCTGTTCTCTCACTGGATCACCCCGGCCAACGAACCGCGGCGCTACAATACGCACTTCTTCGTGGCGATCGCCGGCGCGGGTCACTCGCCCGTAGCCGACGCCGACGAGACGCACGACGGCGTTTGGATCGCCCCGTCGCGCGCGCTCGAGGCGCACCGCGAAGGCTCGTTTCACTTGGTGTATCCGACCGTCAAGCATCTGGAGCGCCTTACCGAGGTCGCGTCGATCGACGCGCTGCGCGAGTTCGCGGCGAGCAAACCGATCGTCACGATCGAACCGACGTGCTCGCCCGAAGAGGGCTTCACGATGCCGCCGGAGCTGGATCGCGCGTGGTGACGCTGGTGCGCGCTCCCAACCCGTCGGCGATGACGCTGACCGGAACGAACTCCTATCTCGTCGACTGCGGTCGCGGTGAGGCGCTCGCGATCGATCCCGGACCGCCGATCGAGCGCCACGTCGAAGCGATCGAACGCGAAGCGTCGGCGCGCGGCTTGCGAATCGCGGCGATCGCCTTGACGCACGGTCACCCGGATCACGCTCCGGCCGCTCCGATGCTCGCCGCGCGCACCGGAGCGCCGGTCTACGCGCACCCCGACAGCGCCGCGCCGCACGACCGCGATCTCGCGCTCGAGGGCGAGCTGCGCGTCGGCGACGCGGCGTTGCGCGTGATCGACGCACCCGGGCACACGTTCGACCACGTCGTCTTCTATCTGCCGGCCGAACGCGCACTCTTTACCGGCGACGTCATCCTCGGCGAGGGGACCGTCGTGATCGCGCCGCCCGGCGGTGCGATGCGCCCGTACCAGCACACGCTGCAGCGCTTGGCCACCGAGTTTTCCGGCGCGCGGATCGTTCACGGCGGGCACGGTCCGATCGTGCTGGACGCGCAAGCCAAGATCGCCGAATACATCGCCCACCGTCAGATGCGCGAGCACGAGTTGATCGACGCGCTGGCCGCCGGCGCGCAGACGATTCCCGAACTGGTGCTGCGGATCTACGGCGACGACCGGCCGGTGCTGTGGCCCGCGATGGCGCGGCAAATGCTCGCCTACCTGATCGCGCTCGAGAACGAAGGCCGCATCGCCGCAACGCCGCTGGATCGTCCGATGAGCGATCGCGAAGGCTGGATTCTCAATCCGCCGCTGGCGCAAATCGTCGGCGAAGAGCACGCGGCCGTCATCCGCGCCGAACTCGGCTCGATGCTGCGAATCGACACGCTCTATGCATATCGCTTGACCGCCGCGTAATTCAAGGCGGCGCCGCGCCTTTGCCGAACCAATTCGCATGACCGCACCGCGCTTTTCGGCATTAGTAACGTTGGTTATTTTCGCCGGCTGCAGCACGTCGCCGAGCGTGCCGAACGTAGGACAACCAGTAACCCCGGTCAACAACGCCGTTCGATCGGCGAACGGACTTTCGCCTCGTGCACCGAGCCCGATTCGACACGTCATTCTCGTCGTCCAAGAAGACCGAAGCTTCGACAATCTCTTCTGCCGCTTTCCCGGCGCGCAAGGTGCGACGTCGGGGCAAACCAGCACCGGCGCCGAGGTGAAGCTGAAGTCGATTTTGCTCTCCAAGCGCGCGCAGTTGACCGACACCTGGCAGACCTTCCAAACCGTCTTCAACGACGGCAAGGGCAACGGCTGGAATCTCGAACCGCTGCCTAACGGACATCCGGCCGGAACGCTGCCGTACGCGTGCGTCGATCCGAACACCATCGCGTCGTATTGGTCGCTCGCAAAACAGTACGCGCTTGCCGACCACATGTTCGCGACCGTCAGCGGAGATTTCATCGCGCACCAGCAGCTGATCGATGCGCCCGAAGAGGTCGCGCCGGATGAATATCTGATCGGACCGCCGGACCACGGGCCGTGGGGTTGCGACGCACCCCCCGGAACGACCACGCCGGTCTTGAAGAACGGCCAATACCTGCCGAACGGTCCGTTTCCGTGTTTTAAGTATGCGACGCTTGCAAGCGTCCTGGATGCAAAGGGCATTGCGTGGAAATACTACGTCCCTTCGCCTTCTTCGGGACTCAGTAATGCCTACTTCAACGCGTTCGACGCGATCAAGTACGTGCGACACGGGAAGGATTGGAAGAACGTCGTCGCGCCGAGCACCCAGTTCTTCAGCGATCTAGCCGGCGGCAAGCTGGCCGGCATGACCTGGATCTTACCGGACGCGCAAGATTCGGACTTTGCCGCGGCCGGCGCGGCCGGCGGTCCGAAATGGGTCGCGTCGATCGTCTCCGCGCTGCAGAAATCGAGTTACTGGAAGAGCACCGCGGTCGTCGTCGTGTGGGACGATTGGGGCGGTTGGTACGACGGCGTTCCGCCGGCGCAGATCGATCCCGTCGGTTTGAGCTTCCGAGTGCCGGCCGTCGTCGTGTCACCCTGGGCCAAGCGCGGCTACGTCTCGCACACGCGGTACGACTTCGGCAGCATCATGAAGTTCGTCGAGGAAACGTTTGGGCTAGCCTATCCCGGAACGACGGCGCAAGGCTACATGGATGCGAACTCCAACAGCCTGAGCGACGTCTTCGACTTCACGCGATAGCGAGTACGATCTTGCCGAACTGATCGGCGTCGTTCATGCGCGCAGCCGCCTCGGCCGCGCGGTCGAGCGGGAACACGCCGTCGATCGCCGGTTCGAGGTCGCTCTCTTCGAACGTGGCGAGCATCGCGGCGAAATCGCGCGGACTGCCCATCGACGTGCCGCAGATCGTGACGTGCTTCCAGAAGAGCGGGAAGAGCTTGACCGTCGCGTCGGGGCGGGTGCCGCCGTAAATCACGATGCGGCCCCCCGGCCGCACGGCGTCGAGCGCTTTTGCCAGTGTGTCGCCGCCCGACGAATCGACCACCAGATCGATCGGACCCTTGCCGCGCAGCGTCTTGTGCCAGTCGGGCGTCGTCTTGTAGTTGATCGCCCCGTCGGCACCCATTGCCCGGGCCCGCGATAGCTTTTCGTCGCTGCCGGACGTCACGATCGCGCGCGCGCCGGCCCGCTTGGCGAAGAGCAGCACGAAGGTTTGCACGCCGCCGCCGACTCCCGTGATCAGAACGGTTTCACCCGGCTGCAGTTGGCCGCGCGTGAAGAGTGCGCGATACGCCGTCAGACCGGCCAGCGGGATCGCCGCCGCCTGCTCCATCGTCAGGCGCGACGGTTTGCGGTAGAGATTGTGCGACGGCACGCAGACGTATTGCGCGAAGGTGCCGTCGCGCGGCATTCCGAGCAGGCTGCTGCGGCTGGCGTCCCACACGGCGGGATCGTCGCCCCAGTCGAGCATCGGATCGATCACGATCGCGTCGCCCGCCGCCCAACCCGTGACGCCCTCACCCAGTTCCGCGACTTCGCCGGCGCCGTCGGAGCCGAGCGTTCGCGGCAGCGAGATCCCGGGGTAGAGACCTTGGGTGATGAAGACGTCGCGATGATTGAGTGCGGCGGCGCGCACGCGTACCAGTACCTCGCCCGGTGCGGGTTCCGGAACCGGAATATCTTCGACTCGCAAGTTCTGCGGGCCGCCGATTTCGTGAAGTCGCACCGCGCGCATCGTCGTTGACCTCCTCAGTGATGGACCGTGATGGCGAACCGGATCGCAGCCGGCTGGATGAAGAGCTGGTCGGTGGGATACCCGGCCAAGAACGTGCTGCCGGCGCCGTTGTAGACCCCGCGGTAGAGCGTTCCCCCCAGATACCGCGTGAACGGGCCCGACACGGCGTTGAAGATATTCGTCGCCGCCACCGTGAAGTCGACGAATCCTTCCGTCTTTCCGACCGCCGCATCGATGATCGTGTAGGACGGCTGCTGCAGCGAGTTGTTTTTTCCCGCAAACTGCAGATCCGTACCCGCGTGCCATCCGTTCTCCGCCCAGGTGAACGTCGCCGACCCTTGCTGCTGCGGAACCCCGAGAAACTGCTCGTAGTCGACGAGGCTGCCGCCGGACGTCGGGTTCGACACGTTCGATCCGAGCGCGTACGGATAGGCCACGTTGAGTCCGTAGGAGAGCGTCATCAGCAGATGCTGCTTCGGAAACCCTTGGTGCAGCCGCACTTCGGTGCCTTCGTAAACGGCGTTGCCGATGTTGATCGGAATCTCGTACTCGAACCCGTTGGGGCTGCTGCAGGCGCCGAACGGATAGTAGTTCTCGATCGTATCGCGCAGGTTCGAGCGGTAGACCGAGACGTCGAGGTTCGACTGCGGCGAGAAGAGGTGCGACCAGCCGAGCTCGTATTCGGTGGCGTGCTCCGGCTTCTCGTCCGGATTCCCTTGTCCGGCCACGACGCAGTTTGCGTCGGGAGGCGGCAGCCCGGGATTCGGAGCGACCTTTCCGTCGACGACGACTTGCGGGAAATAGTACCGCTCGATCAGCAGCGGAGCGCGAAAACCGGTTCCGACCGAAAAGCGCACCACGCTGGACGGATCCGTATCGTAGGTCGCGCCCAGCCGCCAGTTCAGCGTATTGCCGAAGGTCGAGTAGTCGGCGTCGTACAGGCCGCCCGAGAGGCGGAGGTTCTGACCGATCTGCTGCTGACCGCGCAGAAAGTAGGAAGCGATGCTCTGCGAAAGCGTCTCGTCGATGCCTTGTCCGGTCAGCGACTCTTGCCGGAGGTATCCGCCGAACGCAAACTCGCTGTCATCGAAACTGCGCCCCCACGAAAGTGCCTCGTTGTAGCGAGCGTCGTCGTGCGAGACGTCGTACGGCGTCGCCGCACCCGATCCGCCGGTGAGGCTCACGGTATTGTCGCTCGCATAGAAGTCGGCGAGCAGCGTGCCCGAACCGAGCACCGACCGGTCGTACGCGTCGTACGCACGGATGCCTTGTCCGAAGATGGCATTGCCGGTGCCGATGTTGTCGTCGTACGTCGGATTCGGCGTGGTCGTGAATCCGTTAGGGCAAGCCTTCACGAATTGCAGCGACGTGCACGGCTCGTATTGGTTGCCGGCGACGCCGTTGAGCGCGCTGCTCTCGTCGCGGAAGTTGGCCATGTCGAAGATGCGAAATCCCGCATCCGAGCGCTGCGAGAAGTTGTAGTCGAGGTCGATCAGCCCCATCATTGCGGAGATCGAAGAACCCAGATGCGTCAGCGTCGGGCAGTTCGACGGGCTCGCCGCCGTAGACGCACCGCAGTTCACCGGCTCGTTGTTGAGGGGATAGACTTCGGCATAGGTATTGGTGGCGCCGGCCTGCTGGAAGTCGCTGCCGGCAAGCGAGTAGCCGAGCTTGCCTTCCATTCCGGTAGCGTTGAGCCACGAGAGCGAGGTGCCGTAGGATCCGAGCGACCCGGACAAACTGGCGTGGTCTTCTTGCGTCGGGCGCAAGCTCACCAAGTTGACGGCGCCGCCGAACGTGTTGCTCCCCTCGGCGTCCATCGGACCCAGCCCTTCGGTGACGTCGATGCTGCTGAACGCTTGCACGGGAAACTCCGAGAGATCGAGGTCGCCCGTGTTCCCGTCGTTGAGCGTCTGTCCGTCGAGCATCACCAGCGCTTCGGAGGGATCCGGTCCGCGCAGCGACACGACTTCCGGCGCGGTCGGCGCGCCCGCATCGGGATGCTGGACGATCGCCGAAGGGACGTCTTCCAAGCCTTGCGTGACGGTGACGTCGCCGACTGCGTCCATCTGCGAGCGGGGAATGACCGTCTCCGGCGTGACGCTCCGGTCAAGCGTGTACTGGCCGTTGACGGTGACCACGCCGATGGTTCGCAGCTTGGGCGTGTCGGCCGGCTCGAGAACGACCGCGACGTGCGCGCCCTCGGTGAGCTCGCCGGTGTTGACGGTGACGCTGGCGTAGCCTTTTGCGGCGACCGCCAAATCGTACCGTCCGCCGGGCAGTTCGATCGAAAAGTTTCCTTGGGTGTCGGAGCGAGTTACGGCCGATTTCGGGCCGGAGAAGGTCAGCGTAGCGCCGGCGATCGGCGCCCCGCTGGGTGCGTGCACGTTGCCAGTAATGAGGCAGCATACAGCGACGAGAAGGTGCAACATACGTTTTCCTCATCATGTCCGTCGAGTGCGAAAGCAAGAACGGACGTGAAGGGAGGCGCGCGTTTGCCGCGGCGGCGCGCGGCAAAGCGCGGCCGGCAGAACGGCTTGATCGTAAACCGCCGCAGCAGGATGGCGTCGCGCTGCGCCGCGCGCCGGCGCTCGAACGTTTCGGCGATGGCTGCGGCGATGCGGTGGCGGTGCGCCAGCAGCCAGCGCGCGAGGGCAAAGACGCCGATCGCGATGCCGAGCGAGCACGCGATCGTCGTTGCCAGCCCGACCGCGATCGAGCCGCCGAATGCGTCGGAGAGGCCGTCGACCGGGACGCCCGCCATCCGCGCGTCCAGCGTTTCCATCGCCGGCACGCCGAACGAAGCGCCGAGCGTGACGAAGCCGGCAAACGGAACCAGCCACCACCAGCTGGGGACGCGGTAGCCGCCCCGCGGCGATTCCGCGATCCGGCAGCATTGCTGCAGACCGCGCAGCGCGATCGCGCCGGCCAGAACGACGGCAACGACGACGAGGACTTCGCGAGCTCCGTGACTGCGGATGTCGTCGAACGAGGCGTGCGCGACCGCGTAATCGGCGACGACGTCGATTGCGTAATGGGCGGTTGCAGCGGCAGCCGCGGCCGAAGCCACGGCCAGCGCGACGAGCGAGCGGGAGACTGCGCGCATCGGGCCTGGTTCTTTAGGTGCACGCCGCGCAAGGCCTTCCCCGCCGTACCGCCGTAGAAGCAAGGCCCGATGAAAAATTCTTCAAACCGCATCAAGGCGTTCTTGCGGGGGATGGCCCGCTTACAGCGCGCCTTCACCATCGAGCTGGGACCGGTGCGAGCGTCCGGCGTTCCGGCGATTCTGCTCGGCGTGAGCGGCATCGTCTTAGCGAGCGGCGTCACGGCGGCGCTTGCCAAGGGCGCGACCCGTCTTCCCGAAACCCTGAGCGAGGCGCGCGGGTTAGCGGAGGCGATCGGCGCGAACCGGCCACGGTTGAAGTCGTGATCGAAAACGACGCGCTCACCGGCCTGATCCGCGAGAGCCTGCCCGACGCCGACGTGCAGATTCTCGACCGGACCGGCACGATGGACCACTTCAACGTAACCGTCCGGTCGCGCGGCTTTAAAGGAAAGACGCTGATCGAACAGCACCAGATCGTGTACGGCGCCTTGAAGCCGGCCCTCAAAGACGGGCGCGTGCACGCCGTCGAACTTAAAACCATCGTTGCGGAGAACTGACTGTGTCCGAACAACTCAAAGAAGAGATCGCGCGCGAAGTCGGCGCTAACACCATACTGGTCTACGGCAAGGGAACCAAGGCGATGCCGCGCTGCGGGTTTACCCTGGAGACGATTCAATTCTTCGACCGGTTCGGCTACCCGTTCGAAGTCATCGACGTGCTCGAGAACCTGCCCAAGCGCGAGGCGCTCAGCGAGATGACCGACTGGCCGACCCTGCCGAAGGTCTTCATCAACGGCACGTTCTACGGCGACACCGACATTCTCGGCCCGATGGCCGAGAGCGGCGAGCTGCAAACCGTTCTCGCCGGCGCCTTCGGCGGCGAGGTTCCGGCGCCGAAGCAAACCATCAACCTGCGCTAGGTGCCCCGCACGACGATTTCCGCGCAAGCGCTGCGCGAGCGGCTGGGCGATCCCAAGCTGGTCGTCGTCGATTGCCGGCACTCGCTGGCCGATTTTTCGCTGGGACGCCGCCTCTACGACGCGTCGCACCTGCCCGGCGCCTACTTCGCCGACGTCGAAACCGATCTCGCCGGCCCGAAAACGGGCTCCAACGGCCGCCATCCGATGCCCGAACCGGAGACGTTCGGACGGTTTCTGCGCGCGATCGGCGTCGACGACGACACGACGATCGTCGCGTACGACGCGGGCGCCGACATGTTCGCCGCGCGCTTGTGGCTGCTGTCTCGCTGGATCGGACACGACGAGGTCGCGGTGCTGGACGGGGGCTTTGCGGTCTGGCAGCAGCTCGGCTATCCGGTCAGCGCCGCGCCGGCACGAGCGGCGCGCCCGGGTTCGCTGACGGTCCGCGTGCGGCCGTCGCTGCTCGTCGATGCGGAGTTCGTGCGCGCGCACTTGCACGGCCGGGACGTTCGACTGCTCGACGGCCGGGCGCACGAGCGTTACAGCGGAGAGGCCGAGCCCATCGATCCGGTCGCCGGGCACATTCCGGGCGCCGCGCACCGCTGGTTCAAGGACAACTTCGACGAGCGCGGCCTTCTGTTAGGACCGGAACGGCTGCGCGATTCGTACCTCGCCCTGTCGCCGGACCCGTCGCAGGTCGTGCACTACTGCGGCTCCGGCGTCTCGTCGGCCGTAAACGCGCTGGCGATGGAGCACGCCGGACTGACCGGCTCGCGCGTCTACGCGGGCTCCTGGAGCGAGTGGGTCGCCGATCCGGACCGGCCGGTCGCAACGGGCACGCAATAGCGCGATGTCGCGCTACTGGCTGTTCAAGACCGAGCCGAGCGCGTTCTCGTTCGAGCAGCTTCGCGAGCGCGGTACCGAACCGTGGACCGGCGTGCGCAGCTTCCAAGCGCGCAACAACATGCTGGAGATGCAGCTCGACGATCTCGGGCTTTTCTATCACTCGAGCATCGCCGAGCCGGCCGCCATGGGTATCTGCAAGGTGACCAAAACGGCCTATCCCGATTTCACGCAGTTCGATCGCAGCAGCGAATACTTCGACGGGCGCGCCAAGCCCGACAAGCCGATCTGGATGATGGTCGACGTCGGATTCGTCGAAGCGTTCGCCGAGCCGGTCACGCTGGCGTCGATGCGCGCCGAGCCGCGGCTGATGGGCATGGCGCTGCTGCGGCGCGGTCAGCGCCTCTCGGTTCAGCCGGTCACGCCGCAGGAATGGAAGATCGTGCTTGAACTGGCGCGAGCGAAAAGCTAACTCATCGAGCCGGCGTCGGTCAACACCCGGAGGGCTTCTTCTTCGGTGAGCACGCCTTTGCTCGTGAGCACCTCGATCAGGCTCGCAAACACCTCCACGAAATGTACGGGCGGATCGATCGACTGCAGGTGACGGCGCACTTCCCAGCGTTTCATGAGCGGCGCCTTCGCGCCGCTGGGGACGCGCTCATCCCGCGATCGCACGGAATTCAAGACGGCTTCGTTCTGCGATTGACGAAGGCGAAACCCGGACTACAGGGTCTGCGCCTGCGTGAGAAAGACGCGCTGCGCGTCGACCGGCATCTCGCCCGGCCCAGGCGCGAGCCGCCGGTACGAGCCGTTTTCCAAAAGCTCGCGGCTCTTGACGTTGTCGGCCAACAACACGGCGAGAATGTTGGCGTCGAGGGTTTCGGCGATGACCGGATCGAGGACCGGCGCAGCCAGCTCGACGCGTCCGTCGAGATTGCGGCCCATCCAGTCGGCGCTCGCGATGTAGACCTCGCGATTTCCCCCGTTTTCGAAGACGTAGATGCGCGAATGCTCGAGAAACCGGCCGACGATGCTGGTCACGCGAATCCGCTCGCTCACCCCCGGGACGCCGGGACGAAGCGTGCACATGCCGCGCACCAAGAGCGCGATCGAGACGCCGGCCTGCGAGGCCCGGTAAAGCGCGCGCACGACTTCGCTGTCGGTAAGCGCGTTGAGCTTTGCGCGAATGCCCGACCGGCGTCCGGCGCGGGCGTGCTCGGTTTCGCGCTCGATCATCGCGATCAGTTCGCGGCGCAGCGTCACCGGTGCGACCCACAGGTCCTCGTAGTCCGTCACCTTCGAGAAGCCGGTCAGCGCGTTGTATAGCTGCGTGACGTCGGTACCCAGCTCGGCGCGGCACGTCAACAGAGAGAGGTCGGTGTACAACCGCGCCGATTTCTCGTTGTAGTTGCCGGTTCCGAAGTGCATGTAGCGGCGCAAGCCGTCCTCGTCCTCGCGAACGACCAGCAGCGACTTGGCGTGGACCTTACGATTGGCGAACCCGTAGACGACGTGCGCTCCGGCGCGCTCCAGGCGCTTGGCCCACTCGATGTTGTTCTGCTCGTCGAATCGGGCCTTGAGCTCGATCACGACGGCGACCTGCTTCTCGTTTTCGGCGGCCTCTAAGATCGCGCGCACGATCGGCGAGTTCTTTCCGGACGTGCGATACAGCGTGGCCTTGATCGCCAGCACCTTTTCGTCGCGCGCGGCGGCTTGAAGAAACTGCACCACCGGGTCGAAGGAGTCGTAGGGGTGCTGCAGCAGGATGTCGCCTTCGCGGATCGTCGCAAAGATGTCGGTCACGCCGTGCAGCCGCTTGGGAATCGCCGGCATGAACGACGCATCGCGCAGCTGCTCGTAGCCCGGCAGGTTGACGATGCTCCAAAGGTCGTTGATCGCGAACATCCCGTCGACCTCGTAGCAATCGACGGCGGTCAGATCCAGCGAGTCGCAGAGAAAGTCCCGCATGTAATCGGGCATGCCGCGCTCGAGCTCGAGGCGCACCGGCTCGCCGAACCGGCGCCGCTGCAGCTCCGATTCGATCGCGCGCAGCAAGTCGTCGGCTTCGTCTTCTTGCAGGTCGAGGTCGGCGTCGCGCGTGACGCGGAACAAGTAGGCGTCGCGAACGTGCATGCCCGGGAAGAGGCCGTCGAGGTGGTGCGCGATCAAATCTTCGAGCAGGACGAAGCGCCGTTCGCCGGGCGGCGCCGACTCGACCGCGATCAGCCGCGGCAGCGTCTGCGGTATCTTGACGCGCGCGAAGTGCAGCTGCACGCCGTCGCGCGTGGTCTCCTCGAGCTCGACCGCCAGCGACAGCGAAAGATTCGAGATGTACGGGAACGGATGGCCGCTGTCGACCGCCAGCGGCGTCAATACCGGGAAGACCGTCTCGTCGAAGGTACGCTCGAGCGCCGATTGGGTTTCGTCGTCGAGCTCGGAAACGCGCATCAGCCGAATGCCTTCGCGTTCCAAAGCCGGCAGCAGCTCGTCGTTGAGCAGCCGCATCTGCGTCAGCAGCGACGTGCGCAGCCGCTGCGAAATGGCGGCCAAATGCTCGGCCGGCGTGCGGCCGTCGTCGGACCGCCGGGTGACCTGCGCCTCGATTTGCTGTTTGATGCCGGCGACGCGGATCATGAAAAACTCGTCGAGATTGGTCCCGTAGATCGCGACGAACTTCACTCGTTCGAGCAGCGGGTTCTTGGGATCGAGCGCCTCCTCGAGCACGCGGTCGTTGAACTCCAGCCAGGAGAGCTCGCGGCTGATGTATAGCGACGGATCGTCCAGCGAAACGACCGGGACGGCGGATTCGGGCAGTTCGGGCTGCGTCAGCATACCGCGCCATGATTTCGACCAGTGCCGGGGAAAGTCTAGTGGCGATGTGGAGCGACCTTCCCGCGCACGTCGCGCAGCACCTTAACCTCGCCTTTACCGCGCTGCTGCTGGCCTGCGCCGCCGGCGCGCCGCTGGGAACCGCAGCCGCCACCTACGGTCCGGCCCGGGGCGTTATTCTGGCGCTGGCAGGGATCGGACGCACGCTGCCCAGCTTGGCGGTCCTGATGCTCCTGCTCCCGCTGCTCGGCGTCGGCGCCCTGCCGGCCATCGTCGCGCTGTCGCTGCTGGCGCTGCCTCCGATCGTGATCGCGGTCGATTTGGGGATTCGCGGCGTCCCCGCGGCGGCGCTGGATGCGGCCGCCGGCATGGGGATGACGCACCTGCAGCGCTTCGCTCGCGTCGTCGTTCCACTCGCGCTGCCGCTTTCGTTCGCCGGGCTGCGAACGGCCGCGACCGAAACGATCGCCAGCGCCACCCTGGCCACCTTCGTGGGTGCCGGCGGTCTGGGCGACGAGATCGTGCGCGGCCTGCAAACCGACGAGCCCGCCATGCTCTTTGCCGGCGCGGCCACCGTCGCGGCGCTGGCGATCGGCGTTGAGCTCGCTTTCGGGGGGATCGGGCGCTTCGTGGAAGCGCGCTCGTGACGCTCACGCGCGCGCGGGCGATCGCGTCGCTGGCGTCGGCGGCCGCCGTCGCAGCCTGCGGTTCGGGCGCTCGCACGATCCGAGTCGGATCGAAAAACTTCACGGAGTCCTTCGTGATTGCGGAAATCTACGCGCAAGCGCTCGAGCGCGCCGGCCTTCACGTCGAGCGCCGCTTCAATCTCGGATCGACGCAGATCGCGATGGCGGCGATGCGGCGCGGCGACATCGAACTCTACCCCGAGTATACCGGCACCGCACTCATCGACGTCCTCCACCTGCCGCCGATTCACGATCCAAAGCTGATCTACGCGACGGTCGCTCGCGAGTTCGCCCGCCGCTACGGCCTGATCTGGCTCGCGCCGTCGCCGATGAACGACTCGCAAGCCATCGCGACGACGCCGCAGATCGCCGCGCGCGACGGTTTGCAGACCCTCTCGCAGCTCGCGGTCGCGGCGCCGCGCTTGCGCCTGGCAACGATCCAAGAGTTTCTCAGCCGGCCCGACGGGCTGCCGGGACTGCAAAAAGCGTACGGCGGCTTCCGCTTCGCCGAAGTGCGCACGTACGACATCGCGCTGAAATATCAGGCGCTCCTGACCGGCCGCGCCGACGTCGCGAGCGCGTTCAGTACGGACGGCGCGATCGCGACCGATCGGCTCGCGTTGCTGCGCGACGACAAGGGCTTCTGGCCGGCGTACAACGTCGCGCCCGTCGTTCGGCAGGGTACGCTGGCCGCGTTTCCGTCCGTGCGTCCCGCGCTCGACGCGGTGTCGTCGAAAATCACCGACGGCGCAGCCCGCCGCATGAACGCGGCCGTCGAAGACGGGCATCGCGATCCGGCCGACGTCGCGGCGGAGTTTCTGGGAGGAACGTCGCATTAGCGGCGTTTCGATTCGCTTTCGCGAGGCGACCGTTCGTTATCCGTCGAGCGACCGTCCGGCGATCGACGGCGTTTCCTTCGACGTCGAAGCCGGCGAACTGGCGGTGCTTCTCGGCCCCTCCGGCTGCGGAAAATCGACGCTCTTGCGCGCCGTCAACCGGCTCGTCCCGCTCTCCGGCGGGCGCATCGAGCTGGGCGAGCGCGACGTTGCCTCGATGGACGCGGTCGAGCTGCGGCGCGGGATCGGGTACGCGATTCAAGCGGTCGGACTCTTCACGCACATGACGGTCGCTCAGAACGTCGGCGTGGTTCCGTCGCTGCTCGGCTGGAAGCGCGGCCAAATCGAAACGCGCGTCGACGAGCTGCTCGAACTGGTGCATTTGGAGCCGCGCCGCTATCGCAACCGCCGGCCGCGCCAGCTTTCGGGCGGCGAGGCGCAGCGCGTGGGTGTGGCGCGCGCCCTGGCGGCACGGCCGGGGGCGCTGCTGATGGACGAACCCTTCGGCGCGGTCGACGCGGTCGTGCGCTCCGAGCTGCAGCGCGAGCTGGCTCGCATCGTTCGCGAGTCGCAGACGACGACGCTGTTCGTGACCCACGACGTCGACGAAGCCCTCCGGCTGGCCGATCGCGTGGTCGTCGTTCGAGACGGGCGCATCGAGCAAACCGCTCGGCCCGAAGACTTGTTGGACGATCCGGCGACGGCGTACGTGCGCGACCTCGTCCACGCCGGCGATCCCGTCTACCGCGAGTACTTCGCGCACGTGCGCGAGCTGATGCGGGAGCCGGCGTGAGATACATTCTCGAACATCCGGCGCGCGTCGCCGCGTTGGCGGGAGCCCATCTCGCGCTGGTGGCGATCGCGCTTGCGGTCGCGCTGGCGATCGCGTTTCCAATCGGTTTGTACGCGGCGCGGCGTCCGCGTGCGGCCGTCTGGGTGATCGGCGCGCTCGGCGCGCTCTACACGATTCCGAGCCTCGCCCTGCTGGCCGTACTCGTTCAAGCCTTCGGGTTGGGCTTTACGCCGATCTTCATCGCGCTGGTCGTGTACGCGCAGTTCATGCTGGCCCGCAACGTCGCCGCGGGTATCGACGGGGTCGATCCGGCCCAGATCGACGCGGCGCGCGGGCTGGGCATGTCGCCGGCCCAGATTCTCGTGCGCGTCGAAATCCCGCACGCACTTCCGGTCTTCATCGGCGGCGTCCGCGTCGCCGCAATTGCGATGATCGCGATTGCAACGCTGGCCGGCTACGTCGGAGGCGGCGGACTCGGCGCGCTGATCTTCGACGGGCTGACGCTCCACCAAACCTCCATGATCGTGGCGGGCAGTCTCGGTGCCTCCGCCCTGGCGATCGCTGCCGACCTCGTGCTGCGCGCGATCGAGCGCCGTGCGCGCCGGTCGGCCGGCTGACGCAGCGCTCTGTCACCTCCCCAGCGGCCGAGTAGAATTTTTCCGCGTCGCGGTCGATACATCAACACGTGCGCGCGCTGACGGCGGCTTGCATTGCCGCGTTTCTTTGTTTCGCGTCGTTCTTGCTGCGGGCAAATGCCGCGACGGTAGACGCGACGCCGGTTTTCGGCGCCGCCGGATCGCTGGCGGTGGACGCTCTGGTCGACGACTTTTACGCGCACGGAGCGTGGCGAGCGTGTGACGACGCGGGGTGTTCGCCGCTGGCCGGTGACTGGGGCGCCGATTCCGCGACCGACGACCTCTATCTGCGCTGGCGTTCGACGCGTTCGGCGCGCATCGCCGGCATGATGCAGGCGCTCGCCGCGGCGGCCCCGGCGTACGCGCAGCCGTGCGACGGGAGCCGGCGGTGCAACGCCTGGAGCGATACGGCGGCCTGGGACGCCGTGGCGGCGATGCGTGAGTTCGAAGTGACCGGCGATCCGCAAGCGGAAACGAAGGCCGAGGCGGCCCTCCGATTCATCGACACTTCGAGGGCATTCGACGGCGGCGCGTGCCCCGAACTGCCGTACCAGCAGCCCGCCCCGACCGCGTCGCACGTCAAGACGCTCGAAACCACCGCCAACCAGATCAAGGCGCTGCTGCTGCTCTACCGGGCGACCCGCGACGGTGACGATTTGCAACGCGCGCAGTCCGCATACGACGCGGTGCGGCATTATTTCTTCGACCCGGGAAGCGGTCTCTACACCGTCCACGTCGTGGACGACGGCACGGCCTGCGTCCGGCGGCCGAACGGGTACTTTGCGTCGGTCAACGGTCTGATGATCTGGAACGGCTTGGAGTTGAGCCGCGCGCTCGACGACCCGGAATATCGGCGGCAGGCCCTCGCCACGGCCCATGCCGTCGACACCGAGTTATCCGACGACCGCGGCATCTTCGCCGACGTCGGAGGTGAAAACGACGTCGTCGAACCGCTGGTCGAGGCGATGGAGCGGCTGGCTGCCCGCGACGACGGAGATTTCGCTCGGGCGTGGATCGTGCGCAACGCGCGCGCGGCGCTGCAGTCGCGCGACGCCGACGGATCGTTCGGCCGGTTTTTCGATGGACCGCCCCAAGGGCACGCGTCGCTCTGGCAAAGCAACGGCGCGGTCGCGCTGGAGATCGCCGCCGCGGCGCTGACGCCCGGCATTCCGGTCGCAGCCGAAGATGCGTGGAGCGCGAGCGGCGTGACGCGATTCGACGTGACGTCGATCCCGGCGACGCTGACCGTCGACGGCGCAGCCTTCGCACTTATCGGGACGATCGGGCCGGGCTACGAAGGCGACCACATTCACGTTACGATCGACGGAAGACCGCTGACCGATCGAACCGGACTCTGGCAGAATCCGTCAATGCCGTCGGAACGCGCCGTGCTGTTCGCGTGGGCCTGGAAACGCAGCGGCCGGCACGTCATCACGCTGAGCACCGATCGGGATGCGCCGCCGGGCGCCTCGCTCGCGCTGCAAGGCGAAGTCGTCACGGCGCCAACGCCTCACTGAAGTTGCTGCGTCGTGCATTGCTTCGGGGCCTTGTCCGGGCGGAAACGCAGCGGCCGCGTGCCGTGCCGGAATCGTCCGTTCGAAACGTGATCGTACTCGACTTCGACGACGAGCTGCGGCTTCAACGGAACCCATTCTCGTTCGCGTTCGCGGCTCCACCGGCTCGGGCCGCCCGGGCTGCGGAGCGTGAACGCGGACTCGCCGCGAAGGCGCTCGAGCTGCGGAAGCAGCGTACGCTTCTCGGCAGCGGATAGCCCCGACGTGAAGCCGACGTAGTCGAAGCCCCCGCTGTGGTCGTAGAGGCCCAGCAGCAGCGCGCCGATCGACGTTCCGTCCTTGGACGGCCGGAAACCGCCGACGACGCAGTCGGCGGTACGCATGCGCTTGATCTTCAGCATCGCGCGGCGCTCGCCGGAGTCATAGGGGACGTCGGTGCGTTTGGCGACGATGCCGTCGAGCGCGCCGCCGACCGTCGCGTACCATTCGCGCGCCGTCTCCAGATCGCCGGTCATCGGCGACAGCCGAAAGCACGACTCGTCGCCGAAGTTTTTGCGCGCGAAGGCTTCCAGCAGCGGGCGCCGGCGCGCGAGCGGAAGACGGTACACGGCCTCGCCGTCCGCATCGACCAGCAAATCGAAGACCAAGTACGTGCTGGGAAACTCTTTCGAGAGCTTGGCGACGCGGCTGGCCGCCGGGTGGATGCGCTGCAGCAGCTGATCGAAGTCGAGCCGATCGTCGACCGGGACCACCAGCTCGCCGTCGAGGACGAACCGCGCCGGCCTCAGCTCCCGCGCAAATGCGACGATCTCCGGAAAGTAGCGCGCCAGCGGCTGTCCGGATTTCGATTGCAGCTCGACGCGATCGCCGTCGCGAAAACACAGCGCACGAAAGCCGTCCCACTTCGGTTCGAACTGGTAGCCGCCGCCGCTCGGAAGCTCGGCGGCAACGCGCGCCTCCATCGGCGCGAAGTCGAACGGGATCGGCAGCGTCACGCGCGCCCCTCGAGAACGCCCAGCCGCTTCGCCAGCGGTTCCAAATCGAAACGCCCGCGCTTGGCGTCCAGCGGCGCCCAAAGATCGCCCAGGGCCTGGACGCGCGCGGGCACGTTCGCCAGCGTAAAATCGCCCGTCTCGCAGCCCGCTTCGACCTCTTCCCACGTGACCGGCGTCGAGACCGCGGCGGCCGGGTTGGGGCGCACCGAATAGACCGAAGCCAGCGTGCGGCCGAACGAGTTCTGATTGTAGTCCAGCAGCACGCGATCGGGCCGGCGCTTGGCCACGCGGTATTCCACGATCAGCAAGTCGGGGTGCGCCTGCGCGATTGCGTGCGAGAGCGCTTTGGCGACCTCCCACACTTCGTGCTGCGTCAGCGCCCGAGCGATCGCCACGTACACGTGAATGCCTTTGCTGCCGGTCGTCTTGGCGTAGGGCGTCATTCCCAGCGACGTAAAGACGTCGCGCACGATCAGCGCCGCCTCGCGGACGGCCGAGAACGAAGCGCCGAACGGGTCGAGATCCAGGTGGAGATAGTCGGGGCGGTTGGTATCGTCGCAGGGCGCGTACCACGGGTTGAGATCGATGCAGCCAAGGTTGATCAGCCAGAGCAGCGACGGCACGTCGTCGATGACCGGGAAATCGATCACGTTTCCGGACCGATGCTCGACGGCGCACGTGCGAATCCATTGCGGGCGCGGCGACGGCGCCCGCTTCATGAAGAAAAAATCGCCCGCCGCCCCGTTGGGATAGCGCTTCATCACCATCGGGCGGCCGGCGACGTGCGGCAGCAGCGCCGGCGCGATCCGCGCGTAGTAACGCAGCAGATCGCCCTTGGTGAGGCCCAGCTCGGCGAAAAAGATCTTGTTGAGATTGGTCAGCGCGACGGTCCGGCCGTCGACGGCGACGGTCGCGGCGTTTTGGCCCGTCGGAATCGGGTCGCCGCCGAGCTTCAGCTGCGAACCAGCAGGTGAACGCTGAACCGCCGCGCGCGATCGTGCCACGTCGTCTTTAGGGTAAACCCCGCCTGCGTTCCGAGCGCCGCAACGTCGTCGTCGGAGAATTTATACGACGACTCCGTTTGCAAGCGCTCGCCGGCCGCAAACGCGACGGTCGCGCCTCGCATTTCGACCGTGGCCGCGGCCCGCGCTTCCAAGAACGAACACACCGCGCCGCGCTCTTCGTCGTAGCGGACGACGTGCGCGAAGTTGCGCGGGTCGAAATCCGCGCCCAGATCGCGATTGATCCGCGCCAACACGTTCCGGTCGAACGCCGCCGTCACGCCGACCGGGTCGTCGTAGGCGAGTTCGAGCGTCGCACGATCCTTCTTGAGGTCGGTTCCCAGCAGCAGTCCGTCGCCGGGACGCAGCACTCGGCCGAGCAGCGAAAGCAGCCGCGACGCCTCGTCGGGCTCGTAGTTGCCGATGTTGGATCCCATGAACATCGCGAGCACCTTGCGATCGAGCTCGCGACGCAGACCTTTGTGCGCCAAGACGTCGAAATAATCGCCCGCGTACGCGCGAATCGACAAACCTGCGAACGCGTCGACCAACGCCAGCGACGAGCTGCGCAGCGCTTCCTTCGAGATGTCGATCGGCACGTAGCGCAGCTTGTCCTGAACGCGCAGCGCCTCGCCGATGAGCAGCCGCGTCTTGACGGCGCTGCCGCTGCCGAGCTCGAGAAA
>DATJUC010000114.1:0-2877 GCA_035502675.1 Candidatus Acidiferrales bacterium | reverse complement strand
TGTTGTGCGGATAATTTTTCTCGACTTCGCGAGCGATCTCGGCCATCGTGCGTACGGCTTCGGTGGGAAATTGACCGCGAGCCGTTTCGCCCGAGAGCATCACCGCATCGGTGCCGTCGAGAATCGCGTTGGCGACGTCGGTGACCTCCGCCCGCGTCGGCTTCGAGGCGAACGTCATCGACTCGAGCATCTGCGTGGCCGTGATGACCGGCTTGCTCGCGCGATTGCATTTGGCGATGATCGCCTTTTGAACGAGCGGAACTTGCTCGAGCGGAATCTCGATGCCTAAGTCGCCGCGCGCGACCATCACGCCGTCGACGGCCTCGACGATGTTGTCGAGATCCTCGAGTGCTTCGTGCTTCTCGATCTTCGCGATGATCGGAATGTTCTTGCCGCGATCGTTCATGAACGCGCGCACGCGCTTGATGTCTTCGGCCGAGCGCACGAACGAGACGGCGACATAGTCGACCTCTTGCTCGAGCCCGAAGGCGAGCAATTCGAGATCGCGCTCGGTTACGGATGGAATGTTCAGCGTTCCGTCGGGATAGTTGATGCCTTGCGTCGAGCGAAGTTCGCCGCCGTATTCGACCGTCGTGTCGATCTGCGTCGCGCTTTTGCTGTTGATGCGTAACGTGATCTGGCCGTCTTGCAAATAAATGCGGTTACCGATCGCTACGTCGCTCGGTAAATCTTTGTATTGCACGCTGATGCGCGTCTCGTCGCCCGGTACGTCGTCCGTCGTCAACACGAAAGGATTGCCGCGTTCGAGCCGCACGGTCGGCAGATCGTCGCGCAACTTGCCGGTGCGGACTTTCGGACCCGGCAGGTCTTGCAATATGGCGATGTGGATGCCGAGTTCTTCTGCGAGACTGCGCGCGGTCGCGATGACTTCGGCGTGGTCGTTCGTCGTGCCGTGCGAAAAATTGAGGCGAATGACGTTTGCGCCCGAGACGAAGAGCGATCGCATCACGGCGGCGTCGCGCGATGCAGGTCCGATGGTCGCGACGATCTTGGTGCGCTTTTGTAATACGTGTTCCATGGAAGCGTGCTGAATGCGCGCCGCCGCCAGCAGGCTCCTGCGCTGCCTTGAGCGCATTAACGCAGCGCATGCTCAAACGCGATCCGCGTGACCCACGCCGGCGCGAACGACTCGCGGGGAGCTACCTCGTCTCGCTTGTCTTGCATGCAATTCTTGCTGCATTCTTGTTTTCGCTTGTTTCGAGCTCGTCGGAGGAAGGCGCAAGCGAATCCGTCTCGGGCGGTACGCTGGTAACGCTCGAACGCGCGGCGCCGGTGGTCGCAACCGTTCCCGCGCCGCAGCACCCGGTGCAGCCCGTGCCGAACGTGCCGCACGTCGCGCCCGAGGTTCATCACGCGCCGCTGGTGCATCCGAAAACGCAACCGCATCCGCCGCAGCAGCACGAGCTGGCGATGAACGTACCAAGCGCCTCGCCCAATCCGAGCCCGTTACCGCAACAAACCCCGCAGCCCAATCCGCAGCCGACGGTGCCGGCAGTCGACATTCGGCCTGCTCCCGAAACACCGGCCGTAAAGGTCACGCCGCAGCCGACGATTGCGCCGCTTCGCGTTGCGGAGGTGACGCCCTCGGCGCGTCCTTCGGCGACGCCGCAACCGAGCGCCGCGCCGACCTCCACGCCGCTGCCGGCTACTCCGGCTCCCACCGCTCCCCCTACGCAGCATCCGTCCAGCCCCGCTCCGCCGGCGCCGGCGGCAACCGCTCGCGCCACGGCGACGCCTGCCGCGCAACCACGGCCGACCGCGGTCGCGACCGTGGCCGAGCTGCCGCACGATCAACCGACCACGTCACCGGCAAAGACGCCGGGTGTGCCCGCCCCAACGATCACCTCAGCGCCGCAGTCGACGCAACACGGACCGCAGGCGACGCCCGGTCCCAGCGGTCCGAAGCCCGGCGCGAAGGCCGGGAACAACGGCCATGCGCCGGCGCCCGGCCGCGTGAAAGCGCCGCAGGCTCCGCCGTCGCCCAAGCCGCCGGCGTCGAAGCCGAAAAGCACGGCGCCCGACATCAACAGCAAGCTGCAAGATCTGCTCGGCAATAACAATCCGGTGAAGTATCAGACGTACGAGCAACACGGAAACGTGTCGGTCGGATCGACGGAACCGACGCCGCCGCCGGACGTCGTTGCTCGCACGAAATACATGTACACGGAGCGCGGCGCCGGAAGCGATTCGCGCGACGTGATGTGGGTGACCGGCACGCATCGCGAAGGCCCGCTCTTGATTTGCGACGGTTGGATGCTGCGTTTTCCATCGGCATCGCAGCCTGCGTTCAAGCAGGGCACGATGACGAACAACGTCTCCGGCGGCATCGAAATTCATGCTGGTGGATTGCCCGGCGGTGTCTTAGCGCCGATCGTGGAAGAGAACGCGCATATCAGTTGCACGCAGCACGCATTGGTGCCGTTCGCCGGGCCGCCCGCTCCGTCGCCTTAGAATGGTCGATTCCCGCTTGAAGTGCGACTTTTAGCGGACTACAATAGAAGTGCATCAGAGAAAGCGATGCAAAAACGTCCGGGCGCGACCCGGACCGTGCGTAAGAATGGTCGCTTCGCGACCAGGGAGGGGCGGCTTGGACCCGCAGGATCCGCCGGGCCACATGGCTCGCGAACACGCGCAATAACGCGGCGCACGCGCCGACGGCCGCCGGACGTCAACCGGTCTATGCTCGCGCTACGTTCGCATAGGACATAAGAGAAACGGGGGGCCGTTAAGCCACGTGGGCTTGCGGCCCGTCGTCATTTTCGGTACGATGGGGTCCGGTTGAGATCAGAAAGCGTGGGCAGGTCCCGCGCTTCGTTGTTGTCAGGAGCAAAGAGATGAAGTCCGGGGGACCCAAAC